>JANMWO010000339.1:0-3252 GCA_031394025.1 Acidobacteriota bacterium
CGAACCATGATGAAGCAGCGCTATGGCCGCATCATCAGCATAACCTCGGTGGTCGGGGCATCGGGCAATGCCGGGCAGGCCAACTACGCGGCAGCCAAGGCGGGCGTGGCCGGCATGACGCGTGCGTTGGCGCGCGAACTGGGCTCGCGCAACATCACCGTCAATTGCGTGGCGCCAGGCTTTATTGAAACCGACATGACCGCCAGCCTGTCCGAGGATCAGCAAAAAGCCCTTTTGGTTCAAATTCCCCTGGGCCATCTTGGCAAACCCCAGGATATTGCGCATGCCGTGGCTTTCATGGCCAGTCCGCAAGCGGCTTACATCACGGGCCAGGAAATTCATGTCAATGGTGGCATGTACATGTAGTGCTCAAGGCTCTTGAACTTGCGGCTTTCAGGAAAACCGTAGGTTGAGGGAGGCAAAACACAGGAAATCGAAGCCGGTTTTTATCCGTCCGGCCCGGTGCTTAGGGAAACGACTCTAAGGCTGTAAAATCACGGATTAATTTACAACCCTCAGAGGGAACTATGAGCGATATCGAAGCACGTGTTAAGAAAATCATTGCCGAACAACTTGGCGTGGAAGAAGGTCAAGTCACCAGTGAAAAAGCCTTTGTGGCCGATCTGGGCGCTGACTCACTTGACACCGTAGAACTGGTCATGGCTCTGGAGGACGAGTTTGGCATCGAGATTCCCGATGAGGATGCCGAGAAAATCACAACCGTCCAAAACGCGGTTGACTACGCGAATACCCACCAAAAGGCTTGAGGAACATCTGCATCACTCGTCCTGGGTCGTCCAGTCCGCAGGGTCGGACGGTCTTTGTCGCGCTTTGCTGCCGATTACGATCGGCTACGC
Organism: Acidobacteriota bacterium; assembly: GCA_031394025.1. Lineage (GTDB taxonomy): Bacteria > Acidobacteriota > Terriglobia > Bryobacterales > Bryobacteraceae > JANXSF01. Next base: position 858 of record JANMWO010000339.1, read on the forward strand.
TTGTCATTACGGCGAGTCGTGCAGCGGTTTTCGGGGCTTTCGCCCTTGCTGTTATCAAACCTGAGAGGTCTCCGTGCCTTTCAAGATTTTTTCAGGATTACTGAATGAGCCGTCGTCGTGTCGTTGTGACAGGTCTGGGTTGTGTCAGCCCGGTAGGCAATACCGTGGCCGAATCCTGGGCCAATGTGCTTGCCGGAACCCCTGGCATTGACCTGATCACCCATTTTGATGCAAGCAACCTCGCCTGCAAGTTCGCAGGCGAGGTCAAGGGATTCGACATCGCGGATTACATCCCTGAAAAAGAAGCCCGGCACATGGACCGCTTCATTCATCTGGGTCTGGCTGCAGCGTGCCAGGCGGTGGTTGACAGCGGTTTGCCTACCGGCGATGCCCTCGGCGATGAGATGGCAACGCGTATTGGTTGCAATATCGGCTCTGGTATTGGCGGTTTACCGCTGATTGAGCAGATGCACGGCGAGTTGGTGAATCGCGGCCCGCGCCGCATCTCCCCATTTTTTGTGCCAGCGACCATCATCAACATGATCTCCGGGCATGTGTCTATCAAGTTCGGCTTCAAGGGCCCAAATATTGCCGTCGTGACGGCCTGCACCACCGGCCTTCATGCTATCGGCTTGTCGGCCCGCATGATCGAGTATGGTGACTGCGACGTCATGGTGGCCGGAGGCTCTGAAGCCACCGTGTCGGCCTTGGGTGTGGGCGGTTTTGCAGCGGCCCGAGCACTCTCGACCCGCAATGAAGACCCAAAAACAGCTTCGCGCCCCTGGGATAAAGACCGTGACGGCTTTGTACTGGGCGAGGGCAGCGGCGTGGTGGTGCTCGAAGAGTACGAACACGCCAAAGCGCGCGGCGCCAAGATTTATGCTGAAGTTATAGGTTTTGGCATGAGCGCCGATGCGTATCACATGACTGCGCCTGACATCGACGGGCCGCGTCGTTCGATGGCCATGGCTTTGAAAAATGCCGGCGTCAATGCCGATCAGGTCCAGTACCTCAATGCGCACGGCACCTCGACTCCGCTGGGCGACTTGAACGAAACCAATGCCATCAAGGCCGCCTTTGGTGCCCATGCCAAAGATCTTGTCGTCAGCTCGACCAAATCCATGACGGGTCACTTGCTCGGCGGCGCAGGCGGCATTGAGTCAGTGTTTACCGTATTGGCGTTGCACCATCAAAAAATTCCGCCCACTATTAACATCTTTAATCAGGATCCAGAGTGTGATCTTGATTTTTGTGCCAACACGGCGCGTGACGCCACCCTGGAAATTGCAGTCAAAAACAATTTCGGATTTGGTGGCACCAATGGCACGCTGGTATTCAAGCGCGTCTAAGGGGCCTTGGTTTTCCTGCCCAGTCGCACATCAGAGCCCTGACCGCCCTTGAATCGTCATAACGCCCCGCCGGTCGTCTATCCGTTGGGGCGTTCCCATTTTTTGGGTTCATCGTTGCTGGCATTGTGGCTTGCCGGGCTGCTTGCGGTGTTATTCTGGTTCCATAGCATTTCGCAATTTGACTGGCGTATGGGATTGGCATTTTCTGCCGTGCTGGGCGCTGGCGTTGCAGCCCGAACCCGCTGGAATCACCCTCCAAGCGGCCAATTAGCATGGAATGGCGAAGCGTGGCGTTGGGAAAGTCCAAGCTACCAGACCGGCAGTACCGAGCAGGAACTTTCGGTCATTGCTGATTTCCAGCACACGCTGCTGCTTCAGCTAGAAAACAAGACTGGAGCAAGCTTGTGGCTCTGGCTGGAGCGAAACACCATGCCAGAGCGTTGGCTGGATTTGCGCCGGGCCGTGTATTCGCCGCACAAGTCAGCTTCCGCCCTGCAGCACGATTTGCTGCCTGACGAGTCTTCTGTCTCACCCGATTTGGCTGTGTCAGTATCAAGCGCTATGCACCCTGTTGAAGTCCCGCGAATAGAGTCATGACCACCGATTTACCACCGTTCCAGGTTGGAAAGACTGCCGACAGTGACACTATGCTGGTCGAACGCACTCTGGCGGGTGACCAAAAAGCGTTTGAGCTACTGGTCATCAAATACCAGCGGCGGATTCAGCGCCTGATCGGGCGCATGGTTCGCGATGTGGATCTGGTGGAAGACATTTCTCAGGAAACGTTCATTCGGGCTTACCGCGCTCTGGCCCAGTTCAGAGGTGAAGCCCAGTTTTACACCTGGCTGTACCGAATTGCGGTCAACACGGCCAAAAAAGCCTTGATGGACCTAAAGCGCAACCCGACGGTTTCAGAAAATTCCTATAAATCCGACGACGACGATGAAACTTCCCCGATTGAAAACGAACTAACCAGCTCAGAAACGCCGGAAGCTGTATTGGCCAGTAAGGAAATTGCGGAAATTATTAATGCAGCGATGGAGGCC
>JANMWO010000353.1:0-2652 GCA_031394025.1 Acidobacteriota bacterium
CCGATTCTCATGACGTTCCACCACCGCCAGTCCACGCTCCGCAGCAATCGGCATGGCATTCACCAAATTGACCTTGGTGCCAGTTGAGCGTGACAGCACTCCAGCCAAGCCGGAGTTGCGTAGCAACGTGGTGTTGAATTCCGCTATCCGACCAGAATAGATCATGCGCACAGACTTTGGGTTGCCTTCCGCCGCATAAGCAGCAAAGGTGCCCAATCGTTCCGCTAGTGCGATGTAAGGTCCAACGGTTTTATACTGATCAGGCGACATTGCGGGCATGTTCACCGCATTGATGGCCACTCCGTGGGCCAGGTATTCCACCACCTGTTCAGCGATTTTCACGCCAACAATTTCCTGAGCTTCTTCTGTCGATCCACCAATGTGTGGCGTCGCAATCAAGCCTTCCAGTGCCAGCATCGGGTCGTCAGCCACCGGCGGTTCCACTTCAAATACGTCCAGTCCAGCGCCGCCAACTTTGCCCGATTTCATGGCTTCCACAAGTGCCGGTTGATTGATCAGTTCGCCGCGGGCGCAATTGATAATGCGCACGCCCTGCTTCATGTTGGCGAAGGCTGTGGCGTTGAACATCCCGGTGGTTTCCGGGGTTAGCGCCATGTGCAGCGTAATGTAATCGGACTCCGCACAAAGCTGAGCCAAATCAACTAGCGCCACGCCAATGTCTGTGGCTGCTTGCGTGGAAACAAAGGGATCGGAAGCCAGAATGCGCATTTCAAAGGAGCGCGCCCGCTTCACAACTTCGCGACCAATAGAGCCCAGGCCCACTACGCCCAGCGTTTTGCCGCGCAGTTCGTTACCCATGAACTTCTTCTTTTCCCACTTGCCAGACTTCGTGGATGCGCTGGCTTGCGGAATCGCACGGGCCATGCACAACATCAGGGCCAGGGTGTGTTCAGCTACGGAAATAGCGTTTCCACCAGGCGTGTTCATCACCAAGACACCGGCGGCGGTGGCCGCTGGCAGGTCCACGTTATCTACGCCGACACCAGCCCGGCCAACCACTTTCAGTTTCGGCGCCTTCGATAAAAGGTCAGCGTTCACTTTGACGGCACTGCGCACAAGCAGAGCGTCGATATCGCCCAAATACTGGGCATATTCCTTGGGGTTGGATACGATCACGTCCCAACCGGGCTGCGCTTTCAGTAGTTCAATACCGGCAGCGGCCATTGGTTCAGCTACTAGGATTTTCATTTCTTCCTTTTATTTTTTCTTCAAACAGAATGTTGCAGAACATGCTGCAACCGCGCGGCCACACCCTAACCAAACTCAACAAGGTAGCCGTTTTGCAAAGTCAGCCAAGATGGGCCAAGCAGTAAATCCAGGTAGATATAGAGGGATAGAACCCAGAGTCAGTAGCCTTTGCTTCTTGCTGTGCATGATGAGGGAGTGAACCTTTAGGATACCAAATACGCATCGGCTACATGCTCCGCTGGAAAATACCGCAGTAGAATCCGTCGGTAGCGATTTCGATAGAATATATGTAGGATCTTGTAGCGTGATGCAGCAGCCTGACGCTTGTTCCTTCCAACATTCGAAAAGAAGCAGACAACAATATATGAAGCCAACTAAGACTCCCCTGAATCCCTGTTTTTCCTCTGGACCCTGCGCAAAAAGACCAGGATGGTCGCTCGATGCATTAAAAGGTGCCGCCGTGGGACGCTCCCATCGGGCCAAAATCGGCAAGACCAAACTAGCTGAAGCCATCGACCGCAGTAAAAAGATCCTCGGCATGCCCGATGATTACGTGCTTGGCATAGTACCCGCCTCCGACACCGGTGCAATTGAAATGGCCATGTGGTCTCTGCTCGGCGAACGTGGCGTTGAAGTGCTTTGCTGGGAAAGTTTCGGCAGCGGCTGGGCGACCGATTGCAAAAGCCAATTGAAGCTGGAGAATCTGGTGGTTACCAAAGCCGCCTATGGCCAGTTGCCCGACCTCAGCAAAGTGAACTGGAACAACGACGTGGTCTTCACTTGGAATGGAACCACATCCGGTGCACGCGTCCCCGATGGCAATTGGATTCCCGCTGATCGTGCAGGATTGGCGATATGCGATGCCACTTCCGCAGTATTCGCGATGCAGATGCCCTGGCACAAACTCGACGTCGTGACTTGGTCCTGGCAGAAGGTGCTGGGCGGTGAAGGTGGCCATGGCATGATCGCGCTGAGTCCCCGCGCCGTAAAGCGATTGGAGCAATTCACCCCGGCCCGCGCGCTTCCCAAGATTTTCCAGATGAGCAAAGGCGGCAAATTAATTTCCGGCATCTTCGCTGGCGAAACCATCAACACCCCATCTATGTTGTGTGTGGAAGACGCCATCGACGGCTTGAAGTGGGCCGAAAGCATTGGCGGTCTGGCTGGGTTGGTGGCACGGTCCGAAGCGAATTTGAAAGTGATTGAAGATTGGGTGGCAACGTCCACCTGGGCAGCATTTTTGGCAGAAGACAAAGCCATCCGCTCCAGCACATCCATCTGCCTGAAGATCATCGATCCAGCCTACACGGCACTTTCTGAAGAGGATCAAGCGAAGCACGCCAAAAATATTGTTTCGATGCTGGAAAAGGAAGGCGCAGCATTCGACATCGGCGCCTACCGCGATGCCCCGGTTGGATTCCGGATATGGGGCGGAGCAACCGT
>JANMWO010000357.1:0-1776 GCA_031394025.1 Acidobacteriota bacterium
CACCTGGCTCCTGCTCGTCACCGCGCTCCTTTTCGCCTCCGCAACCGATGTGCGCGCTGCGGTCACCGCACTCTCATTCGATGGCGTGAACGACTATGTCACCTTCGGACCCGCGCCGGGACTGGGCAGCGCGACGTTCACGGTCGAGACTTGGTTCAAGCGCGCCGGAACCGGCGTGAGCACGAGCACGGGGTCGGGCGGGGTGACGGCGATCCCGCTGGTTTCCAAAGGCCGCGCCGAGGCCGATGCGAGCAATGTGGACATGAACTATTTCCTCGGTATCCGCGCGTCGGACAATGTGCTGTGCGCGGATTTTGAGGAAGGCGCGGGCGGCGTCACTCCAGGTTTGAATCATCCGGTCGGGGGCGTGACGCCGATCTCAAACGGCGTCTGGTATCACGCGGCGGCGACTTACGACGGGACGAAGTGGCAGCTCTTTCTCAATGGCTCGCTGGAGGCGGAACTCACCGTCAGCAGGCCGCCGCGGGCGGACAGCATCCAGCACGCGGCGCTCGGCTCCGCGCTCACTTCCACGGGCGTTGCGGCGGGCTTTTTTGCCGGCGTGCTCGACGAAGTGCGGATCTGGAATTATGCGCGCACCGCCGCGGACATTGCGGCGAACAAGGACGCGGAGATTCTCAATGCCGCGGGCCTGCTCGGGCGCTGGGGCCTCAACGAAGGCAGCGGCACGGTCGCGGGCGACAGCGCGGGTAGCGGGATCAACGGCACGCTCCTGAATGGCCCGCTCTGGGTCGCCGGATTCCAGCAAAGCGGCGCGCCGGTCGTGACGCGCGGGCCGTATTTGCAGACCGGCACGCCGGCGAGTGTGATCGTGAGATGGCGGACCGACATCGCGAGCAACAGCCGCGTCCGCTTCGGCACGAGCGCCGCGAATTTGAACCTCACCGCCGACAACGCCACCGCGACCACCGAGCACCAAGTGCAGGTCAGCGGGCTCACCGCGGACACGCAGTATTTCTACTCGGTCGGCACGACCACCGCGACGCTCGCCACCGGCGCGGACTTTTCATTCTTCACCGCGCCGCCGGCCGGCACCGCGCAGCCGACGCGCATCTGGGTGCTCGGCGATTCGGGCACCGCGAACGCCACCGCCGCGAGCGTGCGCAACGGCTACACGAGTTTCGCCGCGGGGCGCTACACCGACGTCTGGCTGATGCTCGGCGACAACGCCTACAACAGCGGGACTGACGCGGAATTCCAGGCCGCCGTCTTCGACATGTATCCGAGCTACCTGCGGCAGTCGGTGCTCTGGTCGGCGATCGGCAATCACGAAACCGCGCAGGCGACGAATCCGCCGCTGACGATTCCGTATTTCCAAATCTTCACCTTCCCGACGAATGGCGAGGCCGGCGGCATGCCGTCGGGCACCGAGAAGTATTACTCGTTCGATTACGGCCGGATTCACTTCATCGCGCTGGACTCGATGACTTCGAGCCGCCAGCCGGGAAGCCCGATGCTCACTTGGTTGCAGACGGATTTGCAATCGACCACGCAGGACTGGCTCATCGCGTTCTGGCATCATCCTCCTTACACGAAAGGCTCGCATAATTCGGACACCGAGACCGAGCTCGTCGAGATGCGGCAGAACGTGCTGCCGCTCCTCGAGGCGGGCGGCGTCGATCTCGTCCTCACCGGCCACAGCCATTGCTACGAGCGCTCGTATTTCATCAACGGCCACTACGGTCTATCCACCACCTTTTCGAGCGCGAATGTGATCAATGGCGGCAGTGGGCGCGAGGGTGGCACCGGCGTTTA
>JANMWO010000414.1:0-6823 GCA_031394025.1 Acidobacteriota bacterium
TGCGGCCTATGTGGAAACGTTGGGGAAATATCGTTTGGATGAACGCGATTTGCGAGAGTATCTGCTTTGGCAACTGACACTGATTCGTTTCACCAACTCGCGATTTCGCGTCGGTCTGCAAGTGGCCCCTGTGGAAGTGGAAGATTACTATGCCAAGAATCTTGCAGGAAAATCAAAACTGACAATAGAGCAGGCAACGCCGCAGATTGAAGAAGCGTTAATTGGCGAACGGCTGAACAAATCTCTTTACGCCTGGCTGGATGAAGTTCGTACCCGCACCCGCGTTGAAATTCGCGAAGAGAGTTTCAAATGAAGCGCGCTCGCAAAATCATCCGCTGGACGCTGGGACTACTGTTGTTATTGGTTCTTATTGCAATTCCAACGACTTACTTCATTCTAAAATCGCAATGGTTTCGCGATGGCATTCATGAGCGTGTGATTGCTGAAGTGGAAAAAGCTACCGGAGGTAAAGTGGAATTCAGCCACCTGACTTTCGATTGGAAAACTCAAGTCGCCACGGTGAACCAGTTCAAGCTACACGGTACAGAAGCGGTGAATGTTCCTGCGCTTTTAACGGCCGAGTCAGTGGAAATTGGGCTACGCGCAGACACCGCCGTACGCACCAGTGTTCGTCTGGCTTCTTTGGTGGTAAGAAAGCCGCGCATCCGCATTGAAGTTCGGGCCAATGGGTCAACCAATCTTCCAAAGCCTCCTGTTGGCCGCAAGACAAGCAAGTCGATTTTGGAAGAAGTTATAGACCTGGCCGTACGCCGATTTGAAGTTGAAGATGGCGTGGTGGATTACAATGATCGTCGTCTACCGTTCAGCGCGCATGGGGATCGCGTGGAGCTTCGTTTTTCCTACGAAGCACCCACACGGAAATACCTTGGCACATTCTCATCGCGCAAGTTGCAGCTAGTTGCCCCGGATTTTCCGAAAATGTTATTCAACACAGATGCCACTTTATCGATTGATAAAGATGGTGCCGACATCCGTTCCCTGGTGGTGGATTCAGGTTTGTCGTCAGCCATTGCCAAGGGCAGAGTTACTGACTTGGAATCACTCACCACCAAACTTAAAGTGACGGCGCTAGTGGACGCAGCGGAAATGTGGCCCCCGGCAATTCCCGGTAAGGCCACCGGTAAAGTGCGCTTCGATGGCACCTTCGAAGCAACCGATTGGAAGAAGTATAAGCTTGCAGGCACCGTTTCCGGCAATGGATTGAACTACGCCTTCGACCAATATCGAGCCACCCAGGCAACCATGCGCGGCCAGTTGGATTTGAACCATGAAGGCATGCGGTTGGAACAATTACAAGTAGCTTCCGCAGAAGGCATTTTTGAAGGCAAAGCGAACTTGAATACCTGGCATGATCTTGTGTTGGATGGGTACGTAAAAGACTCGCAACTGCGTGCACTACTGGCCACCCAACCTCAGTTCAGTAAACAGTTGGATGCGCTGCCGTGGAATGGAATCGTCTCCGGGCCAGTCAGCTTAGATTGCCGACTGGGTCCATCGTCGCTGTGCAGTGGAACTGCGAAAGTGACCATTTCACCGGTAGCAGGTCAACCTTCGCTAACCGGCTTTGCAGGCCTGGAATTTGATCAGCGTAGCAGGCAACTGAAATTTTCCGATTCGTATTTGGTGACCGATGCATCGCGCGTTGAATTTTCAGGGGAACTGAATCAAACAGCGCGGGCACACGCTGAAACCACGAATTTCGACGATCTGGCACCTGTTCTTAAACTTCTTGGCGTTGACAAACTACCCGTGGAATTGGACGAAGGGAAAGCCGAATTTTTAGGTACAGTGGATGGCGACCTGAGTAAGCCACGCATTGCAGGCGATCTGAATCTTACGTCCTTTGTTTACGACAACAGCAAGTACGAAAAATTGCACACCACCGTTGCTGTTTCCGAAAGTGATTTGAAGTTGACCGGCCTGGATGTGCAGCAAGGCACCATGCGAGTTGCGGGCAACTTAACCATGCCGCTAGTGGATTGGAAGGCCACCAGGGCAACGCAAATCGTGGCCTCTGGAACGTTTACCAATGTCCCGGTGGGCCGTTTCTTTCCTGATCTTTCAAAAACAGGAACAGCGTCGGGCAGCGCCCAAATCAATGGTTCCGTTGACCGCCCGCAAGTCAGCGGTTTACGCATAGAAGCGCTGGCTTTGAATATCAATGGGCAACCAGTTGAGAAGCTAACGGCCACCGCAGATTTCCGCGACGGCAAGCTGAAAGTTTTGGAATCGGTGATCTCCACCGATTCGTTGCGATTGGAAGCCAAAGGCGAATTCATCCCAAAGGGTGCTATTGCGGAACCTGCGTCCTGGAAGAATGGAGCAGGCACGTTGGATCTGGTTTATCCGCCCACTGCGCTTTCGCACTGGCAGCAATTTCGCGACCTGAAATTAGCACTGGATGGAAGGTTGTCCTGGATAGGCAGCACCGGTTTTCAACTGGTCAACGGAACACCCAAGCTGGAAAACTTGAACGGCCAGGCTGTATTGGATCAAGTGATATTTGATGGGGTGCCCGTTGGCAATATCAGCGCCACTACGGTCACTCGGGGTAATCAATTGACGTTTTCGGCCATTGGAACGTTGCGCGGTTCCGAACTGAAGATTGACGGTCAAAGCCAGCTTGATGGTAAAGCGTTTCCATCGCAAGTGACCATGAAACTGGCGGCCCTGCCGCTGGGTAACTTACAAGATTTCTTCAAGGGCTCACGCAGCCCTTTCTGGCAGATTGAAGGGGCCATTGCCGGCGAAGTCCAGATCAATGGGCCAGCCTTTGATGCGGATAAATGGAAAGGGCAAATCCGCATTCCTTCATTTGAAATCAAGCCCAGCAGAAAACAGATTAGCGCAAAGATTCCAGAACTTATTTTCCGCAGCAAGAAGCCGGTGCTGATCGCGATTGACGGCAAAACGCTGCGCCTGGAACAAGCTCAGTTCGATGGTAAGAATACCGAACTGGAAGCCTCTGGCAATTTCTCGCTTACCAGTAAAAATCCTTGGGATTTGAAAGTGAAGGGTAGTCTGGAATTGGGCATTGCACGCACGTTCAACCCCGATGTGATTGCTGCGGGTATGGCTGTGGTAGATGCCTCTGTGCGGGGCTCACTGGAAAATCCTCAGGTGTTCGGCAAGTTGGAATTGAAGAATGCGTCGCTGTTTTTTGAAGGCTTACCCACCGGATTAGACAAAGTAAATGGAGCCCTTCTTTTCGATAACAAACGGGCCACCATTGACAATAGACTTACAGCCCAGGCGGGCGGTGGTGACCTGGCACTTTCCGGATTCATTGAAGACGTTGGCAAGGAAATGTACTACCGTTTGCAGGCCACCGCGAACCGTGTGCGGATGCGCTACCCGGAAGGCGTTAGCACCCTGGCCGATGCCAACCTTACGCTAACCGGATCCAGTTCCGCCAGTCTGCTGGCCGGTAAGATTGAAATTTTACGTTCTGGCTTTACGCCCAAAAGCGATCTGGGTAGCATTCTTGCGCAAGCATCCAGAGCCACGCCTCCGGCACCTTCCGCTCAAAGTGATCTGCTGAAAGGTATGCAGTTCGATGTGCGGATACTAACCGCTCCCAATGCCACTTTGGAGAGCACGCTGACCAGCGACCTGCAGGCCGATGCTGACCTTCGATTGCGCGGTTCCGCCCTACGCCCCAGTTTGCTGGGGCGCATTCAGGTGAACCAGGGTGACATTAATTTCTTCGGTAACAAATACATAATTCAACGTGGGGAAATCGGCTTCTATAACTCAGCCAGAATTGAACCCACCTTGAACATGGATCTTGAAACCAGAGTGCGCGGAGTTACCGTGACGGTAAGCTTCACTGGGCCCATCAAAAAGTTGAACATCAGTTACCGGTCAGACCCGCCTCGGCAATCGCAGGAAATCATTGGTCTGCTTACCGTTGGTCGCGATCCTGATACTGCGTCCAGTGTGGCCAATGCTCAAACTACGCAGAATGACTTGATCAATAACAGTGCGAATTCGTTATTAGGACAAGCTTTGGCTGCCCCGGTGGCTGGGCGGCTGGAGCGTCTTTTTGGTGTGAGCCGTTTGAAAATTGACCCGCAGTTAAGCAGTTTGGCAGGCACTCCCCAAGCGCGGGTAACCATTGAACAACAGATTTCCCGCGACGTTACCATGACCTTTGTCACCAACCTGGCAAGCACCCAGCAACAGATTGTGCGGGTGGAATGGGATTTGAACAAACAGTGGTCCATGGTTGTGGTGCGCGATGAAAACGGGTCGTTTGGTATGGATTTTCAGTATAAGAAGCGGTTCAAGTAACTGCCCTGCAATAAAAAAATGTGAGTTCTAAAAGTAGGTTACTGTTAAGATTGTGACGGGTACAGCAAACCAAATCGAATGGGCACAGCAGATCAAGCTGAAGGTTAACGCAGAGTTTGATCGCGTAGCCAGGGCTTTTGAAGGTGCTGCCAGTAAACAAGCGGAAGAAGACCGAACAGAGACTTTGGCGGTCATTGCCATTCTGGAAGAAAAGCGCGCCGAAGTGATGGCGCAAGACAGAGCCGGTTACTTTATCAGGGATTGGCAGGAACTGACCGATCAAGTACGGCAGATGATTTCAAAAGATTCCCGATACCAGGCGATCAAGGCCAAAAAAGCTGATCGGCGTACCGAATTGCAAATTAAAAGGAAATTAGGAACATGAACATTCGACCCTTATATGACCGTATTGTTGTGAAGCGGATTGAGGAACAAGAAACCAAGCGGAACGGCCTTTTTATCCCGGATTCTGCTCAGGAAAAACCGCAGGAAGGCGAAGTGCTCGCCATTGGACACGGCAAGAGGATGGAAGATGGAACATTGGTTCCCCTGGACGTCAAGGTAGGCGACCGCATCCTTTTTGGAAAGTACTCAGGCAACGAAACCAAGCTGGCTGGCACTGAATACATCATCATGCGCGAAGACGAAGTTTTCGCAGTTCTTGATAAGTCCGCCAAATAGTTATAAACGACGAATAGGAAATCATTCATGGCAAAACAAATTACATACAGTGACCAATCCCGGCAGGCCATCCTGCGCGGTGTGAATCAACTCGCCGACGCGGTGAAAGTGACGCTTGGACCCCGCGGTCGCAACGTTGTTCTTGAGAAAAAGTTCGGCGGACCTACCATCACCAAAGACGGTGTGACGGTGGCCAAAGAAGTGGAACTGAAAGATCCCCTGGAAAACATGGGTGCTCAGATGGTGCGCGAAGTCGCATCTAAAACCTCCGATGTTGCTGGCGACGGCACCACCACCGCCACCATTCTGGCCCAAGCAATTTATCGTGAAGGCGTGAAAGCAGTGACCGCCGGGGCCAACCCGATGGCCATCAAACGTGGCATTGATAAGGCTGTAGAACTGGCTGTTGAAGAACTGAAAAAGCTCTCCAAACCAGTTTCTGGCGACATGATTGCCCAAGTGGGCCGCATTTCCGCCAATAGCGATTCCACCATCGGCGATGTGATTGCAGAAGCGATGAAGAAAGTGGGCAAAGATGGCGTGATCACGGTTGAAGAATCGAAGACCATGACCACTGAGCTGCAGACCGTCGACGGCATGCAGTTCGACCGCGGCTATCTCTCTCCGTACTTTGTAAGCGACCCCGAGCGCATGGAATGTGTGCTTGAAGATCCTTACATTCTGATTCACGAAAAGAAGATCAGCAGCATGAAGGACATTCTTCCACTGCTTGAGCAGATTGCCCGTTCCGGTAAGCCACTGTTGGTTATCTCAGAAGAAGTGGAAGGGGAAGCCCTGGCTACTCTGGTAGTCAACAAGCTGCGTGGAACCCTCAATGTTTGCGCGGTAAAGGCACCAGGCTTTGGCGATCGTCGCAAAGCTATGTTGGAAGATATCTCAATCCTCACTGGCGGCAAAGCCATTATGGAAGAGACTGGCATTAAGCTGGAAAGCATTCAGTTGGAAGATCTGGGCCGGGCCAAGCGGGTCACGGTGGATAAGGACAACACCACTATCATTGACGGCGCTGGTGTGGCGGCAAGCATTGCAGGTCGCATTAAGCAACTGCGCAATCAGGTTGAAGAAACAACTTCAGATTATGATCGTGAGAAATTGCAGGAACGGTTGGCGAAGCTTGCTGGCGGTGTGGCCATCATCAAAGTGGGCGCTGCTACAGAAACCGAAATGAAAGAGAAAAAGGCTCGCGTTGAGGATGCTTTGCATGCTACTCGGGCAGCCGTTGAGGAAGGGATTGTCCCAGGCGGTGGCGTTGCTCTGCTGCGCGCATCGGTCGTACTGGAAAAGCTGAAGTTGGATGAAGATGAGCAGTTCGGTGTCACCATTGTGCGCCGCGCTTGTGAAGAGCCTATCCGTCAAATCGTATTGAATGGTGGAATTGAGGGTGCCATTGTTGTAGGAAAGGTGAAGAGCCAAAAAGATCCGAACTATGGCTACAACGCTTCGACGGATGAGTACGAAGACTTAGTCAAGGCCGGCGTAATTGATCCTACAAAAGTAACTCGCTCAGCATTGCAGAATGCCGCTTCTATTGCTTCGCTAATGCTTACAACAGAAGCAATGATCTGTTCGGCAGAAGACGAATAGTTCCTAGGTTGTTGATGTCCTGGTGGGACGGAGCTTCGCAGTCCGTCCCACCAGGGAACGTTATTAGTTCAATCGAAGTGCGAATCGAGCAGTACCCAAAACAACCAGTCCGGCAAGCAGCAGCATGGAAGAACCAGGTTCAGGCGCAACGCCATTTGGGGCATAGGATGCCCCCGACGTGGTCTGGAAATTCGACGAGTTAAAGGCGACAACTGTATTCGTC
>JANMWO010000420.1:0-4805 GCA_031394025.1 Acidobacteriota bacterium
TAGTCGTCGGCGATCCCGCAGGTCGGGGCGTCGATCGTTTGCTCCTCGGAAAATTGGTCGAGGCGGGCCAAGGAAGAAAGCTATCGCTTGATATAAGCGGAGAACAGGTCGTCGCGATTCTTGGGAAGCGCGGCACCGGAAAATCGTACACATTGGGTGTGATGATCGAGGGTTTAGCTTCTGGGCAGGGCGAAACGCCAATTGCCCAACTGCACACGGCCCGCGCTGGCCTGGTGCTCGACATCATGGACATTTTCTGGACGTCAGCCGTAGAACTCAAACCCGATGGTTCGCCTGAAATCGCAAAGCAATACCAGCGCATGCATAAGGCCGGCTACGCGGCGCAGAAGCTCGCGGTCGATGTCTGGATACCAGCCGGTTTCGCACGCCCTGACATCGATCCTCCAAACGTTAGCCAACTGAGGATCCAGGCAAGTGACTTGGGGCTCGACGACTGGGCAGATCTCTTCGGGGTAGACATTTATGGCGAGCCCCGCGGCATGCTCATTGCCGACGTGGTCACCAGAGTGAGTGAGGACGGTTACACCCGTACAAGCGGAGAACGGATTCCGCCCCGAGATCAATACACCTTTAGAGAATTGCTCGACTGCTTGGAAACGGCCCAAGACATCCTGGCTAGTTACCGCGACGACACCCGCAGAAGCGTCCGGCAACGAATGGCGTCTTACGCCGCACTTAGCCTCTTCGACGGAGAGGGAACTCCCCTTTCATCGCTGTTGAGGCCGTTTCGCGTCAGCATACTTATGCTCGCTCGGGTACCGGACGAACTCAAGAAAGTACTGGTAGCGGTCTTGCTAAAGCGGGTCTTGCGTGAACGTAGAGATGCTTCATTTGCGCAAAAGCGGCTGGATTTGGACAGTCGGCTCAGCCCCGACGAAAAATCCCACCTGTCCAAATTTGTCGAGAAAAGTATCCCGCGTACCTGGGTCCTTCTGGACGAGGCCCATGTTCTAGCCGGAGTAAAGGAAGGATCAGGGGCCGCCGAAGCGCTTATAAAGTACGCAAAGGAGGGTCGAAACTATGGACTATCGATGGCAGTCGCCACGCAACAACCCAGCGCGCTGGACCCGCGTTTAACTTCCCAAGCAGAAACCTTGATTGTTCATCAGCTCACCGCCCCAGCCGACGCCATGGTCGCAACTCAAAACGTTCGATCACCGCTCCCTACAAAAATTAAACTTGGCAACTTGGAGGCTACGGTAGACATACTCCTACGCCGCCTAGGACAAGGCGAAATGGCGTTTTCATGTGGAAATGCGCCGAGCCTCCCTCGACTTTGTGTCGCCATGGTAAGGCCCAGGATTAGCGCCCACGGAGGCTACGAGGCGTGATCGACGTTGAGGGCCGTGTACTCCCTGGCTTGGACGAGTTCATGCTTAGGGGCGGACATCTCGTGGTGCTGACGCGCGTAGCCCACGATATGGGAGCGTCCTGGCGAAGAATTCATCGAGAGTTCGCCAAGGTGCTTTCGGAAACCGTTCCGGTAACGGTAGCCACAAATCCCGATGTCGCTCAATACTTGGCGGAGAAAAGGCTATGCAGAAACACGTCGAACGAGGGTACCGCCTACAAGGAAGAGAAATTCCGTTATCCGGATCTAGAGATTCATCGCTTAACAAACGGCCACCTAGAAGTCCGATCGGTGACACCAGGTTCCGAAGTTCGAGTCACCTGGCAGGATCGCAGTCTTGCGGATCATCGCGTTAAGTCACGAGTTGGCGCTATTACATGGAGCGCCAAGGCCGGTTCGAAAACCGGCCTTTCCCACGTAATGGATTGGGCCCAATTGCTTGAACTAGCCAACGGCGCGGGCCAACTGTCTCCTACGGGCCGATTGATGGTGACTCTTACGGGCGCCACAAGCGTCAAATATGACCACTGGAACCCGTACATTCTTGGCTACGAGCGGATATTTCTGGCGTCTGAATACTTTCGTCGAGACTTGGACATCTTTGCTCGCCTTGCACCTCGGCTACTGGAGTGCAAACGCTTAACAAAGGCGGAATCGCAAGAATTGTTTGTGTGTGCTCTCACAGAGGCCAGTAAGGACGCCGAAAAATCGCGTTCTGTCTCCTCTCGCCACAGGTTTGAACTTCACCAGCAACTCAGAGATCTTGAGCGGTCTGCGCGACGCTCCGACAAAAGAATCGAGGAGACATCGACGGCCTGGCACCGGGCGGCTTCCCGGCTGGAAACCTATACTGACTTAGGACTCTTGGAAAAAGGCAACGCTGGAGAGAAGGAAAAATATCAGTACGTCTACTATCCGAACGATCAGCTGAAAAAAGCAGTCGACACGCTAAACAACTCGTCTAGCGCAGATGCCTGGTTGTACCAGCATCTTTCAGAGGTCATATTAGGTATTCAGTCGACATCCGAACCTCTCGATTCGCGATCTTTGCTTTCGGATCTTAGCGACATAGTGCGTGCGCTCAGTCTCCCGACAACTCTCCTTCCCATCTATTGCCTCACTCTCGGGCTGGTATATCTACATGCGCGCCGCGGAAATTCCATCTCGCTGCATCAGGCGCGCGATGCGCTTGAGGCGTTCCCGTCGCAGGAGCCTAATATCGCGCGCTTGGCGCGTGGTCGTGAAGGCACGCGGGCTGAGTTCCTTTCTGTAAACTTGCGGAAAGTCGCATCCGACTGAACATATACCCGTGGCAAAGCTAAGCGCGTTTAAATCCTCGCCGTTCTCGCTCCTCGCAGACGAAACCACAGCGCCCTGTTGGGCTGGTCGAAAGCAGACGCTTGCTCAGCTCCGCCGCCTATGCGGCGCATGGTCGAATCGAGCCGATTCAAGTCTGGACGTAATGTGGGCAAACCTGGGGGCTGGCAAGACGCATGCCCTCTTTCATCTCAGATATCTGCTAACGCAGAGCCCGGCTTCGACCTCCCCCATCGTCACATTTGTGGACGTTCCCGAAGACATCGGCAATTTTTTGGAGATCTACAGGAAGATTCTTCCTACATTGCCTCTCCGTCAATTGGCCGAACTCGGGCTCAAATCTCAGGCCGCGAAATCTCGACTCTTCCGGGCTTTCAGAGCAATGGTCTTCGGCACGGAAAAAGACCAGCAACTTGCCTACGATTGGATCACTGGGGCAAGGCCAGGTCTTCGTGAGCTAAAGGCCGTCACTGGTATTGATTCACGAATCGAAACCGATTCGGATGCGGAAACAGTACTGTCCGAACTCATTCGTGTGTGCGCTTCCAACGGTCAACGGTTTGTCGTCCTATTGGATGAATTTCAACGGGTGGGGCACATCAGAACCGAGAAGAGGCGCGACGCGCTGCTCGCCCATGTTCGAACCTTGTTTAGCCACAATCCCGCGCAGCTTTCGATGGTTCTTGCGATTGGTTCTCGCCTAGAGAAAACAGCTCTAGACCTATTGCCAGGTGAGCTTCGCACGATCATGGGCATGCGTCCCGCGATCACGTTGCCGGAAATGAGTAAGGACGAAGCTATTGAATTCGTATGCAAACGTTTCGGGTGGTACAGACCTGCCGAATACATCGGCTCGGCTGAGTACCCGTTCACCTCTGAGCAAGTTGCTACAGTTATTGCCTATCTTTCGGACCAGGCTAAGACGCGTTTAATACCTCGCACAATTCTTCAGGTTCTGGGTATCGTTTATGACAATTTCCTGGCTCATGGCGAAGTAGCTTGTTCCGAAGACGATCTAGTAACTCTCCTTAAGTCTTTAAGATGGGATGACGTCTAAATCGTCCAATCGGCCAATTCGCCTTGCGACGAGCCGCCAAGGTCTTTCAAGAGCGACATCTCGCGCGAGGTCAATCAAACTTGGCGGCGTCGCTGTCTGGGCAGAATCAGAAGAACAACTCACCGACGGTATTGACGATCTCTGTGAATCGATAGCACGCTGCACAAAGGTCCATCTAAGCATGACCAAGGCAGTTTTACGGAAAATTGTTCGAGATCATCGAAGTGAATCGGAGATCGAAGACAGACTATTTTCGGCGGTCTTGGGCTACGTCCTCCGCCGCGGCGAACTCGACGCGACTGTCTGTGCTTCGGAGAACGACCGTGCTTTTCGTGTACTCATACACGCTTCAAGACTCGATGGATTCGATCAGGCGCTCATTGCCGCGGAGACGCTTTTACGCAAGGAACGTATCATTGAGGTACCGCGGCTCGAAAGAATTATTTTTGGTGAACGTTCATATAACACTTGGAGTTCGACGGCTCACGTACTTGGCCGCCTTAGCTACTTAGGGCTTGGCAAAATGGGGGACCGCGGGACATGTCGCCTCGTCGAGGACGTTCCGTGTTAGTTGCGTCGCTAAGCGCAGATTCGTTGCTCTACACGGCTCACGGATGGCAACCCTGCGCTGCGATCATCGAATCCGCAGAACTTCTCGGAGTAGATCGCCACGGCAAGTTGGTATTTGAAAAGGCCTATTTGGGAGCTACAGATCGCCAGACCAGGCCGATATTTGTCGGGACTGCGCGTTCGTGCGGCATTTTTTCACCGTCATCCTTGATACATGATTCCAATGGCGACCGCAAACAGGCCTCCGCGCTCGTCGATGAAATGGCGATCGGAAAACTAAGATTCGAAATTACCAATGGCTGTTCCACGAACATCTCGCTAGTTCACGCGGCCTGCGATGCGATTTGGCAAGCGCTGTCTACTGAGGGAGTCTCCGGCAACGACTGCATCAGGATCCGAGCCCGGCGGCCGATCGACGACGAGCGCCTGCCGAAGGAAACCAAAGTATGGGGCTTCATGCGATTGAATGATCGGATCTACGGGACCACC
>JANMWO010000570.1:0-11444 GCA_031394025.1 Acidobacteriota bacterium
AACTTTCATTTTAGCGCAGTGTGGGTGGGGGGGATTGGGGGTTGGGGTGTCAACTAAGGGTGAACGTTTCTTGATGGGCGGCCTCGGGAGTGCGGTCGTCAGTAGGATCATTCTTCCCAGAAGTTCATTTGTTTTCCGTTAACAGTGGGCACCTGGTCACTCTGGCGTTTAATGAAATCCGCCAGCAGCGGAACCGCAAGTGAATATTTTCCGTGGCGATTCTTATATACAAGCCCCGCGTCCGAAAGGCTAGCCAGCATTTGATTCACGTGGCTGCTGCTGAAGGGTTTATCCAATGCTTTGTTGGCTCCATTGGCCACAACATCCTGAACTGAAAATTCTGTGTCACAATTTTGCAGTCTAGATATAACTCCTAAAAGATCTCTTTGTCGATCTGTTGCCCTAGCCCATCTCCCGGCAAAAAAATCGGAATCCAGTTTTCGCATGATTTCTTGGATCGGAATAACTGGTGCGATCTTTTCATTGTTGTGAGCCTGAACCCATATGTCAAAGGCTTCTCTGCACAGGTATTGAACGAAATACGGGTAACCCTGCGTTATCCGATAAATCTTTTTCAAAGACTGGGGGGACGGTGTTAGTGGGAAGTCGGCAAGCGGTTTTTCGATTGCTTGGCTCGTTTCTTTTTCCGTAAGTGGGTTAAGAAAAACGACATGGAACATACGCTCTGCGTACGTGCGCGCCTCAACAAGCTTTGGAAACAATGTCGGGAGTCCGGTGAGAGCCAACATGTAACAAATATTCTTTCTTTGAATTGACTGGAACACGTCCAGCAGGAGGGAAAGTGGGAATTGGTTATTCTGCGAATGATCAGCCAAATTCTGGGCTTCATCGTAAGCGAATACTATCCCTTGCTTCCCCGCTTCTTTTACGTGTGGCCAAACGAACTCAAGCACGGTCTTGAGCTTGTCCGCGATGAGTCCTGGCGTGCCATCGTATATGGCGCGAAGCATCGGGTAGTTTAGCTTTACGACCTTTGTTGGCGGGGGCTCATCCGTGCCACGGGGGAACCCAGGTTGCCGTTTTGCATTTGCATAAATCACTGTGATGGTGCTTGTGACTACAGAAAGATCTGTTAGTAATCTGATTGCTAGGTTTTCTTCTGAGATACTTGTCGATTCTGACAGATCCGTGCCCGCCCAAAACCAACCGGCTTCAATAGCTGCAGGCTTAAAGGTTTCCAATAAGACGGTTTTCCCTAAGCCACGCAATCCAGTTAATACCAGATTTTCAAGAACAGTATCTTGCTGCAAAAGTTTTGCGAACTCTTCGCTTTCAGTTTCTCTTCCCGCTAGATACGGGGGCATATGCCCAGCCCCTGGCCGAAAGGGGTTTTGGAGTTTCTCATTCTTTTTGTTGGTCATTCCTGGCTCCCGAGTATAGATTAGCACCTAGTGTAAAGTTATGTCAAAGACTAATTTTAGCATTTAGGGTAATGGGCCCTAAGTTACCGTTCTCGATAGATGACGACCAGATAAAGTTGTAGTTACGCTTCCCACCGATCTTCCGTAGCTCAATGACCAACCGCAGTGCGTCGTTCACTTATTTATCGGTCTTGAACTCGCTGTGAATTTCCGGCTCTATCAACACCAGATTCGTTCCAGCCTCGAACTTTTCGGCATACTTGCCCTTAATGCCGACTTTGAGTAAGGCAGTCATATCGTATTCTGGACGAAGTTCGTCAATTGTGTTTTTCGCGCGCTGATTCATAGACTTTCTTCTCCTTACGGGTAAGTGTGCGGGCGCTAATAATTCTCAAACTGCCATCCCTGTCTGTGTGGGAAACAGCAACACCGACTTCGGCTTGGGACCATCGATATAACCGGCGTGCCATTCATCAGGTATCTTTCATAGTGACGGGAACCCAAAGGTTGTTTAGCGGTTCTGCTTCAGCCAACCCGCCATCATCTGGCGGAGGTCTGTGAAGGTGACCTCGTCCGGTTCCAGTTTTGCATCCTCACACAGTGCAGGGAATACTGCCTGAAACCGCTTGTATCGCTCGAAGATGTCTGTGCCGCCCGGCAGATTAGTGCGCTTGGTGGCAAGCCATGTTCGGAGCTCTCCTATAGCAGTCTTCACATCATTACCGTGCGAGTGGATGTCCTGTCCAGCGATGTCCGAGATGAAGATTTGATAGCGGTATGGATCAGCATCGAAGATCAGCGAAGCTTTTTTACGCTGAAGATTATTTCCGTATCGCTGGCATCCCAGAAACAATCCGAGTTCCAAGGGCATGTTGAACCGCGGAAGCTTATGCTTGCTGTCGAGCTTGACGGCAGATATGTCGTGGATTCCATACTTGCACTGTTCGATGATGCGTTGAATCTTCGCGAGCCGTACATCTCCACCGTCATCTTCTTCCCGCGCGGAGCGTGCAACGAAGCCTCGATCGGTGACCGCGAACACTATCGCATCGAACATAGACTTATAACCCTAGTCGAAGGGACAATTTACGAAAACATGATTTTTAGGATTAACCACGCGATGGCAGTGGCAGCGCGTCTAGCCGGTCACGAGTGATTTTTCCAACTGCCCTCTCAATCTTTGCGGATTTTTTCCCGGGCGGGTCTTGGATAGGCGGTATGCCATATGCGTTATATTCCCTAATCTGCCCATTACGTCCATGAACCACAAGTTGGCCAGAGATTCCCTTTCTTGCTATGACTCTGGCGCTTTTGATTGCCTCTCGTTGGGTTGAGAACACGCGAGCCGGTGTGCCCCCTTCGCGTTTCACCGCCCATTGCCCATCTCTCGGAATCACGTGCACGGTCATTGACATGGCTTATGCTCCTATTGTAGATCAACAAGCATTCCTTCAGTGGCCGCTCGTAAGGGATTTGGATCTCGTGCAGTCACCCTAAACTCGTGGCGCACGTAAGTGGGTATTGAAAAAATCTAGCGTCTTGGCCCATGCATCACAAGCGGCTTGGGGATTATACGCTGCGCCGGTGTCGTTATGAAATCCATGGCCTGTGCCCTTATAAAGCTGGACACCGAACGTCACCCGGGAATTCACCAGATGATTGCTTAATTCACCGATCCTGACCGCTTGGTTTCGGTCCGTATCCGAATAGATGGCCAGAGTCGGAGTAACGGTCCTTTCCGGCGGAGGTAACACCACATTTGGCAACGCTCCATAAAACGGAACCGCTGCCTGAAGGTTCATGCCATTGATCACGCCGTGAATCAGATTGCCGCCGCCCGCACAGAAGCCCACCGCGCCAATGCGATCCCAGACGACGTTCGGCACTGTCTGCATGTATTCAATAGAAAGGGCGATGTCGTTGAATCGTTCACCCACCGTCGTGCGCCCATAAGCCGCTCCACGTGTAGTAGTGTCGGGGAAGCTTTTGGTTCCGCCTTGACGGGAAAGCAGGTCTATCCCCAAGGCAATGTACCCGGCCTTCGCCGCACGACGAGTCACGTCACGAATATGATCAGTTAAGCCGGCGTTTTCGTGAATAACAACCACTGCCGGTAAAAGTCCAACCTGGTTTGCGGGTCGTGCCAGGAGTCCGAACAAGGGACTTTTTTCGCCCGGATAAGTAACGTCTTGCCAGACAATCGCTGGATCGTTTTCCTCCACGCGGATGCCAGCCGGGCAAACGCCTGTGGTTACCTGGGCCAGTCCGTGAGTCTCAAGAACGGCCATCGCGGCAGCGCTTCCGCCGACCATTTTTGTAAGCCGTCCCCACATCTGCCGACGGCTCAATCCGCCGTCCACATAGAGGTGCAACATATGGTCGATTTCTTCTTCTTCCGTGACTGGTGTTGAAAATTCGTCTCTCATCGAAAAGGCTCCTGTTTGACAAATTATACTCCAATCTTTTGTGGGGTTCTAGCGGTTGTGGAGAGCGTCAAACTGGAATGAAAATTGGAACCGCGCTTGCACGTTCCAGCGCGGTTCAATTGACTTTCCAAGTATGCCGACTCAGTTTCCCTGGAAATTCAACGAGACAGTATCTGTTGCAGACACGCCCTTTGAATCAGTCACTGTAAGTTGGAACGTGTACGTGCCGCGCTGCCCAAGTTGAACTGTGGGGGTCGCGGTTGTTGCACCCAACATCGATGCCGAGGGGCTGCCGTAGGGGATCGTCCATAGGTAGGTCAAAGCGTCTCCGGGTCCACTGGTAGACTTCGTTCCATCCAACTGGAATTGTCGCGTCTGGACAGAGAGGCCTTTGGGTCCGGCGACGGCCGTGGTGGTGACGCCGGTAACGGGTGGCGGAACGGGTCCGCAACGATTTGGGGTTGTGATGGGATTGTCTTCTAAACAGGGTATTGCGGCCAAATATTCATAGATTGCCTGCAAATCACGGTCGGTCATATTTGCGTATGCAGGCCAGGGCATGACCATGAGAAGAGTACCGTTGAAAGGAGCCGGAATGCATTTGCCATCCGGTTTTCCAACGCACGTCGGGTGCAGTTTGTCAGGGTCCAAACCGGTTCTCATAATTTGCGTGAACTCCTGCAACGTGTCTCCACCCACTGGTCGCCCCGTTTTATCGGGTGTTAGATTGCGTGAGACGATATGGGGGAAAGGTCCGGTTGGATTTGGAAATGCACCGAAGTCATTTCCGCCGCCTAAGTAGGTTGCTGGATTGGGTCGTGGGAACTGACCAAAGTACGGATTCCCGCCCGGTGCAAAAGCAGTCGCGTTCCCTGCGGAGTGGCAACCGTTGCATTCGCCCACGGCGTTTACAATGTAGCTGCCATAGCCTACAAGATTGGAATCCCTGCCCACTAAGTTCAACGGAACGGGAGCCAGTACGAATCCCTTATTTATCTTGATTTGCAATTCAACATCAGCCTGTTGACCCAGTGCTGTAATTGAAGTCAAGACAAAATAGGATGTGTTTAAAGACACAAGCCACAATAGTTTTTTCATGAGTAAGATGACCTCCACGGTTCAATCCATCGGAGTCTACAATAGGGATCTTTGCAATGCAAGGGGGGGTCTGCGGATGCGTGTTCCACAACTTTAATAACGTCCGCAGATGACGCAGATGTGCGCAGATAAAACCAAAACTTCAATTCGGCGTTATCTGCGCTAATCTGCGTCATCTGCGGATAATACCCAAGCAGGGGCTTTGAAACTCTCGAGGTTGGTCGTAGGATAGGGTTATGTCTGCAAATCCTGTCCCTTTTATCACCGCCGCAGAGTATTTAGAGAGAGAACGGGCAGCCGAGTTCCGCAGTGAGTATGTCAACGGCGAAGTCTTTGCAATGTCGGGCGGATTGCTTGCCCACGCGCAATTGGGGTTGAATTTTGGAAGGGAGCTAGCAGACGCCCTGGAAGATGGGCCTTGCATCGTCACAGTTGCCGACATGCGCCTTCAAATTCCTGAAGAACACCTCTACGTTTATCCCGACCTTATGGTGATTTGCGACAAGCCAGCCTACGCCGATGGATGCCGCGACATGATCACCAATCCTTCCGTTGTTGTGGAGGTCTTGTCGGAATCGACCGAGCGTTGGGATCGCGGCGGCAAGTTCGCCCAATACCGGCGGATTGGAAGTTTACGGGAATACGTGTTGGTGTCACAAACCGAAATGCGCGTGGAATGGTTCACCCGTGGCAACGATGGCGAGTGGCGTTACCGCGAGGCAGTAGGCGCGGATGGTGTTTGCCGTCTGGATGAACTGGGTGTCAATTTGAGTCTTCGGAGGATCTACCGAAAAGTAGACGGGATAGCAGCGCTGTGAGGAAGTTTACCTGCGAATAAATCCTTCGGAGTTGCACCTCAAAATCAACTACGAATCGTTAAGTTAACTCCTCAAAGAAGTTCCACGAACTCGTCTACCGAGAATCCAGCCTCTCGAATCAGCGTTCGTAGGGTTCCTTTGGCGAGTTCCTTATGGTTGGGGACGGAGAGACGTCTGTGCGGTGGGTCGGCGTGACGCAGAATCATGTGGCTGCCATGCTGCTCATCGAATTCGTACCCAACTTTACGGAATGCCTTTACCGCCTCGCTGCCAGAAACTACCGGCAACTTCATCCAGCAACCTCAATGACCTCTTCAAAAATGCTCGGAGGCACTGGGTCGCCATGCTTCTTCAAGCTCTTGAGATAACCTTCGATTGCCTCACGAATGTTTTCGGTCGCTTCGGCGCGCGTTCTACCCTGGGAAACACAGCCCGGCAGTGTTGGACAGGTAGCTACAAACACTCCGTCTTCATCTGGTTCTAAGTAAATGCGGTACCTCATACCCCGCATTTTACCAGAGCGGGAACGCATCCGCGCGGCGACATAACGCTAACGTTTGGTCCACAGATGACACAGACGCACACAGATTAAACCAAGAGTCGTTTGATGTTATCTGCGCTTGTCTGCGTCATCTGCGGACAAATCATCTACCCATCCTTAGCCAAGATCATACCGATCCAGGTTCATCACCTTTCCCCACGCAGCCACGAAGTCCTTCACAAACGCCGCCTTTGCGTCGTCACAGGCATAGACTTCCGCCAACGCTCGAAGCTGCGAGTTCGACCCGAAGACCAGATCAACCGCCGTGCCCGTCCACTTGATTTCATCCGTCGCCCGATCTCGCCCTTCCAGCACGCCTTCCGATGTAGTAGACTTCTGCCACTTCGTATTCATGTCCAGCAAATTGACGAAGAAATCATTCGTCAACGTCCCCGGCTGCTTAGTGAAAACGCCGTGTTGCGCCTGCCCGAAGTTCGCATTCAGAGCCCGCATGCCACCAACCAGAACCGTCATCTCAGGAGCTGTGAGGTTCATCAGGCACGCCCGATCCAGCAGCAGTTCAGCCGCCGCTACCTGGTGACCTTTCTTGTGATAGTTCAGGAACCCGTCTGCCACCGGCTCCAGCACGGCGAACGAATGCACATCGGTCTGATCCTGCGACGCGTCCATGCGACCCGCCGAGAAGGGAACCTTCACATCCTGGCCGGCCTTTTTCGCAGCCGTCTCAACCGCTGCGCATCCGCCCAAAACGATCAAGTCAGCAAGCGAAACCTTCTTCCCGCCGGAATTGAAATCCTTCTGGATCGCTTCCAGCGTTTGAAGTGTCTTCGCCAATTCGGTCGGCTGATTGACTTCCCAATCTTTTTGCGGAGCCAGGCGAATGCGAGCCCCGTTAGCTCCGCCGCGCTTATCGCTGCCACGGAACGTTGCTGCCGATGACCAAGCTGTCGCCACCAGTTGGGACACCGAAAGTCCCGATGCCAGGATCTTGCCCTTCAACGTAGCAATGTCCTGTTCGCCGATCAATGCATGATCCACAGCTGGAATGGGGTCCTGCCACAGCAGTGTCTCTGAAGGAACCAGCGGACCCAGATATCGCGAAATGGGACCCATATCGCGATGCGTCAACTTATACCAGGCCTTGCCAAACGCCTCGGCAAATGCATCCGGGCTCTGATGGAAACGCTTGGAAATCGGCGCGTAGTTCGGGTCCACCTTTAATGCGATGTCTGTCGTGAACATCATTGGGGCATGCCTTTTCGACGAATCGTGAGCGTCGGGTACAGTGCCCGCCCCTGCGTTATTTTTTGGCGTCCATTGATGGGCACCAGCGGGACTCTTCGTAAGTTCCCATTCATAGCCAAGCAGATTGTCGAAGTAATTGTTATCCCACTTCACCGGGTTGGTGGTCCATGCGCCTTCCAGTCCGCTGGTGATTGCGTGGACGCCCTTGCCGCTGCCAAAGCTGTTGGTCCAACCGAAGCCTTGCTCTTCAATGCCCGCACCTTCCGGTTCAGAACTGCAATATTTATTCGCATCGGCAGCGCCATGGGCTTTGCCGAACGTATGTCCGGCGATCAGGGCCACCGTCTCTTCATCGTTCATCGCCATACGGGCGAAGGTTTCGCGAATATCTCTGGCAGAAGCCAGCGGATCGGGTCTGCTGTTAGGCCCTTCAGGATTCACGTAGATCAGACCCATCTGAACAGCAGCCAGAGGATTGGCCAGGTCACGGTCGCCACTGTAGCGCTCATCGGCCAGCCACTTGCCTTCAGGTCCCCAGTAAATGTCTTCTTCCGGCTCCCATATGTCCTCGCGTCCACCGGCGAAACCAGCGGTCTTGAATCCCATTGATTCCAGAGCCACGTTCCCGCTGAGAATAAACAGGTCAGCCCAGGAAATTTTCCGACCGTACTTTTGCTTGATCGGCCACAGCAAGCGGCGTGCTTTATCCAGGCTCACATTGTCTGGCCAACTGTTGAGCGGCGCAAATCGTTGAGCTCCAGAACCCGCGCCACCACGGCCATCGGCTATGCGATACGTGCCTGCGCTATGCCAAGCCATGCGGATGAACAGCGGCCCATAATGGCCATAGTCTGCGGGCCACCAACTTTGCGATGTGGTCATCAATGTATGCAGATCCTTGACCACGGCATGCAGGTCAAGGCTCTTGAACTCCGCAGCATAATTGAAGTCCTTATCCAAAGGATTGGACAGCGGGGCACCCTGGTGCAGGATTTTCAGGTTCAACTGATTGGGCCACCAGTTCGCGTTGACCGTGCCTCCAGCCGACGTGTGTCTAAGTCCGCCATGCGCAACCGGGCACTTGGCTTCCGCTACCGGATTATGATCCTGCTGATTGGGGGCTGGCTCCCCCACTGCGGTTTTGAATTGATTCTCCATATGTTTATCCTCTCTCGAATTAGTCAAAAATTATGTCGAACTTTCCCTAGCTGCCTTCGACTTCTTCCGGCGCGCCCTTTGGCAGCTCTTACACACTCCAACAAACTCCACCCGGCATTGCTGGATAGCAAAGCCTGCGGGCAATTCGCTGGTTGGCAGACGAACCGATTCCACTGCTGTTTCCTTAATATCGAAGATTGCCTTGCACGAAGAACAGACCAAGTGATGGTGCGGGGTCATGTTGGATTCAAGGCGCAACGAACCGTGATGAAGGGTGACTTCCTTGAGCACACCGGAATCCAGAAACGTCTTAACGTTCTTGTAAATGGTGCCCAGGGAAATGGAAGGGATGCGCTGCCTAACCTGCTCGTAAATCAATTCCGGGGTGGGGTGCTCACGGGAATCGACAACGGCTTCGTAGATCACTTGACGCTGGAAAGTGAAGGCAAGGCCCTGGTCCTTACAGCGTCGTCGGAAGTCGTCAAGAGCTTGTGTGCGCAGGTCAGACATGGACACTAATAGTTAAACAGGAACTATTATCCAATGTCAAACGTTATCTTTCGGGTGAGTGGGATAGGAGGCATCCGTTGTCCTTTTTCTCATAACTCAAATGTGAACGGACCGACCGGGAGGTCGGCCCCACCTATCGGCTGCGCCAAACTAGAAAAGTGACGACCGCTACGGCCAACTGAATGGCTACCATCCATGGCCCCGCGACCCATTGCGACATAGTCATTGCCAGCGGTGCTGATATCCCAAAGCTGGCTACTGCCCAGGCAATGGCCTTGCCTGGGTCCCTTTCTGACACAAGTCCTGTCGCCCGCATTCTGACATCGGTTCGAATCAGCAGGAACCAGGCAAATAAGCCGAAAGTGCAAAAGAGCAAGGCGAGTTGCGGCACGTCACGAGCCATCAGAAACACCAGCCCCTTTTCGGAATTGAATGCGAAGGTCAAGGAAAGGTAGCTCAAGCCAAACGCCAATCCCCACAGATGATTCCTCTTCTTTATCAAGCGCCGTGTTTCCAAAATGGATTTGGTTTCAACCCCAGCCGGAACAGTCACCCTGGGCAAACCCTGCATCACCGCCGACTTCAACCGTCCTCGCAAATCTGCATCGCCCGCCAGAAAGTCATCGACAATTTTACGAGTCTCCTCGCTCACTTCGCCCGCCGCATACAACGGCAGTAAATCTTCAATCACCGCTTTGGTCACCATCATGATTTGCTCCTATCCAACATTTCTGTGAGCTTTGTGCGCGCCCGAAATACTTTCATGCGTGCTGACGCTTCAGGAATTTGCAACAATTCACCAATCACCGCGTAGGACAGTTCGTCTTCCGCACGAAGCAGCAACGCCGCCCGTTCCAGCTCTGGCAGTTGGGCCAACGCCACGGTCACCCGCTCCACTTCCTGACGATTCACCAGATCCGGCAACTGCCTTGCTGGCATGGGAATATCGCCATCCAAAGAACTTTTCCGACGCTCCCGCCGCCACTGTTCCAAATACAAATTTCGAGCGATGGTGAATAAATACGCCTTTACACTGACCGCACGGATTTCCGTCTCCGACGTCCAGATGCGCAAGAATACTTCAGCCGTAATGTCTTCCGCCCGTGCCCAGTCTCCGGAAAGATAAAGGACAAACTGAAACACATCCCGCGAATATTTTTCGTAGAGTTCGTTAAACGTTGCTGGCGTTGGCCTGCTCACATTGTTATCTATGAACAGGGTGCCATTTCGTTGCAGGCTTTGTTGAAGAAATGCAATTTCCACCCAATGCATCTTCCCGGTGCCCACGGCTTCCCCTACGATGGTTTCACTATTTGTGCTACTCCGTTCTGCATCCCTTCCAAATCTTAATCAATTTATATGTTCAGGCTGACCCTGTTTGCCAGAGGTTTCCGTGTTTGCTAAAGTTCAAAGGACGAACCAACTTAAATGTTCCAAATGTGCTAAGCTCTTCTGATTTCGATGACACCAAATCTAGTTATCGCCGAACGCAGCATCGGGTCTATGTTTTATGGACTGAGGCCACTTTTTACTGGTGTAGTTCTATGGACGAGTGTGCTTTGGATTACAGCCCGCCCACCAACTTTTCAAGAGCAATGAAGAGAATCCACATTCTTTCGATTGACTGTGCGCTGGAAACCCAAGCAATCCGGTCCACTGCGGAATACTGGGGGGCAGCTGTCAGCGTAACATAGGCGGGAAACTCTAAAGACATAGTCGACTATCTCTCCTCCCGCCCGCCAGTTGACTTAATTTTGTTTGCCGGACACGGCGATGACAGGGGATTGGTGCTTCCAGAATTGGATGACGCAATCAAAGGAGAATACCCATTTGTGGATGTGATCCGGCCAGACCAATTTAGGCAGTTTGTCTCACTGAACGGTAGCGTGGTAGTGAACACAAGTTGTTGCGGAGGAAGCCCAGCGCTAGTAAGTGCATTCATGAATTGTGGTGCTGCTGGTTACGCGGGAGTGGACGGATATCCTGACGGTGACGACGCTGTGATGTACGCACTCGGTTTTATTTACCACTACTTGGTCAAACAGCGATCTCCCCTGGAGGCGCATCGGAAAGCTGCACAATTGTCCTCGGAATCATTTGTTTTCCACTCGAAGTAGATTGAAGACGTAGGACGCAAACGTGACGCGTTGCTGGAACCTAGCGCAGTGAGAAAAACCGGGTCAGCCTGATCTTCCTACGAATCAACTTGCCGAAACGGAGGCATAGCGCTCCGTCCCCTTTTTGTCTCTGCGGGCATCCTTCCTCGGAGGTCCCGACTTCCTCCAGTGTCGTCCAAAGCGAAAGC
>JANMWO010000539.1:0-4100 GCA_031394025.1 Acidobacteriota bacterium
CGCAGAATGCCTTGATCAGAACGCGCCGATTGATGCATTTGGGATTGGCCCGCCTCAGACAATTTGATATTCCTTCCGCCACCAAATATCTGGACCAAGCCCTTACCGATGCCAAAGCGTTAAAGTCTTCCGAATTAGAAACGCTCATTGAAATCCGCAAGAGCGCACTGCAAATTACGCTGAATCAAACCGAAGAAGCCGAAGTGACACTCCGTCATGCCATCGCTACGGCGGTAACGTTAGGAGATGATTATTTATTGGCGCAATGTCTGGGCAACATGGGCATTGTGCTTCTAAGAAACAATCATTTGGATGAAGCAATTTATTGGCTACAGCAGGCATTGGCAAAATTTGAACAGTTGCAACTGGCAGGCAATCGAGTCAAGGCACTGGGGAATTTGGGGGTGTGCTACCAAAGTCTTGGCGATTTTGAAAAAGCCAAAGACCTGCTTCAACAAGCCACTCTAGGCGCTGAAAAGCTGGGCAACATTGCCGAGCAACAATATTGGCAAGGTAACCTGGGGATTGTGCGGGAAGAAGTTGGCGATTACAAAGGTGCCATTGCAAATTTCAAAAAGGCTCTGGAACTCACAACGGAAAGCGACAGGAAAGCGCAATGGCTCAATAATATTTCGCTTGCCTATATTGATCTGAAGGATTATGGAACGGCTGAACTATTCAACAATCAGGCAAAGGGATTGGGGAACCCAGATCGCATTCGCTACCATCGCTTCAACGCCGCACGCATTGCCCAAGGTCGAAGGCAGTTCGGCCCAGCCGAAACATTTTATCGGGAAGCGATGAGCCTGGCAGGCAACGATAGTGAACTGATTCTGGAAACCGCCTTTCGATTGGCTACTTTATTCATTGATTCTGGCGAGCCCGGCAAAGTTGCCATCGCCTTTAAACAAGCCGAAGAATTAGCGGAAAGGCAACGGACCACCATGCAGGGAGATGAGTACAGAATTTCCTACTTTGCAAAACTCAAGCCATTGTTTCAAAAGTATATTGACTTTCTCATAGCACAAGGTAAGAAAGAAGAAGCATTGACTGTGGCCGATTCAAGCCGCGCCAGAGCACTGGGTGATAGCCTAATCACGGCAAGTGTCGCGCCAAATGCCATGAACATCGCCCGTTCCACACAGCGGACAATTCTGTATTATTCTCTTGGCGCTGCTGCATCTCATCTTTGGGTGATTGAGCCTTTGGGCATGGAAGTTTATTCGCTTCCTCCTGAAGAACAGATTCGTAAGCTGGTGGAAGAATATCGCGAATTTGTGGTCACTGCCATGCGCGAACCAGACGATAATTCTTCTGGTGCAAGAGCAAAACTTTTTCAGCTATTGCTTGAGCCTGCACGCAAACAATTGAAGGAGCAAGTGCCCTTATTAGTGGTCGCCGATAGTTTCCTTCATTCCATCAACTTTGAACTATTGCCCTCATTCGCAGATCATCGTTATTTGATTGAAGATCATGAAGTGGCCGTTTCCCCTTCCCTTCGAACTATGCAAATGAGCAAACGCCAATTGCGAAAAACCGCACGATCTTTGTTGGTGGTAGGGGCTCCAGACCACTACCCTGAAGGCTTCAAAGATCTGGCAAACGCTGCCTCAGAAATTCAAAGTGTGGCCAGCTTCTTTCCAAAAGATCGGGTAACCAAATTGACTGGAGAGGAAGCCAGCCGCACCCGCTACCTCGCCCAGCCAGTTGAAAACTTTTCACACCTCCATTTTGCGATGCACGCCATTGCCAATTCCGCCAGCCCTTTGGATTCCGCTCTGATACTTCGCGAAGATCCTCGGGGATACAGGGTAACCGCCAGGGATCTTGCCCGAAGACCTCTTAACGCCGATTTGGTAACGCTATCGGCCTGTAGCGGAGCAGGTGCCAAAACATTCCCCGGCGAAGGCTTGGTGGGCTTATCACGCGCGTTTCTACAAGCAGGTGCCAAGCAAGTGATCGCCGGGCTTTGGGATGTGCATGATGGTGCGGCAGCGGAGTTGTTCGCAGATTTCTATGCTGGCCTTGAAGGCAATACGGCAAGCCAGTCACTACGCGCGGCAAAGTGCAGAATGATCCAATCGAAGGTCTATCACAAGCCCTATTATTGGGGTCCGTGGCAACTTTATATCAACACGGTGCAATAAGAATCCATGCAACCAACGGCTATGATTCAACGCGTGATTGTCGTAATTGGATTGCCCGGATCAGGCAAGTCCACTTGGCTGAAGGAACATCATTGCCCGACGCTTTCTTCAGACGAAATGCGCCGACTTCTGCGCGATGATGCAACCGATCAATCCATCCACGGTGTAGTGTTCGGCTTGCTGCGAAAGTTGCTCACCATGCGCATTCAGCTAGGGGCGCAAGTAACTTACATTGACGCCACTAACCTGACTCGAAAAGATCGCCGCGCCTATATTAAGATAGCGGAGCTGTATGGTTGTCAAGCAGAAGCACTCTTCTTCGATACGCCGATTGAGGTGTGTGTTCAGCGCAATCAAATGCGCAATCGAGTAGTGCCGGAAGAGGTCATTCGTCATATGGCAGCCAAGCTTCAGCCCCCTACGAAAGAGGAGGGATTTGTGGTTTCCACAATCGTTGTGCCACCCACCATAACAGAGCCGGGGCCAACATCGCCAACCCATTGACCACCGCAATTCGTTGCACCGCAACTCCCTGATCCACAAGGTATCCGGCAATGGCGCTGGATGCCGACATGGTCATTACTCCAAAGCTGAATTCAGCGGAGAACACCCGTCCACGGAAGCGATCATCGGTCCAAAGTTGCAGTAGCGTTGTGGAATAAACCCAGATCATGGCCAGCCCGGCATGGGCCACCAACACACCCAGGCATGCAGTCAACATGCTGTTGCTAAGCCCTAAGCCCACATAGCCAGCACACCCCAGCAGCATGCCGATCAACACACATTGCCGCATTCGTACTTCAGAATTTCCGGCGAATCGCGATACCGCAATGGGACCAAGTATGGCGCCAATTCCGCGGGCACCCATCAGGACGCTTTGCCCCAGAATGCCTGCTTTCTCCGCACCGAAAGTTGTTGTGATCAATGGGTACACACGCGCACCAAAAATGGGCAGCAGCACCCAGTTGGAACCTAAAATTCCCAGGCCAGCTTTGCAAAGCATGGTGACAAACAATCTTCCGTCTTGCCGCACGTAGCGCACCCCTTCAGCGATGGGAGTGAAATCGAATAGCGAACGCCAGGTCCAATTGGGATGCTCTGCCATATGAGGTTCCACAAAATCCATGCGCCGAATGAGCATTGCCGATGCGACGAAGGAGACTGCATTCATAACGAACACAGCTTCCCGTCCGAAGGCTGCGGTGAACAGCCCGCCCAATGAAAACCCGATCATGAAGTTGAACGACCAGGTCAGTGAAGACAGCGTGTTGGCTGGCGTCATGTCCCGCTCATTTGTGATGTTGGGGATGACGGCGTGATGGGCAGGTTCGAACAGAGCCCACATCACCGTTTCAAAAAACAACAAAACGTAAATGAACCAAATCATGCCAGGCGTGCGAACCACCAGCATCAGCAATACAATCACGGCCCGTGCCCAATCGGCGAAGATCATGATTTTCTTACGGCTGATGCGGTCGTTTAAAACTCCTGCCGCAGGGGATGTCAGTACTTGTGGCAGTACTTGCAGAATGAAAGCAAGTGCAATGGATTCGGCCTTACCAGTGAACTGCAGCAACATGCTGTAGACCGCTAACGAATAAAACCAGTCACCCAGTTCGCTAACAATTTGGGCGAACCACAACAGACGAAAATTGCGATTTTCACGCAAAATGCGCTTGTAGTCGCGAAAGGAAAATGCCTCAGACGCCATAGAACATTACACCAGCGAATAGAGCCCCATGCGCTGCTTGGTTAGTTCCACCGTTGCTTGAGCAATGGGCATGACGCGCATGGCCCCTTCTTTCAAAACAGCAGTGATGTAGCTGGGGTCGGCGGTGATTTCCTGATAGCGCTGTTGGATGGGCATCAGACCTTCAACTACGGCTTCAGCAACAGCTTTCTTCAAGTCCCCGTAACGCATGCCTTCAAAGTGAGCCCGCATCTGATCGTCCG
>JANMWO010000571.1:0-3467 GCA_031394025.1 Acidobacteriota bacterium
CAGATCGATGATTGCCAACCGCGTCTGGCCGAGGCCAATACCCTGCGCTTCGTCGATGTGCAGTCCCCGGTCGTCGGGCCCCCGGTGAGCCAGTGCACGGGCCATGGCATCGAGCGAGGCCGATCCGAAGGTACCGACGAAGCCGAGAATGCCGCACATTCAGGCCTCATCCACTTTGGATGGCAGAGTCGTTCGTGCTGCGATGGCGGCCTCAATGACGCTGGACAGCCGTTCAATGGCAGGCTCTACGGAATAACGCTGGCGCACAAAAGCGTGGCCCCTGCATGCCAGTTGTTGACGCATGTTTCGGTCGTCCAAAAGTCTCTGGATCGCTTGCTGGAGCTGCTCAGCCTGCCTTGGCGCAACCAGCAATGCCTCCACGTTATTAGTCACCACGTCCGGCACATTGCCCACCGCAGAGACCACCACGGCAAGCCCGGCCGCCATCGCCTCAATCATCGCGTTCGGCAAACCTTCCGCCCAAGAGGGCAGCACAAGAACATCGGACTCTGCCATCAAACGCTCCAACGCTTCGCCATGCACCCAGCCAGCAAATCGGACTCGATGTGCCAGATTCGAATGATCAATGAACACTCTGGCATCTTTCTCCGCCTGCCCTCGGCCCGCAATCACCAAGTGAAATTCGTGGGTGACTGCAAGTTCCCGACACGCCTGCAGTAATTCAAAAATACCTTTCTCCTTCTCCATCCAGCCAAGAAACAACATCTGAGTGACATGGCCTGGCGCCCGCGCTGTGCGCTGCTCGCCGATCGCCAGAAGACGATTCGTCGCCGTCCAATTGGGAACGATGGGAGCATGGGATAACGGCAAACCAATAACTTCAGTGGCGAAGCGCTGCCAAGTAGGACCCTGACATAGGAAGTGGCTTGCGCCTCTGAGGGACGCTAATATCCATGCTCGATGGAATCTTGAACCCGCGGCAGTTTCAATCAACTGAGCGCCGCGAGCAAAAAACAATACTGGTACTCCAGCAAATCGGGCAATCCAAGCCATTACCCCCTTTTCCAGAATACTTCCACCAAGAGAAGCAAATAGTAATACGACCGCAGGGCGCAAAAAGACTACCTTCTTGATGAAAGTCACAAGGCGCTTTGCTGCAATATAGGCCCGCACCGCGATCCGCGGTGGTGGATTACTGATCTGTGTACTGTCGACCAGTATCAACTCAAACCTCTCAGAGAACGACGACTCAAGCAAGGCATTGCATGAAGTAATGATGCCGCCAAATATTTTACGCCCTGGCGGTGGAAAAGCGCCGACTATCAGCACCTTGGGTCTAGAATGCTCGCGCATGTGGATTGGCATATCTTTAAATAGGGCTCATTGGTTATGTAGTGCGAGTTGAAGCATTTTCCACAGCAAAAATCCTCGATCGCGTTTGTGCAGCCGATGTTGTTGCAAAGCTTGCTCAAGGGCATGACCATCGAGCGCATAGGTAGCCAGAAAACTCGTGTCCAGCAGCCGTTCTCGCGCAAACTCATATAGCGAGTTACATAACCAGTACTCATACGGCACGCCAAATCCTGTCTTAGGGCCATCCAGAATGGAATCCGGCAAACGCCCCCTTTGCGATTCTCGCAAGATCACTTTCTTTTCCGTGCCGCGGGCTTTCCAGTTAGAAGGCATGCCCACGACCAATTCCACCACACGATCATCGAGTAAGGGCACGCGGGCTTCTATACCGGCCGCCATGGTGGCGCGATCCACCTTGGTAAGAAACTGCGACGGGAGCTGCACCGTAAGATCAGTCAGCAACATCTGTTGTACGGGCTCCTGATCCTTGAATCGTTCAGCCGCACGGCGATAGACCAAGAACGGATCAGTGGTGGCAGCTAGGTGATGTCGCCTGTCGGCGGTAAGCATATTTTCAGGTGGATCTTGCAGCGTTTCCACCGTCAACAACAGCGCCATGCGCATGGCTGGGTCAATATGCCCCAACGAATCCACTATCCGGGCAATTCGCCGGCCCAAACTGCCACCAGCGCGGGCAAGCGATGACAACTGCCTGGGCCACAGCCGCCACCAATGGGCGTTACGCAACATTGCATAGCGACGATAGCCAGCAAACAGTTCATCGCCGCCATCCCCCTGTAGCACAACCTTGGTTTGGCCGGCGAGCTGGCGACACATGAGGTAAAGCGGGATATTGGCCGCGTCGGCAAAGGGTTCATCGTGCGCGCGGGCAAGCCTCAGCAGTACCTCGGGCAGATCAGTGTCGGCGATGCGTAGTTCGCGATGATCAAGGCCCAAATGGCGGGCAACCATAGCGGCCTTAGGGAGTTCATCGATACCGCTGTCGAAGTTAAAGCCTGTCGCGTAGCTGATAAGTGGTTCGGCACGCCCCTGCATCGCTGACGCGGCAATAGCAGATGAGTCCACTCCGCCACTGAGAAAGATGCTGATAGGCACATCAGCCACCAGTTGACGTGCTACGGCCGCATCCAGCGACGCACGGACTTGGCGAACCCCCTCTTCAAAACCGCCGGCCAGCCGTGGCCGATCAAGCCATTCCTCGATTTGCCACCATGGTTCAAGCCGACGCTTGTCGCCTTCGACGATCAA
The DNA here is from genome assembly GCA_031394025.1 of Acidobacteriota bacterium. GTDB lineage: Bacteria > Acidobacteriota > Terriglobia > Bryobacterales > Bryobacteraceae > JANXSF01. The sequence goes on from JANMWO010000571.1 coordinate 2,584, forward strand.
CCAATGCCCGGGCTCTAGCGCGCGTACGCCGCGGCGAAAGGTACGCGCCTCAAAAGGATTGCCATACCATAAATATTCGGCAAAGGCCTGTTCGTCGAGACTGGTATCCACTCCGCCTGCCGCCAACACCGCCTTGATCTCAGAGCCAAAAGCCAGCCCATGCGCAGACTCTCCATAGAACAGTGGCTTGACCCCTAGCCGATCGCGCATCAACACCAACCGCAGACGCGCCGGATCCCATATGGCGAAAGAGAATATGCCTTCACAGCGTTTGAGCCCCTCCAGACCCCATTGGGCATAAACCTGCAGCACCACTTCAGTGTCCGAGTGACTACGAAAGCGGCAGCCACGGCCCTCCAACTCTGTCCTCAAATCCAGAAAGTTGTAGCACTCTCCGTTATAGACAATCACCGGTCCATTTTCCCCAAGGATCATCGGCTGGGCACCAGCGTCGCTGAGGTCAAGAATGCTAAGCCGACGATGACCGAGAGCGACTGGGGCCTGCACGAACACCCCCCCCGCGTCTGGGCCTCGCGGGCGTAAGGTCTCGGCCATCCTTTCGATTACCGAATTAATCTTCACAGTCAAATCATCATTTCGATAATATGAAGGGGAATAAATGCCAACGATTCCACACATAAGCGCTATACCGATCCTAATACTGAACAACAAGCTCTGCTCCGCGATAAAGCTGGCTTAAACTGCCATTTGTGCTCATTTTTGGAGAGTAACACTAAATATAAAATCGCAAACAAGATAAACACAAAAATCCGAGAGGTCAGGAAAAGTATTTTATAGTGCCCTATAAATCCAAAAACAAACACCATAGTCAAGACAACTTGCAGCATCCGAGCGTCAGCAAGCGAGATCAATGGCGAGTTCAT
>JANMWO010000568.1:0-6860 GCA_031394025.1 Acidobacteriota bacterium
CGGCGTCTTGTCACCGTATATGGAAGAGAGGTTGCAAACCGCTACGCAACCAGAACTGGACCGCTTGGCCACCCGCATACTTACTGCAACAACCATTGAAGAAGTGATGCAGAAAGTTCAAGGTCTTCGCCCCGGTCACCGATTTCTACCATGGCATTTACACTAAGCATTGACGACGACAAATTACTTCGACGATTCCATGACGATGGCGTGGAAATAGGGGTTGAGAGAGGGATCAAGAAGGGGCTCGAACAAGGGATCAAGAAGGGTCGCAACGAAGGGGAAACTCATCTGCTTCGGATTCTGCTGCAGCAAAAATTCGGCCCACTGTCACCGTATATGGAAGAGAGGTTGCATACCGCTACGCAACCAGAACTGGACCGCTTGGCCACTCGCATACTTACAGCAACGACCATTGATGAAGTGATGCAGTAACCTGCCTGCCATTACACGCAAACAAAAAGGGCGACACCCGAAGGTGCCGCCCTTTTTATTACATCTGTTATTACTTGGTTAGAACGTGACCTTCATACGAATCTGGATCTGACGCGGAAGCATGTTCTGCGTAGATACCAACGACGGGAAGATGGTTCCAAAGTTGGGACTGCTAGGATCGGTGTTGAACTGATCGCGACCGAAGTAGTTGTGGTTGGCCAGATTGAACGCCTCGAAGCCGAATTGGCCGCGAATTCGTTCGGTGAACTGGGTACTCTTTAACAACGAAGCATCCATCTGGAAAGCTTTGTGACGACGAATATCGCCAGTGCGATTCGGGGTATAGCGTGGTTCAGCTCCCGAACCGGCACCCAAACCGTTACCGGTTGAAGTCCAAAGCCAAACGTACTTGGATTGGTCGGTGCCGCAAAGATTTGCGATTGCCGCCGAAGCAGGTGCTGTGGATCCGTCAGAAGCCTGACGCAGTACACAAGGGCTCCAGGCGCGAACCTGATTGGCCTTCCAATCGGTGGTACCGCTCCAACCCTGCGCCGACTTAGGATCTCTTAACTGGACTACGTTACTAGGCAAATCTGCAGGGAAGCCCATGTTGGGGCTGACCAGGAAGTAAGTTACCTGCCATCCATTCACCAGCTTGCCGGCGATGCCTTTGGTGTTGGAACCAAACTTCTTGCCTTTTCCGAAAGGTAGTTCGTAAATGGCGGTCAGCTTGAACAACTGAGGACGATCCAGGAAGTAGACAGACCGTTGCAGCGTGTAGTTTTGTGGATCGTTGTAGCCTGAGGTTTCGATCTGTTTGGAGAGTGTGTAGTTCCCCAGCAGGCTCAATCCACCCTTGATGCGGAAGTTATAGTTGAGCTGCAACGAATCGTAGTTCATGTTGGCATTATTCAGACCCAATTGGGTTAGATCGCCGCTGAACTGCGGGAATGGTCGGGCCATTTGATAGCGCGACAATGTGTTGGAGGTGTAGAACGTGGTGCCAATGAAGTCCGACAATCCCTTGAAGGGGTTGGGAACCTGGGCATCGCAGAAGTTGGCATTGCCGCCCTGTGTGCCGCTGCACTGCTTGCGGAATGCGGCATCAGGAATATTGTAGTTGCGGCTCATGGTCAAATCCAGACTGCGGCTGCCAACATAGGTTGCTTCCAGTGTGGAGGCTTTTGATACTTGGTATTGGAACCCAAAGGAAAAGGACCAAACCTTTGGAGTGCGATAGTTAGGATCGAGCCAATTGTTATTTTTCCCGGCAAACGTCTTTGCGCCCAGTGTGGCCCCTGAAGGTCGGCTGATGCCGTTAGGATAGGGATTGGAAAGTACATTGGCAATTGGAGTCTGGCCACCGTCGTTTGAGTTAACCAGAATCGTGTTTGTGCTAAATCCGGCGGTCTGGAAGAAGTCGTTGCTTGGGTTGGAGTAGTACAAACCGAAGCCTGTGCGAAGCACCAGCCGTTCGTTGATCTGGTAAGCAGCGCCAATGCGGGATTGCCAGTTCTTCTTTGAGAAGTTAGCAGGTGTTGTTCCAATGCCATTGACACCAGCAAAGGACAAGCCGCCCTTCAGGTTCTTCAAGTTGTCGTAATACTTTTGCATGTCAGCCGGAATGGCTGCGCCAGTGTTGGCTTGGATTGTGGCCAAGTTGACTTGCGATGCAAATGGGCTGGTGACGCCACTATCGAACCCGCCGTTCATGCGGTTCCACTTTTCGTGGGGTGGTTGATTCAAATCCAGGCGCAGACCAAGGTTCAACGTCAACTTACGGTTAACCTTCCAATCGTCCTGCAAATAAGGGGCTGCGTAAATCTGTTTCCACCAGGGGAACAGTGGATAGTTGGAAGTGGAATCGTTAGAACCTGGGACTCCACCAACGATCCCAAGCAGGAAGCTGGCATACCCATCGCCGCTGTTTGAGTCGGCTGAGTTCCAGGTCTTACGCGTCCAGTCAGACCTTCCATTGAAAGCCAGAATGTCGCCGGTGTTCTGTTGCAGATAGTTGATCTGGCGGATATCAAAACCAGCCTTCAAGGTATGCGCACCCTTGATCTTTGTAACGCTGGTAGTGATCTGATAGGTGTTGGAGAAGTTATTGCTTTGGCCACGTCCCAAAGATTGATAGTTCTCAAAGTTCCAACGGCCAAAATAAGCCTGCCCTGGAATTTGGCTCAGCAAAGTGGATGGCAATCCCAGCTTGGAGAGGTCGAACCCATCGTTCGCACGACCAAATCCTTTTTCAATAAATCGATTAAAGGAACCCCGGACGTTGAAGATCAAGGTGGGCGAAATAGTGCTTACCCAATCGACCACATAAGCGTCGTTGATGCGTTGAAATGGCTGTTGGCCATCGGTACCTGGCTTGTTATCAATCCCGTTTCCGGCGCGATCTTCAGTACGATCATTGGACGCGTGGCGGAAGAAGGCACGGTGCTTGTCGCCAAAGTTGAAATCGAACTTCAAGGTGAGGTTGTAGAACTTGTCAGCATCAAGATATGCAGGCAAAGACAGGTTATTTGTGGAGTAACGAGAGCCTGCCGGAGCTGCACGGCCTGGTTCGGGCATGTAACTGGTGACCGCTTTTGCAATTGGGTTGATCAGGCTCGCCGGAATGATATTGCCCGGAAAAGGTTGCCGAATCAGTGCACCATTGACAATAGAGGTATTGAACGGATTGTAGATTGTGATGGGAGCGGGGTTTGCGCCAGAGGTATACAACTTCGAGAAATCACCACCACGCATTTCCTTTTCAGGATAGGAAACGATCAGTGGGTTCGGTGTAGCTTCGCGGTAGTTTTCAAACGCGCCCAGGTAGAAAAGCTTCACTCTGCCATCTTTGGGAAGGATTTTGGGAACATTTACCGGACCTTCCAGCATAAAACCGTATTGGTCCAAAAAGTGGGCTGGACGGGCAGCGCCAATGGCATTGTTCTGGAAGGTGTTTGCGTCTAATTCCTTACGACGCATATATTCGTAGACAGTTCCGTGATGCGATGCGCCACCGCTTTTTAGCACGACGTTCATCACGCCGCCACCAGTACGGCCGTATTCGGCATTGTACATGTTGGACATGACATTGAATTCCTGCACTGTATCGACAATCGGCACATAGGCCACGTTGTTCGAGCCCATCTGGCCGCCATTTGAGGCACCATCGAGCATGTATTCGGTTGAAGAATCGCGGCTACCATTTACTGACCACTGGGCAATTGCACCGTTGTCAAAAGGACGCTGCCAAATGGCTGCACCATTAAAGGTCACGCCAGACATCATGGAACCCAACATGAACGGGTTGCGTGCGTTCAGCGGCAACTCGGCCACTTGTTGGTTGGTGACAACACCGCCGCGGCTGGCGCTCTGCGTTTCAAGAGCTACCGAATCGCCGACGACCTGGATGGTTTCCGTCATCTGCCCTACTTCTAGGGCGATATCGACTGCGGCAATCTTAGCCGCTTCGAGGGTTACAGCGCGTTGATATTGCTTGAAGCCAGACGCTGAAGCGGTCAGCTTGTAATCGCCCGGACGCAAAAATGGTATGGAATAAGCACCACCGGAATCGGATGTGGCGGTAGCTATTTCGTTGGTGTTGGAATTCACGATTTGAATTTTTGCTGCTGGAACATTGGCTCCGCTCGAATCGATGACGTGGCCTGAGATGGTTGCACGGAATTCCTGCGCATGTAAAACACTACAGAGTAGCGTGGCTAACAGTAGCCTTTTTAGGTTTCTCACTCGGATACCCCCTTGAAGTATTCATTCATTCGGCAATCAATCTGCAAAAAGTTACGCTGCTCTGCAAAAGTTTACCGAAATCTCGGATAAGCATATAACCTTCTGGGGGTGCAACGCAACTGATATGACAATTCCGCTGTAAATATATTTGTGAATTCTTCAGTACTGAACCGCTTAAGTAGGCTGTTACGTCGCTGTTATTTGGAATGCGGCTGACGGACCAGGTCTTCCAAATCGTCCAGCTTTTCATGCAACAAGTTCAACTTTTGCGACAGACTCTGAATTTCCGATTCGGCACGCCGGTTCACATCATAATCCAGTTCACTGCGCAACCGATCTTTCGTATCCTGGCGGTTCTGGCTCATCATAATGACCGGTGCCTGAATAGCCGCCAACATAGACAGGAAAAGATTGAGGAGGATAAAAGGGTAAGGGTCCCAAGCGTTTTGCCGCAACAGGATATTGATGCCCGTATACACCAACAATATGACCCCGAAACTGATGATAAAGCGCCAGGATCCACCAAAACGGGCCACTTGGTCAGCAATTCGCTCTCCGAAACTGGCTTCTTCGTCAATCATTTCGTTGGCATTGCGCATCGCGCGGGTGCGCAATAATTGATGCGCGGAATGAAACTGCTTGCCCAGCACGGTCAGCAAATCCATGCCTGCCATGGGCTTCTGCTGAAGGAGCGCCGCTATATCTTTGCGATCCACTTCTACACAAACAACATCATCCAAAGCCTGCGCCGCTGTTTGGTGCGGTGTTTCGTCCAGCATGGAAGCGAAGCCGAAGAAGTCGCCATGGGTGGGTTCATCCACAACTACTTCCTGATTATCAACGTCAATCGTGGTTACACGAACAGCCCCCGATACCAACACATAGGCTTGCCCCGGAGGGTCGCCGATTTTATAAATGCGCTGACGGGCGGCAAAGCGTTTGATTTCGACGTGGTCGGCCAGCACCGCCATTTCTTCGTCGTCCAGCAAAGCAAATAGTGGAACTTCTTTCAGAACATGCAGATCAATTGGCATAGTGTCGCTCTCCGATCTATTCTGGCACTGATGGTTGGGTTCTGCACTACAATTCTAGGAGCAATGAGCGATAGGATTCTTTCTATCGCTCATTAAATAGCCATAACGTGAGCGATAGAAGTGATTGCTATCGCTCATAAAAGTGGTCTACAATGAGCGATAGAAGTGATTGCTATCGCTCATGACATGGAACTGGCAACAACCCGATTGGCCTAATTTCACCTGGGACAAACCTCGCCTTCGCCAAGCCGAAGCGCATTTCCTGCTGGGAAGTGGCAAATTCGTGGGCATAATCAAGCATTTAGGGTCGGAGGATCAGGAGCGACTGACCATTGATGCGATCAGCATTGAAGCGCTGACAACCTCAGAAATTGAAGGCGAACTGCTGGATCGCGCCAGTGTGCAATCTTCCATTCGAAAGCAACTTGGGCTGGTTGCCGAAAATCGCCGAGTCAAGCCGGCCGAGCAAGGAATCGCGGAAATGGTGGTGCATCTTTACCGTTCCTTCGCCGAACCTCTGACGGACAGCACGTTATTCGCCTGGCATCGGATGATCGTCAAAGGTCGGAGCGACCTTAAGGATATCGGCTGCTATCGCACCGATGAGCAGGCAATGCAGGTGGTTTCAGGGGCTATTTATGCACCCAAAGTGCATTTTGAAGCACCACCCTCCTCCCAGGTGCCCAAGGAAATGGCACGTTTCATAAAATGGTTTAACCGCACCGCCCCAACTGGAAGCAAGCCTTTGCCTGCTTTAACAAGGGCAGGGATTGCCCATCTTTATTTCGAATCGATCCATCCTTTTGAGGACGGCAACGGGCGCATTGGGCGAGCGATTTCTGAAAAGGCGCTGGCGCAATCTGTGAATCAACCCACCCTTACCGCTTTGGCCGCCACCATGCTCATCCGAAGAAAGGCATATTACGCCGCACTGGGAGCTGCAAGTAAGAATGTTGAAGTGACGCGCTGGCTCTCTTGGTTCGCCGGGACAACCATTGAGGCCCAGCGGCGTACGGAAGCTCGCGTGGAATTTCTGCTGGACAAAACGCGGCTTCTTGACCGATTGCGCGGCCAGCTCAATGGACGGCAGGAAAAGGCGCTGCTGCGCATATTGCGCGAGGGTCCAGAAGGATTTGAGGGTGGTTTGAGCGCCGGAAACTATGCCACCATCACCGGAGCATCCCCGGCAACCGCCACCCGCGACCTTGCCGATTTGGTGGAGAACTGCGCGTTTCTTCGCACCGGCGAACTCCGCCACGCGCGCTATTCCGTGGCCATTCCTTTGCGAGTGGTGTTGCCAGTAAAGCTGGATGACCACGGCAACTTGAAGTGACTTTGGTTGCATCTACTTTCCTCTGCGCCATCTGCGGATCAATCCTCCCCCTGTTGTTGGGTTCGGATGAGGCGTTCTGGCTCAGCCCCCGGCAGCGCCCATGGAGTTTGCCAAAAAACCAAGCCCTATGCCATTAACGCCATCATCTTCGGCAACAGTACCGCTGGTCTGCGCCCGGTGTCGTCCGAGGGTGGTGCCGTGACCAGCCTCACCACGCTCGACGCGGCACAGGGTGAGAGTGCCCACAGTTCCCCTGCACTGGTGCCGTCCAGCCGAGCTGTGCTTTTCGCCGCATTCGATCACGGCACCACGGC
>JANMWO010000575.1:0-5337 GCA_031394025.1 Acidobacteriota bacterium
GGAAATATCACTCAGCACCGCCTCCATCAGGGTGGTTTTTTCCTCGTCCAGAATCTGCATTTCCGGATTTATTCTGCCATCAGGCACTCGGGAACCGTTTTGCAGATCCAAGTGATTATTCCTCATGTGCACAATTTCATCGATGTGCGACGCAACCTGCCGTCGGACCACGGTACGTACGAATCCCATTAAACGTTCTGGTTCACGAAGATCGCCGCGCTTAATGGCATTGATCACAATCAGAAACGTATCGTGGATCTTATCGTCCAGCTCCTGCAAGCCCAACTGACGGCACAAATAGAGGCGAATCCCTCGGGAAAACATGCGGTACAGTTCTTCCATACCGCTGGGATCATCGCCTTGTATTTTTGCTACCAGACACGCCCAATCCACAGCAGAAACCGGCAAGTGCTTCGCAATCGGTTTCTCTTCCGGCAGAACTTCCGGGTTGGTTCCGATATTAGACATCGAGAACATGGTTAGATTCATCCTTTTCCTCTACGAAAAATGCCGACCAGTATTTTGGTCGATTGCAGAACGATTGCGACCGCAAACAGCCGAGCTGCGCCTGACGAAGCGCCTCAGCTATGGATTTCGACGTCATCGTAGTTTTCCTCTGGCCAATTTTTTCGTATAGCCGCACAAACATTTCACCGGAATCGTCCGGGGTTGGCCAATAACTGGCAATCGTGGTTTGTGCTCCAGCCGCCAACCAGGCTCTGGTCAAACCCATCAATCCACTGCCCGCGCGACCCGGACCATCGCCCGATCCGCACCCGTTCAAAGTGACCAACTTGGCGCTAGTCTCAAAGGTGGCTGCTTCATTGGGAGTAATTAGATCTGGCACGCCCTTGTCGTTCAAACTAAGCACCAGCGCTGATTCCATCTGCGGCAAAGCCTTTTTTACAAAATGAGCCGCAATGTGAATCACTTGCGGATTCTTCTCCAATGCTGCACGCAACTGATTTGGCGATACGCTGGCACCTTGCAACAGTTGCACCAGTCCATCGGGCTGAAACGCTTTCACACAACGGGCCAGTTCCACAGCAGTTGCCGGAAGTCGTGGCAGTGGCGCAATACTTTTTACGGGCTGTGAACCTGCCTGGAATCTATCGTCGGCTCGGTTATAAATGGCATCCGCCACACCCAGAAATCCTTGTGACGAATTGGCTGGTAAATCCCCACCAAGCAGGATGCCGGGCACGATCCGCAGTGCGTGTTGCTCAACCAGAAATTGCCCCTTCAGCCCAAAGGGGAGCGCGGCAAAGGGCACAGCAAACAGGCCCCGATCCAGTATCAGCACCCAGTTCTTTTTAGTTTTCAAAGTTGTTTGGGCACTTCCAAGTAAGGAAGCAGACAGTGGGATTCCCGCTTGCAGGTATCCTTTATCCAAACGAACTGATTCAACGAAGGTGTCTATCTGTGCAGCCAATTTACCCTGGTCGATCAACGGATAAATTGCAATAGAATTGCTGGTTAGAACCCATAAACAAGAGCCGTTTGCCGCGATATGGAAGCTAAGCAATGCTTCGTCGGGACGCATTCCATGCTGTAGTTTTTGTTGGACAAGTTGGGGTGGCTCTTCAGCAATAATCAGGTTTTCCAAACCGGCTCTTACCTCAATTTCGCGCAGCCGAAACCGTTGCGCTGCTGCCTGTGCATTGAGTAACGGGCTTTCACCCTTGCTGGCCATCAGACTTTCCGTATTTCGAAACTGCGCCATGGTTTCAAAGTATTCTTCAGGCAAATTGGCAGCCGGATGACGTTTGAGTTCCCGAAAGCTCCAGGCATGATTTTCCTGTGCGGTTAGAAAGCTCTCCCAAATCAGTTTTAAGTTGCCTGTGCGGATTGCTTCACAGGTAATGATAGAAAGGTAGGAATCATAAATGGTTTGCAGGTCACGTTCTGCAGCAGCGCGTAAGCCGTCCACAGGGATCACTTGCAATTTCCAATGACGAATAAAACGAATCGCCTTTCGAAGATCGGCCAAGGCCAGATCAAACTTACCCAAGGATTGGTAGGCCAACCCTCGCATATGTAGAATTGTCCAGGATTGCATGGACGTAAGCGCAGGGCATTGCACAGCGGATGTAAGCCAACGAATCGCTTCCTCTGAACTGCCTTGCCTGGTCCGCAAAATTCCCAGCTTGCTGAAAGAAAGACAAAGTTCAGCACCCTGCGCCTGCTGGCGAAGATGAAGGGCTTTGAGCAATGAAGTTTCAGCTTCGTCGAGAAAGCCCATTTCCATTCTTTCGTAACCCATCTGGTCCCAGGAGAAAGCTTCTAAAACAAGATCCCCATCGACCACTGCTGCGGCAATCGCTTTGTGAAAATACTTTTCCGCCAAAGGCCAATTCCCTTTTCGAGCTTCAATTTGACCCAATTGGTTAAACACGTTGGCTACGTAACGAGCCTTTTCGTCACCCGCAAGTTTGGCCTCAGCCTTCGATGCCGCCCTGGAAGCGGAATCCAGATCCCCATGTTGCAGGTATACGGAAGCCAGCATGAGTTGTGCGGAACGAATTGTCCGATCTTCATGAATGGTTTCGGCAATGCGTAGCGCCTCCTGGTTGGCTTCCACCGCCGAACGGAAGTCCAGCACAGCCAGACGCATGGCCCCCAGGTTATTTAGAAATCGAGCTTCGGCAACAGCATCGTGCCGCTGCTTTGCCAAATTAGCCCCAGCTTGATACTGTGCCGCTGCTTGCAGAAATTTTCCGGTTTTGTGGAATTGGCGAGCTCTATCCTTGAACACCTTAAACACAGGGTCTTCCCAAGCGGTTGGTGGTGCAACTGGACGATGGGAGTTAGAGCTGCCCGTAAGGAATAGGACCAGCAGAAACACCAGCAGCTTATTTGCATACCAGCAGTTCCCGGTTTTTAGGCGAGTCAGTTTCAAAAGAAGATCAATTTGTTTTCGGGGGAATCGGACAGGAATCGATACGGCGATCAGTTCCCAGGAGTACCCCTGACAGGAATACTCCTAGGAATGATACCAGACAAACCGTACAAACGGTCAACCCATTTCCTGGGTTTTTTGAGGCAATCATGCGTCTGTCACGCAAGAGTAAAACGCCTGTAAAGCGTTTCGATTACAGCAGATCGATGATGATGATAATCGGATCCATATTGTGAGTACCAAATCTCTTGGCAAGCCAAAGACTTCTGGTTCAAGAGTATGTTCCCTAAAAATCGGACAAGCGCCGAAGAGTTCGTAAACTGTTGATTACAAGCAATATCTAATTATTTAAGGATGGTGAATTACTTTCGGACCATTGCAAAAGAGATGGATTCCCTCGTCACCATTAAGGTAAACTGTTCATAATAAGTAAGATTCACTCATGCATACACGACGTTTGATTTCGTTTCTCGTAGGAATTTGGATTTGTGGCAGCCTCTTTATGATGTGGATTGTCAACCAGAACACAGAAGGGGTTAGCCGCTTGCTAGTAGCGCAACCTCAAAAGATGCAGCAAATCATCTTCACTTTGACCGAATCGGAGAAAAGAAACCTTTTCCTCTACGCGGGTAATGAGCTTACCCGTTACTATGCTAACGACTGGGAATGGATTCAGCTTTTCCTAGGCGCGGCCATTGTCGCAATTTTGATTTCTGCCAGACAATCGAAGCAATTTATCATTGTGGCCTGTCTCATGGTTGTTTGTGTCCTGGCAACTCATTTTCTGCTTACTCCACAATTGATTGGTTTGGGAAGGAACCTGGATTTTGGACCGCCAGACCAGTTCGCCGCCGAACGCAGACAACACGCCTCCATCTGGAACCTTTATATAGGACTGGATCTGGTGAAGCTTGCCTTAGGGTTGGGACTTACTGCGCAGTTACTCAAACGGGGCCCTGATGAAAAGCGTAGACGACGCTCAGGGAAGGTCGATGAGATCCAATATCCCAATTACGGCCATATCGATGGGTGATTCCGGCCTGCCCACCGTGGTCATTGCCGAGTAACCTTCCAGGACCAATAACACCCGATCGCCAACTCCCGCATCGGCTGAATCCACTGCAATCACCGCGTCGCCACGGTTTGATCCGTCCAATTCCAAGGGTTGGACGATGAGAAGTTTTTGGCCCACGTGGCTTTCATGTTTTTGAGTGGCCACCACTTCGCCAATCACTTTGGCGATCAGCATGAACGCTCCACCCGGACGGAATCCACAATCCCCACCACCGTCATATCTGTTGGAACTTCAATGGGCAGGAAAGGAAAGCTGGATTCTTTGCCCTTGCAATAATAAATCAGTTCGCCAGCCCCGGCCCCCACTGCGTCAGTGCAAATGATCTGTTTCCCGGTTGGCTTTTGTTCTGGAGTAAGTGGCTGAATGATCAGCAGCCGTTGACCACCAAGGCGCGGATCCTTAACTTCTGCCCAAACCCGTCCAATGACTTGGCCAAGGTACATGGGTCACTTCCTCTTGTTGTCATTCGAATCAGAATCAAGGGAAACCGTGTCCACAATTCCGATAATCGCTGAATCAATCGGAGTGTCCTTGCAGCCATCGGCCATGCGGGCAGAGGATCCGCTGACGGCCAATACCACTTCTTTGAAACCAGCACTCACCGTATCCACAGAAATGACGTAACCTGCTTCGTCTTTTCCATCAGGACTAATGGGCTTTAAAATAAGAAGCTTCTTGCCTTCCAGACGCGGATCTTTACGCGTAGCCACAACGGTACCAACAACGCGAGCCAGAATCATAGATTCAGAACCCTACTTGGTCGAGCTCTTGCCGATCGGCAGAACATCTTCCAAACTTTGATGCGGTCGCGGGATCACATGCACCGCCACCAGTTCTCCAACGCGGCGGGCGGCAGCGGCTCCAGCATCGGTGGCGGCGCGAACAGCAGCCACATCGCCCCGAACCATTGCTGTCACATACCCCGAGCCGATTTTTTCCCAGCCTACCAGCGACACCTTGGCAGCCTTTACCATAGCGTCGGCCGCTTCAATCATGGCAATCAAGCCACGAGTTTCGACCATTCCTAATGCTTCACCCATTTTCGTTCCTATCTCCTTGGCCGGACCGGCGCGTAAATTCTATTATCCTCATTTCAACTCGCGGGTGCGCACCGCTTCTTCAACAATTGCAATCAATTCCTGGCGGGTCAACGTAATCTTATCGGACCCCTGCCCTAAATCCTCAGCCACCACCGGGCACCCAGGGGACGACGAAGCCCTGGACACCACACCATAGCGCGATCTGGAATCAAACAGCTTGTCCACTTCTTCGCGAGGCAGCACCTTCGGTCCGCCCAGCAGTTCGCTCACTAAAGCGATGCGGGCGGTATGTTCCAGCGTCTCCATCTTGAAATAAGCTTTCC
>JANMWO010000576.1:0-3444 GCA_031394025.1 Acidobacteriota bacterium
CGCCGTTTGCCGCGACTGTAAGCGCCTTTTCAGCGAACTTGATAGCTTTTGCCATTTATCTCCTCAAGTATGGTTATCAATAATAAGGCACGGTTGCACCTTATCTTAACCAAGGTACTAGTTTAGGTGAACCCTGAGTACTCATCCAACCTTTGCGGGTCGAACGGGGCAAAAAAGGGGGTGAGTGGGGATTTGTGTAAGTGGAGATGTTCGGCCAGTTGGCGAAGTCGTTTCAAGTGACTCAGCCATTTAGCTTTTCCGCTCTTCGACGCTACAATAATCCTTGTATGGCCCGTCGCTTATTCTATGTTGACCAAATCGCCAGTGATCACGCCGAAATTCGTGACCAGGAAGCGCATCATCTGGTGCGGGTTCTTCGGGTAGAAGTTGGCCAAGTGTATGAAATATCAGATCAAAAGTCATTCTACCTGGCAGAAATCGCCAAGGTTCAAAAAGGACTGGTCACTTTCCATATCAAGGAAAAGCTACCCACTCCTGACGAATCCTTAAATGTCACCCTTTACGCCAGCCTCTTCAAATTCGACCATTTTGAATGGATGCTGGAAAAGATCACTGAATTAGGGGTGACTGCGATTCAACCGGTCATCGCTGAGCGTTCCGAAAAAGGGACAGAGGTCTCTGTCCCCAAGCGGATGGTGGGGACAGAGACCTCTGTCCCCAAACGGATGGAGCGGTGGCAGCGAATTTTGCATGAATCTGGGCAGCAATCCCGTAGATTGCGGATTCCAGCAATCCATCCCGCCATGGCACTGGGCAAAGCGATTGACACTGCTCCAGGACTTCGCCTCCTCCTGGATGTAAAAAAAGGCATTCCCTCCCTACTGACCTGCCTTCCCAATCCTGCTGGTGACATTTCGCTGCTGTTGGGACCAGAAGGAGGTTGGACCGATCGGGAACGGGAATCGATCCTCACCGCCGGATGGAACGCCTGTTCCTTGGGGCCGAATGTGCTTCGAGCTGAGACCGCCGCCATTGCCGCTTTGTCGGTAATCTCGGTTTGGGGCATGGGGCAACAGACGGATACGTTATAATCTCCATCGGGGCATGGGTGTATGAATATTTCAGTTAAAGGCGAGTACGCACTACAAGCAGTTTTCGACCTTTCCGTTCAACCCGGCCAGGGACCCGTCAAAATTGCCGAAATTGCGCGTCGGCAGAAGATCCCTCAGAAATTTTTGGAATTGATTTTGGCCGGCTTGAAGCAGGGTGGCTTTGTGGAATCGAAGCGCGGTGCTGAAGGCGGTTATCTGTTGGCACGCCCGGCCAGTCAAATTACGATTGGTGAAGTCTTACGCCATGTGGAAGGGCAGAAATTGTCTGGCTCCAAGGGCAGGCGCAAGAACGACACCCCGTTTGGGGATTTGTGGAATCGTGTGGATAAGGCCATTTCAGGCGTTGTGGATGAAACTACATTCCTTGATTTGGCGACGAATTGGAAAGACAGGCAGGCACGTTACGTGCCTAATTGGGATATCTAATGGAGGGAGTCAGTAATGATTTTTGACGACAATACATTGACCATCGGGCGCACGCCTCTGGTTCGACTCAAGCGCGTTACCGACGGAGCAGGTGCTACGGTGCTGGCCAAAATCGAAGGCCGCAATCCGGCTTATTCGGTGAAGTGCCGCATTGGTGCGTCCATGATTTGGGATGCCGAAAAACGTGGGCTTCTAAAGCCAGGTGTGGAAATGGTGGAACCAACCAGCGGCAATACTGGAATTGCCTTGGCCTTTGTGGCCGCCGCCCGTGGTTACAAAATCACCTTAACCATGCCTGAAACCATGTCCATTGAACGTCGTAAAGTTTTGAAGGCGTTTGGGGCAAACCTGGTTCTTACGGAAGGCTCCGGCGGTATGAAAGGGGCCATTGCCAAGGCTGAGCAGATGGTTGCCTCGGACCCCGGCCGTTATTTGCTGCTGCAGCAGTTTAAAAATCCAGCCAACCCTGACATCCATTTCAAAACCACTGGCCCGGAAATTTGGGACGATACCGAGGGCGGTATGGACGTGTTGGTTTCTGGCATCGGCACTGGCGGCACAATTACCGGAATTTCCCGTTACTTCAAGCAGGCTAAGGGTAAGAACATTGTGTCTATCGGCGTTGAACCGACAGCCAGCCCGGTGATCACGCAGACTCTCAAGGGTGAAGCGATCAAGCCCGGACCTCACAAAATTCAAGGCATCGGCGCAGGCTTCATCCCAGATAATTTGGACCTTTCCGTAGTGGATCGAGTGGAACTGGTCAGCAATGAAGAATCAATTGAGATGGCTCGTCGTCTGGCACGCGAAGAAGGAATTCTTTGTGGCATCTCCTGTGGAGCAGCAGCCGCAGCGGCTTTGCGAGTGGCGAAAGAGCCTGAAATGAAAGGCAAGACAATCGTGGTGGTGCTGCCAGATTCCGGGGAACGTTACCTGAGCAGTGTCTTGTTTGAAGGGATGTTCAACGATTAACAGTTTAGGGAAGCGGACGTACTCGGGGTATCGGGTGAGCGCGTCCGCTTGTCGTAACGGGGATTACTTAAACTAACGATCTAAAAGTACCAAAGGTTACCGGTACGCATTATTTTGTAGTCAGCCAATCGCCCAACGTAGGGATCGACGGTGAGAAAAAATACTGCCCTCCCCGAGTCTTCACAAAATGCTTGAAACTGACTGGACATTTGGCAGCGTTCGCTTTCTCATGAAACGGACAGCCCTTGATTTCACCTGCAACTGAGTCGTTGGTGATGATCGGGTCCTGCCCAGCGCGTAACTCCGGGAAGTCTGCGTCGTTCACCCAGCGCTTTTGTACGAACTCGAATTGCCTTTCAATGTCCGATTGATAAGCGAAAAACAATAGCCCTCTGGCGTCTCCCGGCTTGCCACCCTGGGGTTCATCCAGTGACTTTCCAAACGGAATACCGCGACGCAACAGACGATGCGTTTGTGTTCGACTTTCAGAGCCTTCGGGAGTGGGTTTGGGCGTTCCGAATTCGTTTGTGGGCTCATGGTCACGAGGATAGGCCTTACGAATATGGCTGGCCAGCGGAACAATTTTTCCATTTGCGTCATCGCCGTATTCGAAGTAATTATTGATAGAATTGCTATTCGCTAAAGCAGGATGAGCCTTACCTGGGTCGGTGAACGGGGGGTGATACTCGCCGATACCGGCCTGGTTACGCAGTGCTTCAAGAGGTGCCCCGCTTTTGTAACGGCCAACCAACTTCGCCCCTAGCAGGTCTGAGGTGATGCCGAGCAACGCCGCATTTGCATCGACAGAATCGCGGAAACCCTTCACGTCTTGAGCAAGTCGCCGAAAAACCAGGAAGGATCCATTCAGTGCCCAGGGCGGCAGCACAGTTTTCGATCCTTCCGGATCCGTAGTGTAGAAAGTTTCCCCGGCGATGATTCCTTGGCACCGATTTGGACCGCCGGGACCCGCATC
>JANMWO010000583.1:0-3355 GCA_031394025.1 Acidobacteriota bacterium
GGTAACGCTCATATCCTCCAGCGGGTTGCCATCCACAATCAACAAAGTAGCTTCATAACCAGGCTTGATGTACCCGATTCGATTCGCAACGCCCAGCAGTTTTGCACCGTTCGATGTGGCCGCCTTCAATGCCTCTATAGAGGTCAGCCCGGCCTTGATCAACATCTGCAATTCACGATGCACGGCTGGTCCGTGAATCAACGGGACATTGCCGGAATCGGTACCAGTCACCAGCATCACACCTGCCGCAGCAGCACGCCGAACGTTAGATAAAATCAGTTCTTCAGGAAAGGCAAAGCCTTCCTTCTTCTCCTCTTTCCCCAAAGCCTTCTTCGTCGCTTCAATCAAACCACGCGGTGCCGATTGTTCAAACAAGCTGCGCGAAAGAATATCCAAATTACCAGCAGCAAGAGCGTTCACCGCATTCACCACAGCCAAGGTCGGCGCAAACGCTACGTGCATCTTCGCCATTGCTGCCAGGTGGATATCGCTGATTACGTCGCGGATCGACCCGTGCTCAATTCCGCTTGCGCCAACGGCCAAGGCATCCCCCACGTCGCGGTCATCGCCAGTGTGTACCACCAGCGGCAAACCATTCGCCTTGGCCCCTTCGGCAATGCCTGCCAGCACTAACGTGTCCATCCGGTTGAAATGGAAACTGCCGCCGCCTGCTTCCAAAATGGCTTTGATTCCCGTAACACCCTGCGGCTTCAGTTCGCCTACCATGCGCACTGCTTCCTCTTTGGTCTTCGGCAGCCGCACAATAGATTCTTCCAACTGCTTGCGAAATGCCGCTGGAACCTTCTTGAAATACTCCGTGCCATGGCCGCCTTCTGTAGTGAACATTGGGCCGACGTAGAATAATTCTGCTCCCAGCTTTTCACCGCTATCGGTCAGCTTGGCCATGTCGCGCATCAAGTCAATGGAATCGCCGACACTTTTCACAGTGGTAACGCCGGAGTATAGGTAGGCGGCCAGTTCCCGCGCCACCGCCTTGTGCATCGCCTTCGAATCAGCAGGATATTTTTCGGGGATTCCGCCGGGCGCGCCCAAGTGAATATGCGTGTCAATGAATCCAGGAAGAATGGTCTTGCCATAGGCTTCAATCGGGTCGGCCTTAACAGACTTAGGTTCTGGCCCATCGCCTTCCCAAATTTGTTGAATCTTTCCGTCTTTGATTAACAACGCACCCTTGGCAATCACCGTTCCATCGCCAATGAAAATGCGCGCACCACGAATCAGAATCGTGCGACTTCGCCGCAGCGAACGCGCCAGTTGTTTGTTCTTGCCGATACTTTCATGGCTATAGGATTGGTAAATGCCGAGGATGAAAAATGGAACCATCGCCACCAACAGCCACGCTTTTCCAGAGGTTCTAATCTTGTCCTCTTTATCCCATCGGAAAAGTTTGATAGACAGAAACGAAGCCGCCACAATTGTGGACAGCATGGCCACCAGCGCCATCCAGTTTTCAAGTAGAGATTCCTTCTTTACAAGAATGCCCTGCATGCCGTTATACAGGTGGGAAGCAGGCAAAAATTGGGCCACGCTTTGCAGCCAAACCGGCATGGCATCTATCGGGAAGGTAGCCCCGCTAAGGAACAACATAGGCAGGTACATCATCTGAATCACAATCTGACTTTCCTGCATGGAGTTCACTACGCTGGCCACAATCATCCCCAAAGCACGGAACGCAATCACCGCGAAGGTAAGGAATACAAAAAGTGAAAACCAACGTTCCGGCCATGGCATTCCATAAACAAAATGAGCCAGGGTGAGGATCAGTGTGGCTGAAGGAATGTAGTTCACCCAACCTGTAACCAACGATGAAACCACGATGGGTGCTGCCGAGGTAGGCGCTACTTTATAACGCCTCAGGATGTTGGTTTCCCGTTCCGACACGGCACGCATACCTGCCCCAAAAAATCCATTTCCCAAAACACCAATGATCAACACGCTGGAAACCACTTGGACGATTCCGCCGCCCATACCGCTGCCAAACATCTGGCCGAAGATGAAAAAGAACATCAGTGGAAATGCATAGCTAAAGAACAGCGCCATGCGGTCCCGCGATGTCAGTTTCAGATTTGTGAGAATACTTACCAGGTACTTATTCATTCGCGTAACTTTTTTCCTGTCAATTGAAGAAACACGTCTTCCAGTGTTCCCCGCTTCAGATGAATATCGGCCAACTCCAAGCCCAGTTGATCAATGTATTTCACCAGTTCCACCATGGCTCGTGCGGGCTTTTGCGCAGTGACGGAAATTTGCTTGCGGTCCTCACTGATCTCAATTCGATCCGCACCAATTTCTTTGGGTAATTCACCCAGCGGCAAGGGCTGTTCAATTTTCACTTCAACAGTAGATGCGCCCAAAGTTGTGGCCATCAATTCTTTGGGCGAACCGTGAGCCACAATCTTTCCAGAGTCAATAATCGCCACCCGATCACACAAGCGTTCGGCTTCTTCAATGTAGTGAGTGGTAAGAAGGATGGAGCGCTGATCGTCACGCAATTCCTGAATCAACCCGTGAATTTCCAAACGTACTTGGGGGTCAAGCCCAGTGGTGGGCTCATCCAAAAAGATAAGCTGCGGATCATTGATCATGGCCAGGGCTAAATGAAGTCGCTGCTTTTGACCACCGGAAAGTTGACTGTAGTAGCTGTTGCGCTTCTCACCCAGTTGCAACCGGTCAAGCAACTTGTTGCCATCTACCGTGCGCGAATAGAACGACCCAAACAACGTCATCGCTTCATGAAGCTTCAATTTTTCAGGAAGATTTGTGGATTGCAGGCAAACCCCAATGCGGTCTTTCAACGCCTTGACGTCCACTCCAGGGTCGTACCCCAGCACCGTGACTTCACCCGATGTGCGTGGGCGAATGCCTTCCAGAATTTCCACCGTAGTGGTCTTGCCGGCACCGTTTGGACCAAGCAGGCCGAACACTTCGCCTGGGCGTACCTCAAAATCGATTCCACCAACGGCTTCAAAGTCGCCGTAGGATTTGTGTAAATTGCGGACCAAAATAGCTGGGGTCATAATTTCAAAGCTGTTATTGCGGCGGATGCTTGGCATCCGGTCTTGTGCATCGGTCGCTTGGCATCAGAAACAACATACGAACGAGTGGGGCGTTTCGTTCAGCACCTGTTCCAGTAAATTTTCCTAACTCATACCTGTTTGGTTAATACAGCAATTGTGGCGCGGCAGAATGCAGGCAAATCTTCCGGCTTACGGCTGGTCACCAGATTCCTATCCACCACAACTTCTTCATCCAACCATTCCGCCCCGGCGTGGATGCAATCATCTTTAATCGCAAAAAAACAGGTCAGTTTGCGACCCTTCAACATACGTGAGGA
>JANMWO010000601.1:0-4437 GCA_031394025.1 Acidobacteriota bacterium
CCGATGCACGCTGATAACAAGAATCCAGGCCGGGGAGCCAACATGTTCTCCCAACGAAGATTGGAGATTCTACAAACACCGCTCCTTTGCAGTCACGGCTCGGTTAGCGCGATTGACTCAGTTAACAAGTTGCTATTCTAGTTACTGTGAACCTGATAGCGAAATACCCCCCCATCTCGGCTCACCTTTCCTGTTGGCTGTTGGCTTGTTTAGTCAGCGCTAACCTGATAGCGCAGCCCAACGTTCTTACCTCCAATTACGACAACAACCGCACCAATGCCAACTTGGCGGAGACCATTCTTACTCCTGCTACTGTTTATCCGGATGCGTTCGGCAAAATCGGTGCCTACCCTGTAGATGGACATGTGTTTGCCCAACCGCTGTATGTAAGAGATGTAGCGATAAACGGCGAATTGAAAAACGTACTCTACGTCGCAACCATGCACAACAGCGTTTACGCGTTTGATGCCGACCAGCCACAACTTTCCGAACCATTGTGGAAAGTGAATTTGGGCGAACCACTGCCCACTAAATATTACCGGCGCTTTTCCGATATTGAAAAGGAAATCGGGATACTCAGCACGCCAGTAATTAATTTAGGCCGCCGCGCTATCTATGTAGTAACTTGCACGTATCAAAATGAGAAACCCGCTTTCACCCTGAACGCGTTGGACCTTACAAACGGCGCGGATAAACTGGGTAGTCCGATGGCGATCAAAATCAATGTGCCTGGAACTGGCGATGGTAGCGACGGAAAAACAATTCTCTTCGACCCCATTCAGCACTTACAACGTCCCGGCCTCTTATTGGCCAATGGCAATATTTACATCGCCTTTGGATCGCATGCCGATGAGTACCCCTTTCATGGTTGGATTGCCGCCTACGATGCCGCCAACATTCAAAATCAAGTGGCTGCTTTCAATACAACTCCCACTGGTGGCTATGGCTCTATTTGGCAATCGGGCAGAGGGCTTGCTGCCGATAAAGATGGCAATGTATTCGTCACCACTGGCAATGGCGATTATGATGGCAAGTCTAATTTCAGCCAATCCTTCTTGAAGCTATCTCCCAACCTTGGTTTAGTGGACTGGGCGACTCCTGAACATTGGGAACAACTTGGCCATGACGATGCCGATGTCAGTTCCATGGGTCCGATCCTGGTGCCTGGCTCCGATTCATTGCTTGGCGGCGATAAGGAAGGCAACTTCTACGTGGTCAACCAAAAGAATATGGGGCGACTTGGCTCTAACGGATCAGCTTCGCCAAAGGTCTCGCAACCCCTGGAATACGGGGGCATATACAACATGGCGGTCTGGGCTCGTGAGAAAGACGCACTGGTTTACCTTACTTGTGAAGGATCGTGGACGGGAGTATTTCGCCTGGCCGATGGAGTCTTGGAACCTATTCCGCTGTCGAAAATTGGAGCTGCGGGCGATGCCGCTTATCAGGGTGTGGCGATCAGTGCAGACGGCACAACGGAAGGGTCGGGAATTCTTTGGCTCAATTACGGGGATTACTCTCGTGAAGGTGTTCCGGCCATATTCTGCGCAATGGATGCTGGCGATCTTACAAACGCCCTTTGGTGCAGCACGTTCAACGAAGATCGTGATGGCCCTGGGCGCTTCGCCAAATTTGTTGCCCCAACAGTGGTGAATGGACGCGTGTATCTCCCCACGTTTTCCTACGAAGTGGCCGTCTATGGGTTATTGCCATTACCGGTTCCATCCCCGAATTCTTCCAAACGGTAGTAACATCGAAATAGTTCATGCGCCGGATCTTTCTCACGCTGGCAGTCCTGCCAATAGTTTTGCTCACTTTCGGATGTGGTGCCGCAGCTCCTCAAGAGTTCACTTATGAAATTGTGCACACTTACCCGCACGATCCAACGGCATTTACTGAAGGGTTGGAATATCGTGAAGGGTTCCTTTACGAAAGCACCGGGATGAATGGTCAATCGTCGTTACGCAAGGTGAAACTGGAGACAGGGGAAGTGGTGCAACGCTTTGATCTGATGCCGGATTATTTCGGTGAAGGGATGACTGTGATTGGAGACAAGATCCTTCAACTCACCTATCAGACACACCTGGGATTTATTTATAATCGAAAAGATTTTCAGTTGGAAAAAACCTTTACTTACACCGGTGAAGGTTGGGGATTGACTTCCGATTCCAAGCAGATATACATGAGCGATGGCACGTCGGAAGTACGCATTTGGGATAGACAGACTTTGGCGGAGAAGATGCGCATTACGGTTCACGATGGAGATAACCAGATTTCCAATGTGAATGAACTGGAATTGGTGGAGGGCGAACTTTACGCAAATATTTGGCGTACGGAACGCCTGGCCAGAATCTCACCAACGGATGGCAGGGTGCTGGGTTGGATCGATTTGTTCGGCATTCTGCCGGACCGTCCGCCGCAGGCCGATGTGCTGAACGGCATTGCATACGACGCAGTGGAGAAACGGCTTTTTGTGACGGGAAAGTATTGGCCTAAACTGTTCGAGATCAAAGTAGTCCCGAAGCAACGCTAAGACTCACCAGATAACTTCAGGAATATTTGAAACGAAGACGCGCTGACGTGACTCATTATCTTAAACACCACTGACTTTCAAAACCTGAATGAACAAACTCAATCTGAAACTACTCAGACGCTTTATTTGGCTGGCCAAACCTTATTGGTTGTCACCGGCGAAATGGAAAGCCTTTGGGATGCTTACGCTGCTTGTCTTGTTGTTAGTTGGGGAAACTCAGTTCAATGTATTCTTCAACGAACAATCTGGCGAATTTACTTCGGCGCTAGCAGCCCAGGATGCACCTCGCTTTTGGCATTCTATCCGCTATTTCTGCGGGTTGCTGCTATTTGCTGTGCCCATTTACGCTTACCACTATTATGTGCGTGATCGGCTGGGAAACAATTGGCGGCGTTGGATGACGCATCGCATGTTGAGCCGATACTTCGATAATCACGCGTTTTACCAGCTTCTTAAAAACCCGGAGATTGATAACCCGGACCAGCGCATTTCAGAGGACATATCCTCCTTCACTCAGCATTCGCTCAATTTTCTACTCTTATTCGCAGGTGCCGTTTTTCAATTGTTGGCCTTCAGCCGCGTGTTGTGGTCTATCTCACGTTCGCTCGTTTTTATCCTGTTGTTCTATGCAATAGCTGGGACTCTGATCACTTTTAGCGTGTTCGGCGAGAAGATGGTTTCCCTGCATTTCCACCAGCGCAGGAGGGAGGCGGACTTCCGCTTTGGTCTGGTGCGTATTCGTGAAAATGCCGAATCCATTGCACTTTACCACGGCGAGAATCAAGAACATGCCCAGCTTCAACGCAGTTTTGGCCATGTGTTTGCAAACTTCAATAAGCTCATCCGCTGGACTTTGCGCTTTAACTTTTTCCAGTACGCTTACAGCCTGACCACCCTGGTATTACCCAGCATCATCATGGCGCCGCGCGTACTTTCGGGCGAACTGGAAGTGGGTCGAGTGGTCCAAGCTGCGGGTGCCTTTTCGGCCATTTTGAGTGCCCTTACATTACTGGTAGACAACTTGGAAAACCTGAGCCGCTTCGCTGCCAGCGTAAGTAGATTGGAAGCACTGGCTAAAGGTATGACTCCCGCGAAAATGAAAGCCGATGCTGGTCGTAGCAAAATCGAAACGCGTGAGGGAGAAAATCTGAGTTTCAATGACGTCACCATGCAGACCCCGAACTACGAACGAACGCTGGTGAAGTCGCTTACCGTTTTGGTGCCGCCAGGGGAGGGTTTGATGATAGTGGGTGCCAGCGGTTGCGGTAAAAGTTCCCTGCTGCGCGTAATGGCCGGACTTTGGGATGCCGGGTCGGGGACGCTGGAACGGCCCAAAGCGGAAGACATGCTTTTTGTCCCGCAGGACGCCTACATGATTTTGGGCAGCTTGCGAGGTCAGCTCTGCTATCCGAATCTTGAACGAAGTACGTCTGACGAAGAGCTTCGCGCAATGTTGCAACTGGTGAACCTGCCAGATCTGATTGAGCGCTGCGGAGGCTTTGATGCCGAGCTTGATTTTGAGAAAGTGCTGTCTGTGGGAGAGCGCCAACGTTTGGCATTTGCCAGAGTACTGTTGAAGCATCCGCGTTACGTGCTGCTGGATGAAGCCACCAGTGCACTGGATCGTGAAAATGAGGCGGCACTGTACAAGCACCTGGTTGCAACATCCACCACACTGGTCAGCGTGAGCCACCATCCAGGCCTGGTGAAGTACCACTCGCAAGTGCTGGAGTTGAAGCCCGGCGGCGACTGGCACCTTCATTCAGCGGCAGAGTTTCGTTTCAGTGAAGCGCTGGTATCCTGACCTGGGGCTTTTTGGGTGTGCGACATGAAAGTGGAAGTCACGCAGCCCGGCTTTCCCAGTAATCCTCAAATTGGCCATTGTGGTGGCAACAACGCAGGGC
>JANMWO010000580.1:0-2674 GCA_031394025.1 Acidobacteriota bacterium
GATGCCACAGCCAAAGTTTTTGATCAAAAATCGTTGATTGCGATCAACGATTTGGGGCCCAGTGGAGAAACTTGGAGCTTGAATTCCATTTCCTACAGCGATGGAATTCTGTATCATCGAAGCCTGAAAGAAGTTGTGGCAATCGGAAAGTGATCCGCGTCAACTGCGGTTGATTTGTCTGGCGATCTCGCTTGCGATTTGGATACCGTGGAACCGACCGTTTTCTATAAAAATTTCATTGGTGTGAATGCCCGCAACCACTACGCCTGCCAGAAACATTCCTTTCCGTTCCGTTTCCAAGGTCTCTTTATTCATCTTCGGACGCTGTGTTTCCGCGTCTAATTCAATTCCGTGCCGCCGCATAAACTCAAAGTCAGGACGATAGCCAGTCATGGCGAATACGAATTGGTTCTTGATCCGTTTTTCACCATCAGGAGTTTTAAGAAGAACCGAATCTTCAGCAATTTCCACCACGCTCGATTGTAGATACCCAGTGATCTCGCCACTCTTTATACGATTCTCAATATTGGGTTTGATCCAATATTTTATGTTCTTATGCATCTCCGCGCCGCGGTGCACCAGCGTCACCCGGGCCCCGGTCCAGAACAGCTCCAATGCCGATATAGCAGCGGAGTTTTTGCCGCCCACAACCAGCACATCGTGCCCATAGTAGGGGTGCGCCTCTTTGTAGTAGTGAATCACCTTGGGCAAATGTTCTCCCGGAACATTCAACAGATTCGGGATGTCGTAATACCCCGTGGCAAGAATTACTTTTTTCGCGGAGTAGTGAAACGTGGTTCCATTTTGCGACAAGGTAGTGGCCACAAACCGACCATCTTCCCCGGAAATTCCTTCCACCGTCTGATACTGGCGAATGTCCAAATGAAAGTGATCAGCCACCCGTCGGTAATATTTCAGGGCTTCCGTACGACCAGGTTTTTCATTCAGCGATGTCATGGGGATGCCACCGATTTCCAATAATTCCGGGGTCGTGAAAAACACCATGTTCGTGGGGTAGTGGTACAGCGAGTTCACCACACAGCCCTTTTCGATCAAAATCGCTTTGATCCCAAGTTTCCCCAACTCAATGCCGCAGGCAAGTCCAGTAGGTCCGGCTCCAACAATAATGCAATCGGTTTGCTCAAAGCCGGGCTCACTCACAACATGGCCTCAACTGAGGCGTAAACCTGTTCCAGCGCAGCACTCAGAGCCGCCGTATCCTTGCCCCCTGCTTCTGCCATATCGGGCCTGCCACCGCCCTTACCACCCACCGCTTGGCCCACTCCCGCAGCCAATTTACCCGCATGAACCTTGGCGCTCAAGTCCTTGGTGACTGCCGAAATAATAGCGATATTGCCGTCTTCCACCGATGCCAATACAATCACGCCGCTCTTCCATTTATTGCGTAATGAATCAGCCAAACTGCGCATCTGATTGCGGTCTAGCCCATCCACCTCAGCCGAAAGAACGGGGATGTCCTTAATCTTACGAGCCTGCAGCTCAATGCTCCCCATCTGGGATTGGGCCACTTTTTCCTTCAGCGTTTCCAACTGCTTTTCCATGGCCCGCTGCTGGTTCATCAACTTTTCCACCTGCTCAACCAACTCAGGTTCGGTGGAATGCGTCAATTGGGATACTCGTGCAAGCGAAGCTGAGGCACCCTGAAAGCGTTCTAATGCACCCACACCAGTCAACGCTTCAATGCGTCGCACACCTGCGGAAATGCTGCCCTCTGCCACAACTTTGCACAAACCGATATCGCCAGTGCGGGATACATGAATGCCACCGCAGAGTTCGCGACTGAATTCAGGAACCTGCACAACTCGAACTTTATCGGCATACTTTTCACCAAACAGAGCCATAGCACCAGTGGCAATAGCGTCATCCAGTTCCATAATGTCCGTGGTGACTCCTGCGTTGAGAAGAATCTGTTCGTTCACCAATCGCTCTACTTCCAAAAGTTCTTCCTGGCTCATGGCCGTGTAGTGTGTAAAATCGAAGCGCAGTCTACCTGGGTCCACCACGCTGCCAGCCTGTTTCACGTGCGTCCCCAGAACTTGCCGCAGGGCTGCGTGCAGTAGATGAGTCGCTGTATGATTGCGACGAGTGGAATCGCGTAACCCACCAGCCACGCGGCATTTCACCGTATTTCCGACCTTAAGGGTACCTTGCGTGGTGATCTTGTGAACCGACAATCCGGGAACCGCGGCGAAAGTATTGTGGACGTCGGCCAGCACCTCTCCATCCTCGTTCACAAGCCGACCCTTATCGCCAACTTGGCCACCTGCCTCTGCATAGAAAGCCGTCTGGTCAAGCACTAGTTCCGCCTCAACTCCTTTTTCAAGGGAATCGACAGACTTTTGATCCACCACCAGCGCAATGATTTTTCCTTCCGCTTCTAACTGCTCATAGCCTAGAAACTTCGTGCGACCTAAACTCTGCTGCAACTTCTGATACACCGGCAGAATCTGCGATTTTTCGGCACCCTTCCAACTGGCCCGCGCCCGTTCCCGCTGCTTCTCCATTTCCAGGTCAAAGCCTTCCCGATTGATGCTCAGACCATGCTCCCGAGCCATCTCTTCCTGTTCGTCCAACGCCAGTCCGTAGGTATCGTACAGTTTGAATGCGGCCGGGCCCGGCAACACTCCGCCAACAAGGCGCCTTCGGTGGGATC
>JANMWO010000673.1:0-2647 GCA_031394025.1 Acidobacteriota bacterium
CTATGGTGGCAACACGACGTGCCTGGAGATTCGTGCGCCTGGCCATCAGCCCATGGTGATTGACGCTGGTTCCGGAGCTCGGCTATTGGGTAGTGCGCTTGTTGCAGAACCGCTTATTACACTGCTATTCACCCATTTTCATTGGGATCACATACAGGGCCTTCCGTTTTTTGCGCCGATGTTTCGGAAGGAAGCGGCAGTCATACTGGCATCGTCACAGCTACCCCAAGATCTTCGCGACATATTCAATGCCATGTTACGCCCTCCGTTTCATCCCATTGACTTCGATTCTTTTACCGCAGTTACAGAGTTGAGGCAAGTGACGGAACCCTGGCATCATGCCGGATTTGAGATTCGTCCTTTCGCACTGCATCATCCGCAAGGGGCAACTGGATATCGGTTTGAGCGTGATGGAGCAGTGCTGGTGCATGCCAGCGACCATGAGCACGGTGACGCGCTGGCGGACCGCACGTTACTGGATCATGCCCGCAAGGCGGATATGTTGGTTTACGATGCACAATACACCCCACAAGAATATGAAAGTCAAAAGGGTCGAGGGCATAGCACATGGCTCGCCGCAGTGAAGTTAGCAGCTATGGCTGATGTGAAACGATTGGTGCTATTCCATCATGATCCAAGCCACAGCGATGATGTGTTGGAAGGAATTTTAGCGGAGGCACAACAGGAATTTCCGCAGACGAGTTTGGCTCGGGAGGGGGATGTCCTAGAGTTTTGAGCTGGACTACCTGGCAGGCAATTCTAATTTAGTAGATTCAGCAATCCGAATGGCGAGCTTCTTGAAGTCCTGGTAGCAATCCTTGACCGCTTCGATATTGGAGCCGATGGCCCCGTCGGCTGGTCGAAGATGGAACATGGGCTTGCGACTTTCCATGGCCAGCGGCATCAGGCTGGGGTAGTGTTTCAACGTCGCAAGGCAATAATTGTCATCTGTGACCGGATAGGGTTCAGGTAAGTTTGCATCGTCGTTCAGCACTGCAGTATGGAATTCCGAAGGGATTTTACCCATCCATCGAAGGTGAGCTTTCACGGGCCGATCAACGCGGACGGCGTGTTGCATGACTACGTAACCTATGGGATGCATGTAGCCGGATGGGATAGGGTATGCCAAATTTGGGAGGAATCCTTTCTCTATATCTCGCCAGGCGTCATGCCATTCTTTTAACTTGGGACCCAGTGTTCTCAAGCCTTGTAAAGCAAAAACATCGGAAGACAAAGGGACAACTACATAATCCGCGCTTATAAGCGCCGACCGATTCATTGCTCCTAAGTTAGGCGCAACGTCTATTAACACAATGTCCGCTTCTCGATCTCCGCCTGCAGTGCGCGCCGCCCTATAGAGAGCCGTCATCACATTGAAGGCAGCCTCATCTCCGTCCTGGCACTTTGACCAGGCATCCGACAGTGTGTCTTCGAAACTGGAAAATTCAAGGTCTCCGGCAATCAAACCAATTTTTTGACTAACTGGCTCCACATGTGGCGTTTGTATGTTGTCACCTAAGCCGCGAATAATTGGGTCAATGACTCCTCGGATTGTTAGCGGGTGCTTCCCACTTGGCCACAATTCTTCCAGGCGGTCTTCGTTCAGAAACATGCTGGTAAGATTCGCTTGCGGGTCAAAGTCGGCGGCTACCACGCTTAGTCCCAAGTCCTGAAACATCCAGGCCAAATGATAGACCAGTGAAGTATTGCCCACGCCACCTTTGTTGTTAAAGAATGCGATGGTGATCATGGCTTTCCAGAAATGGTGACGCGCACGAAATGGTGATCGAAATCAAAAGTCGCTTTGGGATTTCCATTCTTTGCAAGCGCATCCTGAGCGCGAAAAACGCCGCGTCCAAATCGATTCACGAATCCAAGGTTCCTCATCGCTTCCGCAATCACTGGATTGCGATAGCTATTCTGGTTCGGAAAATTTTCCGGGGATGCCTCACCATAAAGACCTCCTGGACTCTGGATTTCAATGTGATCGCTGAACCAATAGAAGCGAATTGGTGCCGTGGAATCGTAGGAACGATGCAGTACCGCATTGGACACTAACTCCCGTAGGGCAATTTCAGGATAGTTGCTCACCAGTCGCTCACGCAGCACGGATTCACGCTCTGGATGCTGTTCGATCTGCAACTTGATCAAAGCTTCCAGCTCACGCAACAAGGATGCGAGATCTCCCGAAAGCGTACGCTCCTGGAGAACCGTGCCATGAAGTGTCACTCCATCCAGTAGCAAAAATTGGACGTAAGCACCAGGCATCCAAGCTAATGGATTTTTTCCAAATAGCAGAATTCCGGCATTGGTAGGGCAATCATTTTTAAGATCGAAAAAGCGAAGCGAAGCGAGTTGTTGCTTGATGTCGCGATGGTTTTCTCGAATCACTTCCTCATCAACGGCGTAGCTTAAATAGTCGTTTTCAAATCGATTAACAGCTAAGTCTTGTAAAGTGGAATCCAGGCAAGGTTGTGCATCAAAAGTGGCTGCGTGCGAAACCCGACGCTCGGTTAGGATACGCTCTTCCTGCTCACTAGCGGATGCTCTGCGCGGCCCTACTCGAATCCACACACGACCCTTATAACGAACAGGTGGCAGTTTGGAGGGCAACACTTCCACAACGGCAACTTCGCCTTCAGGGAAC
>JANMWO010000674.1:0-2302 GCA_031394025.1 Acidobacteriota bacterium
GCACAATTAGCAAGCCGCCTAAGTTTGCGGATTAGCGTCAGGTGATTTCAGAACTGCTAAGCTGAACTAGGACTTGCTGTAGGGTAAGCTCCAGTGGCATAAGCATGGCTATCACAACATTCGCAACCCTTTTTGCCGTAATGGCCGATCCTTCAAACTTGAACCTTTCTCTTCGCCTAGCGGAACAATTCCCGGACAGCCATATCGAAATTCGCCCAGGGCAATGGTTTATTGCAGGATCTGGAACGGCAATCGAAATATCGAATAAATTACAAATAACACCAGGTGCCGAAAGTGGCTCAGCTGTGATTGTTGCCGTCTCGGGTTATTACGGACGCGCTAGCTCTCAAGTATGGGAATGGGTTGCGGCTAAAATTGGGAAACCAACCAGTGTCTAAGCCTCCAAAGGAAATACTCCAAAACACAATCCCTCAACGATACCCAGAGGTGCCCCCTCAGCAATATCCATCAGGCGACTACAGCTATACAGTTGAGCTTATTGGGGGAATACAAAATTCTCTAGGAAAACTAACAGAAGCTGTTGAGTCGCTCAAGGCCAAAACGGATTCGCATAGCACTAAGTTGGAAGCTATTGGTAAGGATGTCCATGCTGCTAAAGTTCTCATCGGTGTGGCTAGCGCAATGATGGTTGGCATCGGAGCCTTTTTGGGGTACGTTTTGAAAGCAGCGCTGGAATACTTTTCACGAAATCCTGCTTCCATAAAATAGACCCAAATTCCCCCGCAACGCACAATTAGCACACCCCCTAAGTTTGCGTCGCATACCTCCGCTGGGTTATTCTATTAACAGGTCACTTCTGGCCGAGATTTCGAAGGTTGGTTTTTTTACTAGATGGCAAATACAGTTTCATCGCTCAAGCGCGTCCGTCAGACCGAACGCAAAACCCTGGTCAACCGGATGCGTAACACCCGTCTTCGCCATTCCATCCGCTCCCTGCGCCGCCTGTTCGCGGGCAAAGATGCTAAGGCAGTGGAATCGGCTGTCCCCGGCACTTTTTCCGTAATCGACAAGTCCGCCAAATTGGGCATCATCAAGAAGAACACGGCAGCCCGTTATAAAAGCCGCATCGCTCTGCGATTGAAGAAAATGGTCGCAGCAGCTTAATTTCTCTTGTTTGAATAAAGGTTTTACCCCAAAGGCCCTGAGCACCTGCTCGGGGCTTTTTTTGTTTACTTAGTCGTCTTTACTTAGTTAACGACAAGATAAATCGTTCCATCACCGTACGATCATCCAGCTTGATATCCCTCATGCCACGGTCAGCCTCAAAAATCTCCACCATCGCCTTGCGTAACTGCCCATCATTGAACGATGCGGCAGTCTGGCTCACTTGATCTGCACGGGATCTCCACATAGGAACGCCTAACTGCATGAAATGTCCCTGAATCGTCGACGCACTCTTCAACCCTGCTTCCCTCGATACCAACGCCAGCCGAAACTGAGTTGCTAAAAAGTTCAACGCCAGCGGCAAGTACTCACCATCGCGAACCAGCGTATCGAGAAGTTCCAACGACTGATTCCGATCCTTTCGACCCATCGCCGCCACTAGAGCAAAAATCGTAGTTTCCCTTGCATCGGGAACCATGTTGCCGATCATCGCCTCAGTAATGGTGCCGCCTTTACCGGCAAGCAGACTCAACTTTTCCAGTTCGTTCACCAGCCGATTGGCGTTGGCTCCCGTCGCTTCAATCAAAAATTGAAGCGCACCAGACGCAAACTTAACGTCGTGCTGCTTAGCCAGATCACCCAACAGTTTGGTAGCTTCGGCAGCGGTGAATGGTGGAAACTCCACCACCTCTTTGATGGCCGAATAGAACTTTCGAGCCCGTTCGATTTTGGCCTTGTCATCGTTATCCATTTCATAACGAGTGATGTCAAACACCACGCAAACGCCTGGAATGGGATCTTTCAAATACTGTGCAATCCGAGCCCCAACGCCAGCCGCCGGGGCGTCGCCGTCCTCATTCGATGCGGCTGCCGCCTTCGATGTTCGAGGCATAGCCCCTTCCGCCGCGCCGACCCAAATCAACCGCCGCGAAGTAAATAGGGAATAGGCACAGGCATCGTCCATCACATCGGAAAGTTTCACCTCATCTAAATCATGGCGAGTGAATCCTTCCTCATCTGGTTCCTCACCCAACACCGATTTGCGCAACGCTTCCCGCACACGGACGCGACGATACACATCGGGTCCAAGGAACAGATAAGCCGGTGCCGCAGGTCCTTTTTTAAGTTGGGTGAGGAGTTGATCAGGAGTCATACCAACTCCCAGGAATGCCACTTA
>JANMWO010000682.1:0-18057 GCA_031394025.1 Acidobacteriota bacterium
CGCTCAGCGTTGTCAGCCACAACTTTGGCGGCAACGTCGCTAGTATTCATGTAGTCTTTCAGGGTCTTAACGTAGCGCTTCAATACTGGCTCAGTTGCTGGAACCAAGGGTCCAAAGAGTGGATCGGATGCCAGCAGCACATCGCGCAATTCGGCGTCGGGACGGGGCAATCCTTCAAAGCGCACTGGATAAACCTGATCCAGTTCCTGCACCTCAAAGGTGACGGCGAAGGCTTTGCCTGAAGGCGTCGGCTCATAGCGGTAGGCAACGGTGGAAAATGTTCCAGCCTCCACTAATCGAGCCTGCGCTTTATCGAAGATTTCCTTGGATCCAACATCGCCAACTTTGAGACCGCTGGCTTTGCTCACCTGTTCGGGCTTGTAACGTTTGGTGCCTTCGACAGAGATCCTATCAATTAGAAAGTCTTTCGTGACGGCTTGCTCTTTAGGAATAACGATGGGTTTCTTTATAGGAGGCGGCGGGCGTCGTGGGGTTTGAGGCAGGCAGGTGGTGCATACGAGCAGGCCGGAAATCAAAAGCTTTAGCATGTTGGAACTCTATTGATTATAGATACCGCGTGCGGGCTTTCGGTTTCATCCTAGTGTCTTGTGCAGGGGCTTTAGGATACGGCCGAAGTGGGTTGAGGAGGATCGAGGAGAATTCTGCCGCGCACTTCGTGCATTTGCATTTCAAGTGCCGCTAAACGTCGCGTGGTTGCGTCATTAAGATTCTCAGCATCGATCTCAATTTTGCGAAGGCGCATATCATTGCTTTTGGAGTAGTCGGAGAAGCTGCGGAGCAACTCTGTTTGCATGTCCCGCAGATGCTTAGTCATTTTGTCGATGATACGTTGTTCCATGCTATCCATCTTCTGATCGATGCGTTGTTCCATGCTATCCAACTTCTGATCCATGCGATGTTCCAATTGATTCAAATCACCCAATGTCGCTGGTTCGCCTGTAAGATCGTCCATGCTTACAGTCTACTTGAATTGCCATGCATCGTAACCGCCTGGGCGCAAAATAAAACGTTGTCAGCACTCTTCATCATCCGATCAACTTGCTCGCGGCAAAACTTCTAACTGAATCCGTTCCGCCACAGCGTCCCTGGCTGAATCGAGTTCAAAATCTTGCTGAAGTCCCAGCCAAAGTTCAGGGGAACAACCGAAATAACGGCCCATGCGCAATGCCATCACGGCGCTTATGCCGCGCTTTTCATTGACGATGCCAGATACGTGACTCGGTGGGACACGCAAAGCACGGGCCAATCCATTGATTGACAACGCCAGTGGCACAAGGTATTCCTCTCGAAGAATCTCGCCGGGATGTACCGGCGGCAATTTGGTTTTACGAGGCATTAGTTCTCCTTTCATGATAGTCAGTCAATTCCACATCGAACGCGTCACCCAGTTTCCAGCGGAAGCAGATCCGGTATTGGTCATTCACGCGGATGCTGTGCTGGCCGTGACGATCACCCTTCAACGGCTCCAGCCGGTTACCGGGTGGAACACGCAGATCGTCCAATGTCTTTGAGCGATGGATGAGTCTTAATTTGCGTAACGCCGGTCGGGCTATGGAACTCCAAGTTCTCGAGACATAGCGATGGAATAGAAGTTCCGTTTCGCGGTCTCGGAATGATCGGATCACGTTCTATTCTACTCCTGGTAATACCATGTGTGCAATGGCCAAGGACTCGCTTACTGAGTCATCGGATATTGCAAAGGCTATTGGGGACCACCACGGTCACTCAAAGTTGATCTAAGGAAATTCAGATTCTGTATCGGTCATCCCTCGAAGATCAGATGCTGACGCAGCCGATCACCCTTCGACGGCTCCCTCCATCCCAAGATCCCGAGAAGTTAAACATAGCTGCCCCTCATGCAATGTTAAACTGAAAATAAATGTCCTACGACCTTGTCATCATCGGTAGCGGCCCCGGTGGCTACTCAGCTGCCGTTCGCGCTGGCCAATACGGCCTAAAAACTGCCATCATCGAAAAAGATCCGAAGCTGGGCGGCACCTGTTTACACGTCGGTTGTGTTCCCACCAAAGCACTTTTGCATTCCGCCGAAGTTTGGGATTACTTTCTTCATCCCGGCGATCAGGGAATTAGTTGCGATAACCCCACACTCAACTACCCAGCCGTTTTAGACCGCAAAGATAACATCATCTCGAAACATGCCAAGGGCATTGACTTCCTGATGAAGAAGAACAAAGTGGAAGTGATCAAGGGTTTTGGAGTTCTCAAAGGCGGTGGGAAAATTGACGTCAAAACTGCCGATGGCGTTCGTGAAATTGAAAGTAAGAATATTATCATCGCCACTGGAAGCGAGGCGCGCATGTTGCCCGGCCTTACTCCGGACCCTGCCTATCTGCTGACCAATGTAGAAATTCTGAAAATGAATACGGTTCCAAAGTCGCTAGCTATTATCGGCGCAGGTGCGGTGGGCGTGGAGTTTGGTTCTATCTTCAGCCGTTTTGGAACTCAAGTAACCATTCTTGAAATGCTTCCGCGTTTGGTCCCTGTGGAAGACGAGGAGATCTCCAAGGAATTGGCTCGTAACTTCAAGAAGGCAGGCATTCGTTGTGAAACTGGGGCAAAAGCGGAAAATATTCGTCGCACTGCCAATGGCGTGGCCCTCACCGTAACCCTTGCCAACGGGACCAAAGAAGAACTTGAGGCTGAAAAATTATTGGTAGCAGTGGGCCGCAAACCGAATACAGAAAGCATTGGATTGGCCAACACCAAAGTGGAAGTAGATCGCGGATTCATCAAGGTAGATGGCTTTCAGCGCACTTCTGAACCGGGCGTTTACGCCATTGGCGATGTGGTGGCAGGCACTCCGCAATTGGCACACGTAGCCACTATGGAAGGCATGGTTGCGGTAGGTCATATGGCGGGCAAAGATGTAAAGCCGATTAATAAAAATCGCATTCCAGGTTGCACCTATACTGAACCGGGCATTGGTAGCGTGGGTATGACGGAAGCGCAGGCCAGAGCCGCCGGGCACGATATCAAGGTTGGCAAGTTTCCTTTCTCTGGTAATTCTAAGGCGTCCATTTTGGGCCATCACGAAGGGTTTGTGAAAATTATCGCCGATGCAAAATATGGCGAAATCCTTGGCGTCCACATCATCGGTCCCCATGGCTATGAACTGATTGCCGAAGCAGTGACTGCAATGGAAGCCGAAGCTACTGTGGAATCCATGATGGCCACCATTCACGCCCATCCAACCCTTTACGAGGCCGTGGGCGAGGCTTTCAACGCGGTTTACGGACTGGCGATCAATGCATAATTTAGAAGTCCGTCATCTGGGTCGAATGGGGTTTGGGGAAGCTTACGCATTGCAACGCCAGTTGGTCGATCAGCGTAAGCAGAGCCTTATTCCCGATCAATTGCTACTGGTGGAACATCCGCATACGGTCACGATGGGCCGCAATGGGCATGAAGAAAATATACTGGCGTCGCCAGAAGTTTTAGAGAAAACGGGGATCGCGTTCCATCAGACGGATCGCGGTGGCGACGTTACTTACCATGGCCCTGGCCAGATCATCGGATACGGAATCATTGACCTGCGTGATTGGAAGCGGGATGTAGTAGCCTATGTCCGGGGGTTGGAAGAAGTTGTGATTCGCACGCTAGCCGAATTCGGAATTGAAGGCAGCCGCGTGGACAACTGCACAGGCGTTTGGGTAAACGGAAAGAAGATCGCCGCCATTGGTGTGCACATCAGCCGTTGGGTAACCAGTCATGGTTTTGCCTTGAACCTGGATACCGACCTCAATTATTTTCAATATATCGTTCCCTGTGGATTAACGAAACCAGTAACCAGTTTTAGAGATCTTGGTTCCGAGGCAAGCCGCGAAGCGGTAGAAAAAGCGCTTGTCCGGCACATGAGTGAAGTGTATAGCCTGTCGCCGGTAGAACCGGCACTCACAATGGAGAGTGCTTAAAATGATTGATGTCGTCATGCCCCAAATGGGCGAAAGCATTGTGGAAGGAACGCTCACACGCTGGCTGAAAAAGCCCGGTGAACGCGTAGAACGCGACGAGCCCCTTTTTGAAATTTCGACCGACAAAGTCGATACGGAAATCCCGTCGCCTACTGCGGGCGTATTGTCCGAAGTATTGGTTGAAGCGGGAAAGACGGTAGCGATCAACACGGTGGTTGCCCGGATCAGTGACGGCGCTGCTGCACCTGCGCCAGCCCCTGTGGCTGCTGCGGTTCCTGCTCCGGCACCGCCTGCACCAGTGGCACCAGTAGCAGTTGCTGCGCCTGCGCCGCCGCCCCCAGCCCCTGTGGCTGTACCTGCGGAAAGCCAGGGACCACTTTCCCCACTGGTCAGGAAGATGGCTCGGGAAAATAATGTCGATCTGGGAACGGTATCAGGATCGGGTGTGGGTGGTCGCATCACGAAGCAAGATGTGGAAGCTCACCTGAGTGGTAGCGTGCCCCAAGCTGCTCCTGTTGCCGCACCGCCGCCAGCTCCAGTTTCTGTACAACCTCCGGCCCGATCGGAAGCGGCCAAGGTTCGCGTGGAACCACTTTCCACAATGCGGCAAAAAATTGCTGAACACATGGTGATGTCCAAACGGGTTTCAGCCCATGTCACCACCGTTCACAAAGTGGACATGACCAAAGTGGCTAAGCTGCGGGCCAAACAGAAGGACGAATTCCAGGCTCGCTATGGTTTCGGCCTTACGTTCCTGCCGTTCGTCGTAAGCGCCGCCTGCCAGGCCATCCGCTCATTTCCGCTACTCAATGCCTCCATTGATGGAACTAATATTCTGTTCCACAATGACATCAACATTGGCATTGCCGTTGCGCTAGAAAACGGTCTGATTGTCCCGGTGATTTCTGCTGCCGATGAAAAGAACGTAGTGGGTCTGCAGCGATCTATAGTCGACCTGGCGGCCCGCGCCCGTTCCCGTCAACTGAAGCCAAATGAAGTGACCGGTGGGACATTTTCCATCACCAACTTCGGCAGCTTCGGAAGCATCTTCGCCACACCGGTAATCAATCAGCCGCAGGTTGCCATCTTAGGAGTTGGCGCTGTTGAAAAGGTGCCGGTGGTGATTGACGACGCCATTGCCATTCGTAGCGTCGCCCATTTAGCACTTACCTTCGACCATCGCTTAATTGATGGCGCACTGGCCGATCAGTTTTGTCAGAAAGTAAAGCAGGTTCTGGAAGGCTGGTCCGAATCCGTCCTGTAGCCTTATTCAAAAATGGGAGTCTAACCGGCTCCCATTCGTCATGATTCATCAAATTGTCATGCACCATGCGCATAACAGCTTTCCGCTAAATCGTATCACCAATTCCAGTGATACTGGTTACAATCGAATCTGCAACTATTCTGACTTGGACTTCAAGCCTTTCGGAGCAATGTTGTTAGAGTCGGTTCTTGAGCATCTGAGATTCTCCTTTGCTGGGGGGTTGAGGTGAGTTTTTGGTGAGTAAAGAACCGGCTCGGAAATTCATTACTACAGTTTCACAGGCAATATCCCAGGGAAATGGTGCAAGCCCTTCGAAATCTCCTGGATGAAAAGTTTGGTCTTCAGGTCCTTGTGTTTAGCCGGGGGCGTCCCAATAGATATAGGAAGCGACACCGGTTCCCACTCTGGCAACACATCACACAAACGACCAGCCTTGATTTCGGGATCTGCCAGCCATCTGGGAAGTACCGTAAAACCCACTCCCGCAACAGCCGCAGCTTTGGCCACAACAATATTATTTGTAACCATTTTTACTTCACCGGTGATTATGGAACTTTTCCGCTTTCCACTTTTGAGAAGAATTGAAGATTGAAAGTAAGGGACGACGTGGATGAGTGGGAAAAGATTGAAATCCCGTAGTAATGCCTCGCTGTCGAACTTTTTAGCTAGCTGGGGACAAGCAACCACAACACACGGTAGGTAGGCCACCACCCTTGTAATCACGGATTGCTCCACAATACGCCCAACCCTAATTAAACAATCCACGCCGCTATCCAGAATGGAAATAGGGCCATCGAAAACCTGCCAGTCCAATTGGACATCGGGATACTTTTGGCAATAGCGCGCTGCGAATTCCACCAGAACAAGCTGACCTATGCCAAGTGACGCAACTACTTTTAACTTCCCACGAGGTCTGGCTTCATCCTGACGGAAGCGTTCTTCCACTCCATCCCAATCGCGCACCAACCGGTGACAATCAGCAAGAAATTCATTTCCCTTTTCAGTCAGGGAAAGTTTGTGCGTCGTACGATGCACCAGAGAAGTACCAAACAAATCTTCTAACTGTTTCAACTGCCTGCTAACGGAAGACTGTGCCAGTTGCAGCTCCCGGGCTGCCTTGCTGATGCTGCCAGCCCCGGCAATCTTGATGAACGTCATCATCAACTGCAGTCGATCAAATGAGATGCTCATAGTGCCATTTAGTGGGCGAGTGTCCCAAAGTATCGCTGAGCAAATTCAATAAAGGTCGGCCAGTTGGGACCAGGCGTATGACCACCACTGTGCTGGCGAAAGCTGATGTCGCCATTCATAAGGGCCGTTTCCAAAGCAGGGAATGTTTCCGTTGCCATATCTTTCTTGCCAAGTAATTTGTATACCGGTCCAGCACCAGCGGCAGCCATGAACATACCCTTGGCATCTACCCAGGCATCGCCTTTGTCTCCTGCACCAATGAAGACGGGCCTTGGCGCACAGAGAGCTACCAATTCATGAGCGTCAACCGGAAGATCACTCCATTTCAGCGGACCCGCATATTTCATGAAGTTGCCTGCCATCCAATGATATTCGTTGGCAGCAGCAACATTTTCCACCATCTCCCCAAAATTACGACGATGAATTTTCACACCGCCTTCACCCGACGAACTGACATAGGCGATGGCGAAACGTGCATCGTCGGCCATGGCCACTGCTGTTGCTTTGCCGTATCGCGAATGTCCTTCCAGTCCGACCTTTTTTGCGTCGACTGAACTGTCTGTTTCAAAATAATCCAGCGCCCTGCTGGCACCCCATCCCCACGCTCGCAAAGCACCCCAATCATCGACCTTGCGCGATTGGCCCTTGTTTACTAATCCGATGATGCCTTGTGTTAAACCTGCCCCGTTATCGGCCTGAATGCTGGCCGGAACAATGGT
This sequence comes from Acidobacteriota bacterium, assembly GCA_031394025.1. Classification (GTDB taxonomy): domain Bacteria; phylum Acidobacteriota; class Terriglobia; order Bryobacterales; family Bryobacteraceae; genus JANXSF01. The sequence goes on from JANMWO010000682.1 coordinate 7,128, forward strand.
TGCATAGCCCCAACCCTTGGCCAGCACCTGTTGCTGCCAAGTGGGACCAGTAGCGATTGGTGCGGGTGGCAGTGGAGGAGCTCCGGCAGGGCGTGGAAATCCGCCAATGAAACCGAATTCCATGATCACTGGGACAGGGACAATCGCATGAGCCGGGGTGGTCAACGACACTTTGATTTCAACCACCACTTGCGGGTAGAGGGAATTGTCCACGTGCCCGGTGAGCAGCTTCGTAATCACTGGAGTTGTGCCGTTCATTTCCGTCTTGGTGCTGGTCACTTCCCACTTTACTTTAGGAGTTACTTTGGGCATGCGACCGTAAACTTCACGATCAAAATCTTCGACAATCTCTGGACGCCGTTTGTCCCACCAATCTTTCGCAGACTTCACTTTCTTGCCGTTTTTCAGCGTTAGCGGATCGGGCAAGGTCGGATAAGGATTGGCCTTGGACTCGTCGTAATTGGCGGCATTAGGAGCTTTTTCGTTCCGGCCATCAGCACCACGGCGAAGAGTTGTGATCTTCAGAAGATCCATCATCGTCTTGTGATCCTCTTGGGTGGCCACCTGGGTAGGGGTCAGGGGAGGGGGAACTGGTGCCTGAAAGGCGAGGCTGAGCAGAGGCATGGTGAAGCTTGCGATCACAAAAGATTTAAGCACGAAACACTCCAAAAATGTAGCTTAGAACGACTTATCATACCCTTATTTGCAGGGAAAAACGCACTAATCCTGCAACCTACGCTTACTGCTAGGACATTTCACTTGGAATAGTCTAAGGCAACTTCCCGATCATGGCGGCCAAGTTTACCGCCGATAAACACTCTATAGCCTCATGCGTTTACTCTGGATCCTGGTTCTTACTCAAATTGTGTCTGCTTCTGAATTCGTCATTTTACGCAACGGATCAAAGTTGGAAGTGGAATCACGTTCCGATGAAGGGAACACGATTTTTCTTTTGCAAAAAGGTGGGATCACGCTGATTTTAGATCGGTCAGAAATCGCTACGCCACCACCTCCGCCAGTGGTCAAACTGGTTGCCCACGGCGTAGTGGAACCATCCAGTTTATTGGTAAACAATATGATCAGCAATGCTGCGGCAAAGCACGGCGTTGATGCGGATTTGATCCACGCAGTGGCCGCAATGGAATCTGGCTATCAGCAAAGTGCACGGTCGAACCAGGGGGCTATTGGGATCATGCAATTGATGCCCGCAACAGCTCGTTACTTGGGTGCAGACCCATCGGACGCGGCCCAAAATATTGATGCGGGCACGCGTCTGCTGCGGGAATTGCTGCTGAAGTACGAAGGGAATCCGAATCAGGTGGCGCTGGCTTTGGCCGCTTATAATGCTGGTCCTAGTGCGGTGGATAAGTTCGGCGGTATCCCTCCTTATTTGGAAACGCGGCGGTATGTGAACAAAGTGATCCGCCGCTACAACGAACGTTAGCGAGCAAGCAACAAAGTGGGTTGGACGGGTTGGCGTTGATGTAAAATACCTGTTCAGACCACTCACTATGAAAACATTTCTCAGCGTTGTCTTCTTGACCCTGCCTTTGCTGGCGCAACAACCGTACGATATTGTTTTGCAGGGCGGGCGAGTCATTGATCCTGAATCGAAGTTGGACGCCATCCGTCACGTAGGCATCCGACAGGGGAAAATTGCTGCGGTATCGAACACGCCCTTAACTGGCAAAGTAATTTTAGACGCTACGGGGATGATTGTTTCCCCTGGATTTATTGACCTGCATTCGCACGGGCAAAATGACGAGAATTACCGATTGAAGGCGCAGGATGGAGTGACCACCGCGCTGGAACTGGAAATTGGCGTGGCCGATGTGGACAAATATTATCGGGATCGCGAGGCTGGGCAAGTGGTGAACTTCGGTGCCACCATCGGACATGTTCCCAGCCGTATGCAAATTATGAAGGACCCCAGTCCATCGTTGGTTCCTAACGCAGACGGCGCGTATAAAGCAGCCAGTGACGAAGAGATTACGGCAATGCGTCGTCGCATTGAAACAGGATTGGCGCAAGGGGCGCTGGGCTTGGGTTTCGGCATTCAATATACGCCCGGAGCATCAGCATGGGAGATCCTGGAAATGTTTCGTGCGGCTGGCAAAGTGAAGGCACCAGCTTTTATTCATGTAAGGGGAATGGGAAGTTCCGGTTCCAAATCAGCATTGACCGCGTTGGAAGAAATCATTGCCGCCGGGGTGATTACAGGGACGCCTGTACACATGGTGCACGTTACATCCAGCAGCCTTCGGCAAACGCCACAGGTGTTGGCAACCATCGCGGAAGCCCATGCCCGTGGGGTGGATATTACAACGGAATGTTATTCCTATAACGCCGCACTCACAGACTTGGCATCGGCGATTTTCACCGACGGCTGGCAGAACACATTAGGAATTGACTACGGGGCCTTGGAGTGGGTGGCCACAGGGGAACGGCTGACGGAGCAGACCTTTAATCAATACCGCAAACAGGGCGGTCTAGTGATCATGCACATGATTCCCGATGCAGCACTGGAGGCCGCCATCAAGCATCCACTGGTGATGATTGCCAGTGATGGCGGCTTGGAAAACGGGAAAGGTCATCCACGCAGTGCCGGAACTTACGCCCGTGTTTTAGGCCGTTATGTTCGCGAAAAGAAGTGGATCGATTGGCCTGAAGCGATTCACAAAATGACTCTGATGCCTGCCCAACGACTGGAGCAGCGGACCCCGGCCATGCGATTGAAAGGCCGCATCAAGGTTGGTGCTGATGCCGATATCACGGTGTTTGACCCCAAGACGGTGTTGGATCAGGCTACCTTTGGCAAGCCAGGAATCCCCAGCATCGGCATGAAATATGTTTTGGTGAATGGGCAGGCGGTGGTGCTGGACGGTAAATTGCAGGAAGGCGTAAAGCCAGGACGGGGAGTGCGCGCGCCCATCACCAACCGCTAAACTTTGAACATGCGTCTTAGTTTATTGCTTGTTCTGATTCTGCCAGTGGCCGCGCAATCCACGCGCGAAATGAACGACATCAATTGGATGGAGTTCCGTGAACTGGTGCCTTCTAAAATCAACACAGTTTTACTCCCAACAGGAACGCTGGAAGCTCACGGTGTGGCCAACAACGGAGCTGACAATACGGCTCCGTTGGCCATTGCTCGTAAGTTGGCAGCAGAGCTGAACGCGATGATTGCCCCGGCGGTAAACTACGGCATTACTGGGTCGCTGGATGCATACGCTGGCTCCATGACGATCAGTGAAAAGGCCTATCGGGCTTACTTGGGCGATATTTTAGAGGGCTTGGCAAAGCAGGGCTTCAAGAATATTATTGTGATCAACGGGCATGGCGGCCCGCAAACTGCGGTGCTGAATGAATTGGCTGAACAGACGGGTCGTGCGCATCAGGTAAGGACGTTGGTAGTGAACTGGTGGAGCTATTGTTCCGATGTGACGCTGAAGATTTTTGGTGAAGACGGGGGCCATGCCGGTTGGAACGAGAATGCCATGATCCAGGCCATCGACAAGAGGCTGGTGCATCCGGAACGTTATTCCGATGCCCTGGCGACGGCGCGTCCTGCGGCTGGAACCTGGTCTGCCTACCCCTTCCCTTCCTCGATTATTCTTTACCAGCCAGGGCAAGGTTACGTGAAATTCGATCAGGCGAAGGCCGATCAATACTTTGCTGCGGTGACTGAAAAAATTAGCAAGTTGATCAAAGAAACCATTGCCAAATGGGACCAGGCGGGCATTTTTGTGCATTAATTGCCTGCTAATTGCACATTTGCAAACATTTTCATCAGAAGTTGTTTCAAAATTCACGTACTTGAAAACAGGCCGGGTGTATCTATGTATGTATGGACATCACTTCCATCATCTGTAGCGTAGACTTCAGCTTGATGCACAAGGTGCAGCGTTGGAGTGCTCCCCGATGGGTGCGTGTGTGGATGATTTGTGCCACCCGCGGAGGCGATGGCTGGCTGTGGTACGCAATGGCTTTGTGGGTTGTGTTGTTTGGTGGTTCTGACAAGTGGCTGGCGCTGGGAGCGATGCTGAGTTCCATTTCAACGGGAACTGCACTGTATCTGCTGGTCAAAAAAGCAACCAAGCGTAAACGACCTTGCCATATTGAACCCCATTGTTGGTCCACGTTATTGCCCCCAGACCAATTTTCATTTCCTTCCGGACACACGATTTCAGCCTTTGCCGCAACCGTTCCGTTGTGCGCATTTTACCCGGAATTGACTGCTCCCTTAGGATTTTGCGCATTGAGCGTGGCCCTTTCCCGCATCATTTTAGGAATGCACTTCTTGAGCGATGTGCTTGTGGGCGCGGCTGTGGGCAGTCTTCTGGGTTGGCTAGCTGTCTTTATCTGGTACTAATTTCGATCAACGCACAAGCGGGGTGATGACCAGTTTGCGAATCTCCACTGGTCCATGATCGCCTTGCACGCTGATGGGGCCGGGCACTGCTTCATTCCAATCGTGGGCCATTGCTGTTAAGCCCTCCACTTCGCCTTTGTCGATCACCTTTTCACCATTGACGATAACCGTCACTTGCCGCCCAATCAACGTTACATCGTAAGTATTCCATTCGCCAGGGGCGCGACTGGCGTTCTTCGATGCTGCCGTGCGGCTGTAGAGTGCACCTGTGCCGTGAGTATCCGGTGGTTGACCAAAGTCATCAATCACTTGAATTTCATAGCGTCCGCGCAGACCAAATCCGCCGTTAGAATCCTTGCCAATGCGAAACTCGCAATGCAATTTGAAATTCCAAAACTTCTGTGCACTCACCAAATTATTTGAACTGGCTTTGTTGCCCATGATGCCGTCTTTCACTTGCCATCCCAGATCCTGCCCAGAAACCATTGCTGACCAACCCTGCAGATCCGTACCGTTGAACAAATCAACCGGTTTGCCCTCTTTCCACTTGCCGTCGTCCTTATCCTTGAGCACCGGGGCGCGATGGCCCGTCCATGTCAACTCCGACTTTGGATTCCCGCCCACTGTGAAGTTGCCTTGCAGCAGCCCCTTTATCAATGTGGCTTTATAGATCCCTTTGTAGTTTGGTCTGGTAAAAACAAATTCCAAGGTATTGTTTTTGACCGCGATTTCTGGAATATCGTTCATATCGCCACCGGGGGAGCCGACGAAGCGACCCTTGATTCCAGGTGTACCCGCGCCGCTGACTTCCAACCACCACACTCTATGACGCGGTTCCTTGGGGACTTCAATGTTCCATCGACCGTTGAAATCTTTGTCGGCAGCAAATAAAGGGAGTGTTAGAAAAAGCAGAAGGAGTCGCATACAAATGAAGTTGTATCTAATATGATAAACCTAATCATGAATGCTCTTTTGTTGAGACGCGCGCGTTTGGCTGGCGCGCAAACGGTTGCGGCGCAGGCTAGCAGTGACCCATCTTCGGCAGCCATCGCTGATGTAAAATTGTGGCGTTTGCGCGAACCCATTTCACGACGTGTCTATTCCGTTATCCGAATTCGGACGCGCGGTGGGTTGCTTGGATTTGGGGAAGCCGGTGCAGTCTCCAGTGAAGAACTGGTGCGTGGAGCGCAAATAGTTCAGGGCAAGGCGGTGACCTCCTTCGAAGTGCTGGATCGTCAGCTAACGGTCACGCCCAATCTGCAGCCGGCCATCAATATGGCTCTGCTGGATATTGTGGGGAAGATCGCCAATGCCCCGGTTTATCAGGTGCTCGGTGGACCCACGCGGCATAAGGCTCGCGTGATGACAACGCTGGAAGGGACCACCGATGCTGACTTAGTCGCATCGATGAAGAGTGCTTCGACGGCAGGGTATCGCGCATTTATAGTTCCTCTACCTATCGCCCAATGGCGCAATAATGGCAAGCAGTTTAGCGATGCGGTGACGAATCGATTGAAAGCTCTGCGCGCAGAAAGTCCCAATGCGGATTTTGTACTAGACGCGGCAGCGAAGTTGACTGCGGGAGACGCCGGGATGATCGCTGCGGCAGTGGAACCATTTCATATTTTGTGGTTCGATGAACCGACGTCAGATTGGAATCGTAAAGTGGCGGCTCGAGTCAGCCAGGAAACAGTTACCCCAGTTGGCTTCGGACGCACGTCACGGGCTGGCGACTTTCAGGAATTGCTAAGGGAACAGGCAATTGACGTGCTGCGTCCAGGCCTGCAACAACATGGAATTTCCAGGTTGCGTCGACTGGCAGCATTGGCGGAACCCTACTACACAGCGATTGCCCCCTTTCACGACGGAGGTCCAATTGCAACCGTCGCAGCGCTACACATGGCGGCATCTGTTCCTAATTTCTTCATCCAACAAATCCCCCATGCCAACAATGAAAAAGATAAAGCGATGAGGGCCCAACTTTTCAAGCGACCGGAAGTCATGGTTAAAGATGGTTTCACTTCCCTGCCCTCGGGACCTGGGCTGGGAATTCAAGTGGATGAAGACGCCCTATTGCGCTATGAGGAGCGACCTGCATGATGGATCGTAGAACATTTTTGAGCGCCTGCGGTTGCGCGCCAATGGCCATGCAGGTGGCTACAGAAACGGACGCGTTCAAAAGCATTGGAACGAAGGTTCGCATTACGCGAATGAAAGTGTTTGGCGTATCTCTTACTCCTGATTCTGATCGCCCCTATGTGTTCGTAAAAATTGAAACCAGCGCCGGTGTTGAGGGTTGGGGGGAAGCTACGTTAGAAGGCAAAGCGGCGGCAGTGATGGCCTGCGTAGAGGATTTTAAGGAGCATATTCTGGGTGCCGATCCGATGAGGGTGGAACACTTGTGGCAATCGATGTATGTTCACTCGTTCTACCGTGCAGGTCCGGTGATTGGTTCGGCCATTTCCGGCATTGATCAGGCGCTGTGGGACATCCGCGGCAAGCTACTGGGATTGCCAGTGTACAAGCTGCTGGGCGGACCTATGGACCCCAGAGGAGTGCGCGGTTACTATCACATGCGCGGGACAACTCTTGAGGAACTTCGGGCGCAAAGGGATATTGCAAGAAGTGAGGGGATCACCTGTTTCAAAGGGGGCATTCCAGGCTACTTCGAATGGATTGACACATCGGCAAAAATCAAGAAGGCGGTGCAATCCATGGAGCGTTTGCGCGAAGGGCTGGGGCCGGATATCGACATTGGCGTGGACTTTCATGCCAAGACGTCGCCTAGTGTTGCCTCGATTTTGGTGAAGGAAGCGGAGCCGTTGAATTTATTATTTATCGAAGAACCCTGCCCACCAGAGAATGTGAAGGCGATGGCCCGCATCTCCGCGCGAAGCACCACTCCGATTGCCACTGGGGAAAGATTGATTGCGTCATATGGATGTCGAGAATTGATTGAAGCGGGAGTGGTAGATATTTTGCAACCGGACATTAACCATGCGGGCGGCATCACAGCGTTGTGGAAGATTGGAGCAATGGCGGAGTTGGCGGGAATCTCAATGGCCCCGCACGCCTGCGAAGGGCCTATTGGCGGCTTGGCAACGCTTCATGTGGATGCAGCGACTCCGAATTTTCTGGTTCAGGAAATTTGCAGTGGGGTGAAGCCAGAGATGAAAGAAAAAGTATGGGAAGAATGGTTGGGATTCCCAGCCATGCGCATGGTCAACGGTCGGTTTCCGCTGCCAGAAAAGCCAGGACTTGGATTCACGTTGGATGAAGGCAAGTTGAAGAAATATCCATTTGGCGGCACACGATCCATGGCCCGCGTATTTCACGAAGACGGATCCGTTGCAGAATGGTAGGATTCCAATTCGTCTAATTGCGTTAGAAGTGCAAGGCCTGCTGTGGCGTCATTTCCAAACCGCAACTTGTTGTAATTTTCAGTAGCTTGGCGAACAAGATTGGAGATTGGTCGAGGCAATCCATTGCTGAATTCCAGCGGTGTCAAATTGGGTGCGCGCTGAAATCCTTGCTTCCCCACAATGGATTCAAGCCGCTGATAGAGGCGTGCCGCATCACCTTGGGCCGCTGTTCCTTTGCGCACGCGTTGTGCTTGTTGCCATTGCTGGAGCTTGCGCCACAATGCCGGGGACAACACAAAAAGACTGACCAATAGACTGGCCATGAGGATGGTTGGCCCGAACGATTTCAACCCGTCGCTATCAAATTTCGGAGTGCTCCATTTGGGAAGAGTTAGAGATCGGCCAGCCATTTCCAAACTCAGGGAGAGGGTACCTTGGCGATCACCATCAAAATTCATTACCCAATCCTGCCAGAACAGTTCGGCAGCATCCAGATATTGCGTCATCCTGTGCCAGGCGGCGTTATTGGACTTCGGCGGAGCGCTGGGAGTTGGGTCATACGCAACCCATCCTTTGTTTGGAAACCAAGCTTCCACCCAACTATGAGCGTCTGAAGAACGGACCTGATACCAATCACTGACAGGATTCAATTCGCCACCGAGAAAGCCAGTCACCATGCGCGTGGGAATTCCATTTAACCGAAGCATTACAGCCATGGACGACGCAAAATACTCGCAGTGACCTTTCTTACGTTCAAACAGGAAATTGGCGATTGGGTCTGCGGCTTCCACCTTGGGAAGTTCCAGTGTATAGGGGTACTCTTTGCTGAGCCATTTTTCAATTGCACTGGCCTGTTCCATGGGCGATCGTGCGGATGCGATTATCTGCTGTGAAAGTAAAAACACACGAGGATCCATGGCAGGAAGTTCCAAATAATCGGCACGTTCGGTGTCATCCAAGCTGGAATTATCCCCGCCTGCGGCGTCGATGAATGTGTCCACTTCGTATCGGATATGTTCCCCGGTAGGCATGGGAAGTCGAAAATTGCCGCCATTGACGCGATAGATATAAGTTGCGGGTGCACGAAGAAATTCAGGCTCGCCGACCAGGAAAAGCGCATCGGAGGAGATGCCAGATAGTTGCACTTCGTAATGAAAACGGCGGCCAATGCGGTCGGCATGGCCTTGCATGCCCAACCGAACCAGGCCGTGTTCCAGGTTAAGAATTTGGGCTCGGCGATTTTTATTGAACCAACGTTTGCCATCGAACTGAGTGAGAGCGGCGCCTCGCCATTTGAGACGGGTGCCATCGATAGGCAGCCCATCAGCAGAGGTGTCGAACCTCGCGTGGAATACCAGATTCCGACGCTGCTGCAATTCCCCAATTGCACCTAAGCTGACCTCGTTTGAAAAACCGGTGATGTGGAATCCTGCGGGGATAAAGCGCAGCACCGCTGCCCTGGCGGTACGTGGAAGGATGAAGAAAATAAATAGAGCACAGAGCAGAATAGTGCAAGTGGTGGCGACAGTGTGATTGCGTAATGTTCGTGAAAAACGCGGGTCAATCCCAGCCGCTTGAATGCCCGGTTTTAGCGCCGCCCGTCTGATTTCAGCACTGGCAAACGTAGCGACGGCAAAGATAACAGAGAGTCCTAAAAAGAATAGGAAACTGAGATTGGCAGATACCAGCGCAGCGGCAAGGATGGTTAGGAAGGAAAGAATTTTGACGAAGAAAAGGTCTCTGTCTGACTTAGCTGAAATGAAACGTAGCGTTCCCAAGGCAAGCACCAAATGAATGGTGGACAGCATGAAATCTTTACTTCCGTAAGCCAGGTCGTACGGGTAGAGCATGGCATACAGAACTGTGAGCAGATCCACCAATGCAGGGGTGAGATGCAGTTTGGTGCGACGCAGGGTAAGGACCAGTCGAAGGAAGATTCCAAGGATTGCTACCAGCAGAAAGATATCGGGACTTAGGGACGAGAAACCCAGTGCGGCAACACCGCTGGACCACATTCCCAACAATGCGAGTTCGTGGAATTGATCAAGTTGGCTATTGTTTTGCGGCACTACTTACTCCATGATTTGAGTGACGCTTCCATGGCTTTGGTTATGGATTCCAATTCGGCCAGATCGGAACCAAGGGACTCTACGACTACGAAATAAAAGCCGTCGTTAACCGCCATTTGACCTTTGTCGTGTCGCCATTTTTGCGACGCTTCAAAAGCGACGGCATCCGCAGCAGTTTCGTAAACAGTGATGATGGCCTGGCGCGGACCGTTGGAATACTTGGCAGTCCAGGCTTTGGGAATAGTCAAAGAACGAATGGATTCGGGGGCACTGGATGGCTGAAAGGGTTGTTGTGATTGAAGATTCCAGTTCGTAGCAAGGCTTTGCGGAAAAACATAGGCGGGTTTCTGGCGTGCGCAAGACCACAGGGACAGGCACACACAGAGCACAGATATAAAAAGTTTTCGCATCAGAACCTTTCTCCCTATGTTAAAACGGTTTGAGTGCAACTAAAGATCTATCATGACCGCCCCGAATCTGAACCAGCTTTCCAGTCCTTTGAAAAAGAAAATATTCTAGGTCGACTGCGCAACATTGATGAACAAGCGCGCACGAAAGGCCTTGATTCCCTGGACGCTACCGCTGAGCCTTTGGTTGCTATTGGGATGGAGCAATCTGCCGATGGGAAGGTGACCAAGAACAGCTACGGTGTATTTCACCTAAGCTGGCTGGCCGAAGAGAATCCCGAATGGCCCGCGAAAATCGCCAGTGAAGTGGCCGATATCAAGGATCGAATTCAGAAGGCGCACGGCGTTCCCCTACGATTCCTAATTTGGGCGGGCATGGGTGGTTCGGCGGAAGATAAGACGCTTTATCAAAAGGCTGGGCTGTTGAAGAAAGGCCCAAAACTTTACGTTCTGGATTCCACTGATCCAGCAAAGCTGAAGAACATACTGGCTGACATTACCGCCAGCAGCGGGCTTTCTATCAAAGAAGCTTTGAAGAGCACCTTGGTGATTGCCATGGCATTGGGCATGACGTCGTATGAACCGGTGGTTAATCTGGAAATGTTGACGGCACTTTACGATAAGTACAAAATCGATGCCAAACCGAATTTTCTATACATGACATTGCCCGGTTCGATCCTGGACCAATTTGCCGGACCTCGCGGATACAGGCGGGTTCCC
>JANMWO010000695.1:0-14195 GCA_031394025.1 Acidobacteriota bacterium
GAGGTGCTTTTTGGAGCCGATATTGTCGTTACAGCCACCAGTTCTAAGGATCCGGTATTCGATGCGGCAGACATCTCCGAAGGCACCCATATCAACGTGATGGGGTCGAATCACCCGGCTCGACGGGAGGTGTCCGCAGAAACTTTGGTTCGATGCTCGCGCATTGTGGCTGATTCTGTGGAAGCTTGTCGAATTGAAGCTGGCGACTTGCTGCTTGGTCTGGATGAACAAGGCTGGGCGAGAGTAGAAGACTTGGCGGGTGCCCATGCTAGAGAAAATGCCCATGAAATCACGTTGTTCAAGAGTGTTGGACTAGGACTTGAGGACGTGGCAGTTGCCGGTTATATCTATGAGCAGGCGAAAGCCTCAGGGGAAGCTGAAACTTTACCAATGTTCCAGGATATAATCAGGAGTTCCGTCCGGTTGTAAACGTCTCCCCCCAGAAGCGAAGAGTAATTTTAAAGCGCCTTATTGGAGGATACCGGATTCATGCCCAATCGGATGGTCCCCGCGTTGGGGCTACTTGCCCTGGTCGCGCTATGTTTTTTCTGCGTGAGCCACCATGCTCAGGCTATTCCCATTGATCTTAAGAATCGGTCCATCCGTGCCATGCAAGCGGTCCCCTTCCCTACAACTGGCATAGAGTTTGATGGGCGGATTGCTACCTTGAAAGGATATTCCGATTCCCCTGAGGTGAGCGCCAAAGCGATTCAAACCGTGCGCGGCGTCAACGGAGTTTTCGACGTCAAAACCAACATTATTCCCGGATCAAAAGACAGCATAGAAGCAACCCAGTTGGAAACAAAGTTGCAAGACGTGATCGCCGGTAAAGTAGTGGAGTTTACTACTGGAAGCGCTGAGCTTACGGCCAAGGGAAAGGCAATTCTGGACCAGATGGTTGCGCTGTTGAAGGAATATCCTCAAAAACCAGTTGAAGTTTCCGGACACACCGATGCTGAGGGCGATCACCGCATGAACATTACATTAAGTAAGGAGCGCGCCGAATCTGTACGCGCGTACTTGATTACCCAAGGCATTGATGCCCGAAGGTTATTTGCAGCCGGCCACGGACCAGACAATCCAGTGGCTGATAACAACACGGAAGAAGGACGGCAGAAAAACCGTCGCATTGAGTTCCACGTGAAGGAGACTCGTTAGTCATGGGGTATGGATACCTGGTAACAGAAATAATTGTCTGCTTGTTGGCTGCAGCAGCCCTTGGCGGAGGAATTATTTGGTGGTTGATGCGGCAAAAGCAAACAGATTGGGAGACGCAATTGCAATCGTTGCGACAGCAGTTAGATGTCTCCAGCGGTCAACTTGCTACGACCACAAAGAATCTAACAGCGGAAGCGAAGAAAGTAACCGAACTCACGGCAGGCTTGGCCGCCGCTGTTACCAAGCGTTCCGAGTTGGAAACTGCGATTGCCGGAAACGAGAAACTTTTGCAGGATTGGGCCGTGAAGTACGCCAGTCTGGAAGCAGATTTGAAAGTGCGTAGTGCGAGTCTATCCGCAGCCCACGCTGATACGGAAGCGTTGCGGCAGCGGCTCACAGCAGTGGAAGTAAACGTGAGGGGCAAGGATGAAGCATTACAATCCCGTGGGAATGAGATGGAGAATTTGCGAGTCCAACTTGCTGTTCGATTGGCAAATGTGAAGGGTTTGGAAGTCCGTTTAGGAGAGCTGTCCACCTACCCGGATAAATTAAAAGATCAGGAAGCGAAGGTCGTTCTGGTTACCAGTCAACTGGATGCGGCAGTTACAAAATCGACGGCTGAATTGGCTGCTGTGAATGCCCGTTTGAAGAGTCTGGAAGAACAGCTTAGAGAAGCAGACAAGGAACGCGATAGCTTCAGTGCGAAATCAAGTGAACGGGCGGGTGAAATTGCCCGGTTACGCGGACAGTTAGCCGACACGGAAAAACGCATGGCTTCTTTGACTATTGCTCCGCCAGCTATTGCAAATGATTCTCTGGTGGCGAGCTTGAAAACGCAGATCAGCGGGTTACAGAATCGGCTGGTAGATGATGAATGCCGTTACCAGGCCATTCTCAAAGCGCGTGAGGAATTGATTACTGCAATGCAGGGCAAGAGTACTACCGAAGAGCATGCTCGCGGGCAGTCGGCCTAAAATTCCCACTGAACGAGAGTCTGAAATTGCCGGCGATTCGAGGATTCCACTGGACCCTTGAAACTATCCGTCAGGTAAGGACTACTGATCACCACATTGGCGCGATTGAGCAGGTTGTACACTTCAATGCCGAACTGCAGTTTGGCGCGTTCATGGTGGGTCATAAAAGTTTTCATCAATCGGATATCCACTGAGGCTGTGCCCGGTCCAAGGAATGAATTGCGACCTGTTCCAGCGGGGCGCGCGTTGATGGGGTAAGCGCCTGTGCGGTACACATCGGTGGTGAGCAGCCCGTTGATGGGTCTGCCGCTTAAGAAGGAAGCGATGGGGGCAATGGTGAACCGCTCCAAGGTTTCTCTGGCCCAAACTGGCAGGAAGTTAAGAGCATCATCGGGGATTTCAAACACGGCGCTGGCGGCAAACCGTTGGTGCTGGTGAAGCCGGGAATGCGCCCAATCGGCACGAATGTTTAACGGGTTCAAGGGTTGTTCATCAAAATCAGAACCATCATCCAGAACACGACCAAGATCGTAGGTAAATAAGTAAGCGACTTCTTTGCTCATGCGACGATTGATAGAAATAGACATCCCTCGATACGCAGAGTTCGCTGTCTGTTCCAACAGGAACGAAGGTGGCAGGGTACCTGTTGCATTTCGAATGCGAGGTAGGTGTGTCCCTTTCACAAGGTTCGATTCAAAAGTCAACTTGGTGTCTTTGTCAACGGCATACTCCACGCCTATGCCTGCTTTGCGAGCGTAGGGGCTGGGGAAGTATTGAGACACCGAATAAATGGAGTGAGCAAAGCCTGGAAGAGGTTCAGCGGCGGTGCCTCCACGCAGTATCCGAAACGCTTGCAAGGCTGCCGATCCGACGGCATATTGTTCAAAACCTTGCGTACCGTTTTTCCATGCCGCGTCGTTTAAGTAAGCCAGTGGATAGCGATCAAAAAACAGACCTGAACCTAGCCGCACCACTAGCTTCTTCATTGGATTCCAGGCCAAACCCAGTCTGGGCGCAACATTGGTGGAGGAAGCTGGAAAGCCGTTGGGCATGGCTTGTTTATCAAGCCGAGCACCAGCTTCCAGAGTAAGACCCTTGCGGATCTGCCAGCGTTCCTGAAAATAGAATCCGATGGGGATGGTGCGCATGTGGACAGAAGGATTTCCGAACGCTTGAATGTAGACATCGGGGCTGGCAGTAAGAAAGGAATCAAGCGTTGGAAAGATATAAATTCCTGCTGATCGGTTTGCCAGACGCGCATCCAAGCTGATGGGTTGGATGGTTGCTCCGGCACTCAAGCGATGATGGCCAAGTACAAAATTGAAATTCTCAGCAACCTCGAAATGTTTTTCAGAGCGATCGGAGTTAAGGCGCGGGGATTGCCCAATGCTCACAATCCCTGGGATTTCATACAGTGGGCCATAGCTATTCGGGCGCACTTGCTGAGATCGTTCCGAGATTTGCACGCGCAGATCATTGACCACGGTGGGTGTAATTACTCGCAGCCAACTGGCGACAAACGAATGATCGGCAGTGATGCTGCTGCCGCCTGCGGAGCGATCAGAAAAATTGGAGGACCCCTGAACGTCACCCAACACGCGTCCGCGCGAATAGGCATAGCGGGCGGAAAACGAATTGTGTTCATCGGCCAGATGATTCACTTTAAGGGAATATTCTATGCCGCGAGTGGCCGTGCGAAATAAGCCGCGCGATGGTTCCTTTACAATTCCATTAGCAAAAGAACTGGATTGCAGAGCCTGGCGAATTCTGGAAAGTGAACTGGCGGGAGTCTCTGACCACTCTTCTTCAAAGTCACGTTCCGTTTCAAATGCAGTGGAGAAAAACGTCCGATTCTTTTTGATGGGCCCCATCAGAGATGCACCAGGCTGATAGCGGCTTAGACGTGGATGAAGACCCACATCCACTTCCGGTTTCCGAGCCCCAATAGCGCCGTTTTGATAGAAAAAAGTGGCATCGCCGTGCCAAATATTTGTGCCTGGGCGGGTCACCATGTTGACAATGCCACCGGCTGCGCCGCCCAGTTCCGCACCTACAGAGACTCCGCCCACCACAAACTCTTCCACCATTTCCAAACCAATGGCAACGCGATTCCCACCCGTTGTTTCATCCCGATTATCTACGCCGTCAATGCTGATGCTGTTATTACGACCACGCATTCCGGTGAAGCTAAATCCGCTATCGGCCAAGGGATTGCGAATTCCGGCCATACTCTTTTGCGAACCAGCTTGCGGGGAACTGGAAACTCCTGGTGCTAGCGCAACAAAACTGACGTAGTTACGACTTTTGGAAGGAGCTTCTTCGATACGGTCGCTACCAAGAGCGGCGGTGGCGGAGGTTGCAGCGATGTCCAGCGATCCAGTGCTTTCTGTAACTTCTATGCGACCAGCAACACTGGAGAGAGACAGGGTAAGCTTCTGCTCCACCAACTGGCCAATGGAAATATTCAAGGAAGTAGCATCGACTGTAGTGAACCCTTCTTTTTCGATGTGAAGAGTGTATTCGCCGGGGCTCAATTGCGAAAACGTGAAGACACCTTGCGATTCCGTTTTACCGGATCGAGTGCTTCCCGAAGATTTATGCCGCAGCAATAAGGCTGCGTCGGCGATGGAAGCTCCGGATGGATCGCTAAGTTGAACACGGATGGTTCCGCTGGAGGTGGCACTTTGGGCGGAAAGCAGACATCCACAGAGTGCAAGGACGGCCAGGAAATTGCGGCTGGCCACTAACCCTTCTTTTTGGGAGTTGGAACTGGCGTTGCTGCAGCGGCTGCTTTCTTTGCGACAGGTTGTAACAGCGCTTTGATTTGTGTGCGCATGTTGGCTTCCTGCTTCACATCGTCTACAAAGAATGGATCATTGCCAGTAAACTGAGCCCGAATCATGCCTTCCCGATCAATGAATGCCAACTGTGGCATCATCATTGTTTCCATCTCAGAATGTTGCAGAAAGACCATTGCGTTTTCGCGCAGTTGCCAGCCCACAGGAAAAGAGATCCCTAGGTTTTTTATAAAATCGGTGACGTACATATGGGCCATATCATTGATGGCAACAGCTACGGGCGTGAACCCTTGCGAACCAAACTCGTGGTGCATTTTGGTGAGGATCTTACAACTTTGCTGGCAATGAGAACACGTGGTGAGAATGAATTCCAGAGCAACCACCTTGCCCTTATATTTGCTCAACAGCGTTTCCATTCCGCTGGGGGATTTGATCACCAATTCCGCTGCCTTCCTGGGAAGTTGCGCTGCGCTGGACTGATTGGCAACAAGACAGGTGGCAGCAAGGACACTCAGCAAAAATCTGTTCATGGTCTTCCTATGGTAATCCAAAATAAGCACCATTGATTATTTTTTGGTGACCACGGCGGCCACGGCTTTTTTGACAGGAGCGGCAGGAATTCCAGTGAGCAACTCCAAAATCTTCTTTCTGGTCTCAGCTTCCTCATCCTTCAAATCCCCGCCCACGTGCTGTTCACGGATGATGCCTTGTTTATCGATGAAGACTGTTTGGGGCACCATGAAGCTTTGCATATTGGAAATATGCAAATACGGCATAGCCTTTTCGCGTTCCGTGTAGCCAACTGGAAAGGTTAGCGCAAACTGTTCAATGAACTTCGGAATGAGCGGGACATGATCTTCCCCGGCAGCAATGGCCAATGGTTGAAAGCCTTTCGGTCCCAGTTCCTTATACAACTTCTGTAAAATCGCAACGGTCTTCTGGCAGTGTGGGCAGGTGGGGTTGAAGAATTCAATCACCACAACTTTGCCACGAAAGGAACTCAACAGCCGATCCTTACTTTCATCTTTATGCTTGCCCTCTTTGTCGAGAACCTTCACGATAAACTCGGGCGATTTGCGAGGCAATTCAACCGGGAAAGCCGCCACTGCGGACAATGTCAGGAGCACCAATAGCTTTGTCATATTCTTTAGTTTACAAAATCCCTTCCAGGCTTGAAACTGTCTGTCCGTTGCGGCGCAATTCAAATCGCCCGGACGCAGTTGAACCCAATACTTCATTTATGACACTAGAACTGTCTTCCCGATAGCCCTTTGATTTCTTAGCCAGTACTATTTTGTAGACCTCAAAGTACTGTTTGGCGCTATCTTCAGAATCAAATTCCACTGCATGGACCAGAATTGGATGCTTATCCTTTTTCCGCTCCCAGACGGAAAGACGTCCACCCCTCCAATGGGTTCCAATTTTTTCGGCCATTTCTTTCCCTGCATATTCACGAAGCAGCATGGTGACGTCGAACTCCCCCAATGCTCCATCGGTAACTTGCTTGTAATCTTTTTGACCAACGAACCTGGCAAGTTTAGGTTCTGTGGGGGACTTCTTATCAAAGTAGGCTTGCGGATGAAGTATTTGTTGGGTGGAGACTGGGGCATGTTTGAACACTTCCCCAAATGCAGACTTGCCCATCTTTCGGATGACTTCATTTTGAAACAGCATGCCGCTGGTATATGGAAACAGCAATGATTCCCGAATGTATAGGGGGGCTTTGGCAAGTTCGGGATATTGCGCAGCGGAATCGTTCATGCTGGCGGCCATGTCTGAAAGCCTAGTGGAATCAACCAAACTTTGTCCTAACTTTTTGGCCATTCGTTCCATCATCAGCCATTGCGCCTGGCCTTCCATGACGGCTCCGCGGGCGGTGGCGGCGTCGTCTGTGTTGCTTTTCAGGATATATTTGCCGAGGTTAAAGTGTTGGTCAGCAAGAGCGTGGGCCAGTTCGTGAAACAGGGCAATGCGCTGCATTTCTTCATCCTGACCTTCCAGCACAAACATGCGCTTTTTCTTGTAGTCATAAAATGCTGCGGCTTGCTCTGTGACTACCGATACGGTGGTTTCTTTCAAATCGAAATCGGCTGGAACAAGACCAAACAATTTCAGCGCCAGTTCTTCGGCGTGCATCTGGGCTGGGGTGATGGCTTCAGCCACACGACCCTGCATGAACGCTTTGAGTTTGTCGCGATTGATGAAATCTCTCTCCACCCGTTTCAGCGGGGAAAGCCCAGTAAGTTGGCTTAATTCTGCAATCATGGGTTCAATTTCATCGAACAACTTGGGGGATGGCTGGGCAAGCAGCGCATTGGCGAGGAGCAAATAAAAGAGAGGCTTCAAACCCCGATGGTAGCGCTTTTCAAGGCAAATATGCTGTACTGGTCTAGGTCTTTTAGGGACAGCTCTTGAAGCGTTGAAATCCTTTTCTGTTTCCTAATGGCCCGACTTATAAGGAGACAAAATGCCGCAGGCGAAACAAGGTGACGTGGTGGCCATTCACTACAAAGGTCAATTGGATGATGGGAGCGTATTTGATTCATCAGAGGGCAGAGAGCCCCTGGAATTTCAGATTGGAGCGAACCAGGTGATTCCAGGATTTGAGGCTGCGGTGCTGGGTCTGGATTTAGGGCAGTCGCGCACAACACGCATTGAGCCAGACCAGGCTTACGGTCCACGTCGCGATGAAATGTTGATCACCGTTGGCAAGGAACGGTTTCCAGAAGGTATGGATATTGAGTCTGGCCAGGAGTTTCAACTGGATGGTGGCAGTGGCGATATGCCTGTGGTGGTGACTGAAGTCACAGAGACTACCGTGACGCTGGACGGCAATCATCCTTTGGCAGGTAAAGCGCTGACCTTTCACATTGAACTTGTTTCCGTGAAATAATTCGTGTGGCCTGGCTGCAGCGCCAGTATGAAATGCAAGAATCACCCGACGGAGAAATAACGCGTTTACTGCACCAGTGGAGCAACGGTGACCGTGGTGCGGAAGATCGCTTGTTTGAACTGGTTGTGCCAGACCTACATAGGCTGGCGCAATACCTTACACGGCGGGAACGGCAGGACAATTCATTACAAGCGACAGCGCTGATCAACGAAGCCTACTTGCGTTTGGCGCACGCTCGTAAGTTGGAGTGGCAGAATCGAAAGCATTTTTTTGCAGTAGCAGCCAGGTCTATGCGGCGGCTATTGATCGACCATGCGCGGGGCCGTCCGTCGGGACAAAAAGTGGAGTTGGAAGAACTGCTGCAGTTGCTGCCAAGCGAAACAAAGAAGTTGGATGAAGCCATTGCCATTGACACACTGCTTCGCGAAATTGAAGGAACGCATCCGGAATGGTGCTCTATCATCGACTTGAAATTCTTTTTGGGCTTAACGGATGAAGAGGCGGCGGAGGCTTTAGGCATTTCATTACGAACGCTACAAAGGCAATATGGGGATGCGCGTCGCTGGTTGTTTGAAAAACTTTCGTCGGCTTGATGGATAACGAACCTGAATTCGACGAACTGCTGATGACCGTGGTGGATGCGGCATTGAAACTACCATTGCCGGAACGGGAGAAATACCTTTGTTCGGCTTGTGCGAACAACGAACTGCTTTATAGGGAAGCTAAAGAGCGGGTGGATTGGGAAGAGCGCATGGGTGGCTTTTTACAGCAGCCGTTACTTGTGCGCAAAGAATTTTCCGAGTCGGTGCAAACTACAAATTCCAACGGGAAGTTTCAGCGAAAGTTGCTGATGGCGGGCATGGCTGTTGCGCTACTTGTTGCGGGATTGTTTTGGGTAACGCGTGAACCGGAAGCAGTGCGGTTGGCCATTCTTTCTTCTGATGACGATACCTCGGGCGCGCGGTATGACGTCAAGGAAAGGCTTTCCGGTGTACGACGTCGCTTTGAGATTCTGCTGCCCGAGGATCAGGAAGTTTCAACGCTGGAATCGGCGAAATCTGTACTTGGAGCGACCCACGTTCTGCGATTGAAATCTGGTTCACTGACAACGGTGGATGGAAGAGAACTGTTCGTTGCAAAGGATGATGCCGTTGCAGCCGTAGAAAAAGAATTTCATGTATCGGCAAGGCCAACCGTTTCGGGGGCGGCCTATGACGATTATTTGAAGGGGCTGAGGCTACTACATAATCAGCAAGCAGATCCAAGGGAAGCGCTGGCGGCTTTGGAATTTGCCATGGAAAAGGATGGGCTAGCAGTGCAATTGCCAGTTGCGGCAGCGCAAGCAGAACTGCAACAGTTCCATGCCGGAGGTGGAAGGGAATGGCTGGATAAAGCGGGAGCTTCTTTGTCCAAAGCGAAGTCATTGCAGCCTAGTTATGTTCCGGCGCTGGTGCTGTCTGGTAGGTATCAATTGGAATCGGGAAACTTTGAAGAAGCGACCATGGAATTGTTGACTGCGGTGAAACTGGACCCAACCAACAGAGAGGGCTGGCAGGCGTTGGCTGCATCTTACCTGGCCATGCACAATGTGGAGCGCACGCTGGCAACGTATCAGGCGGCGATTGCGGCGCAACCGGAATCCTATTGGCCTTATTTGTTGCGTGGAATTTTCTATGAGCGAGAGAAGCGATTGGCCGAGGCGCAGCGGGATTACAGCACAGTATGCAATCTTGTTCCGGGATGGGATGAAGGGAAAAGAAATTTAGCTGGCGTAGTTTCGGCCAAATAAAATTGTTACACAGGTTGCCGAAACCCTTCCTGCTGGCCCATACGTCAGATGGCCTGAGAGGGAAGAAAATGAGTTCCAAGAAAACTATCGTCATTGAAGAAGTGAACGGCAAAGCCTACTGTTATATGTGTACTCACGTTGTAGATGCACGAGTATTGGTGGCTGGACGCCATGTGGAAACCAAGCCTGGTCAACGTTGTCCGCGATGCAAGGCAAGTCTGAATGCTGGTTCGGCAATGGAAGCAGCGAAAGCTGCGTAATTGGTCTATCTACAATTTTGGATTGAGTGTTACGATAGGATTTAAGATGATGAAAGCGAATCCAACTCAATCTGAAGTTACGCCATTGATGCCGCCACCAGTTGTGACTTCCGCACCTGCAAAGTGCACCGTTTGTGGAGATCCACAAGCGCCGAACAGTGGTGAAGGTTTGTGTTGGGTGTGCCGTCGCTTGAAGATCAGTGCATGGCGCGATTCTGACTTGCAGCCTTCTGGTCAACAAGAATAATTAACCTAGCGACTGCGCTTTGCAGGCTTTTCATCAGTCCACTTCCACCCCTGGGCGTCTTAGGCCCTTTCGATTCTCCGCAAGAACAAACATTTGTCTGAGTTAAAATTAAGGCACTCTATGCGTTGCCCGATCTGCGAAAAACAAGTAAAGCCCGGCGATCCAATGATGCCCTTCTGTTCGGAACGCTGCAAGCTGATTGACCTGGGAAACTGGGCCAGCGAAAAATACGTGATTCCCGCGACTACGCAAAATATGGATGAAAGTGAAGAAGGCGACTAGCCCACTTTCCTTTGCGCTAGCTACCTGGTTCGGATGCGGCTTGTCTCCCAAAGCTCCTGGAACTGTAGGAACACTAGGCGGATTGATTGTTGCAATTCCTCTGATTACTTACGCAAATTTCACTGCCTGGCATTTCATTCTGCTGACGGCTGTGGTTACACCGATCGGCATTTGGGCCGCGAACAAAACAATTGCGAGCACTGGCAATCAGGATCCGCAAATCGTGGTGATTGATGAAGTGCTGGGACTGTGGCTGACGCTGGCTGGTGCCGCTCGCTTCAATTGGCAGAGCTTTCTTTTAGCCTTTGCGCTGTTTCGGATTTTCGACATCACCAAGCCTTGGCCGGTGCGAAATCTGGAAAAACTGCATGGTGGAACTGGCGTAATTGTTGACGATTTGGGAGCTGGCATCTATGCGGCGGTTGTAATGGCGCTTGCAGGATGGTTCAATCTTTATTAGACATGCAATTTTTTCGTGATTCAGAAGACAAGCCGGAAATCGCCCAGGTGCTGCCCGGTGCTGCCATCGCAGGCGGTGAACTTGAAATTCGTGGGACAGGATTTCTGCGTGGCGGTCGGGCCAAAGTATTAGTAGGCGACGTGCAGGCCCCGGTTATCATCGGATCGCAATCCTTCATCATCGCCAAAGTCCCCGATGGTGCGGACAATGGAAATCTGCTGGTGGATAATGGCGAGCGGCTCTCCAGCATTTGGAATTGTGAAATCGGCATTCAACTGGCAGAAGACTTGCATCCAGTTTCCAGCCCGGCGGTGGATTCGCAAGGAAATATTTTCACAACCTTCAGCGGTACACGCGGCCAGAAGACGCCGGTGTCTGTTTACAAAATTGATTCCAGAAAAGGGATGACGCCATTTCTTAGCGACATCATGAATCCGACGGGCTTGGCGTTCGACCGCGAAGGCCTTTTGTATATTTCCAGTCGCAACGATGAAATTGTGTATCAGTGCACACCCAGCGGTCAGCTTTCCATTTTTGTGGAAGGCATGGGAACGGCCACTGGTCTGGCCTTTGATGACGAAGGCAACTTGTATGTTGGGGATCGGAGTGGGACCATTTTCAAAGTCAGCCCGACGCGCCAAATTTATGTGTTCGCCACGGTGGAACCATCCATCGCCGCGTATCACATGGCCTTTGGGTCTGATCAGCACTTGTACATTACTGGACCGACCACTTCCAGTTACGACGTGGTGCATCGTGTTGCGCCGGACGGACAAGTGGAAATTTTCTTTCGCGGCTTAGGACGTCCACAAGGGCTGGCCTTTGATGATGCGGGGAATTTATACGTCAGCTCTTCGCTAGCTGGACGTCGAGGTGTGGTGCGCATTACTCCCAATAAAGAAGCCAGCCTGTTTCTTTCCGGACCGGGTATTGTAGGGCTGGCCTTCACACCCTCAAAGGCGATGGCCATTGCTACGAACAACGCAATTTTCCGCGTCAACGTGGGCATTGCTGGAAGGCCGATCTGGGGATGAACGCGGAAATCATAGCCGTCGGGTCTGAACTTCTTACGCCCACCAAGATCGATACAAATTCCCTGTGGCTCACCGATCAATTGAACACGTTGGGAATTGAAGTGGTTTTGAAATCCATTGTGGCGGATGATCGGCCTCGTCTAACGGCTCAGATTGCTGCGGCGTTTGAACGGTCTGATTTGGTGCTAATCACTGGCGGCCTAGGCCCTACTGAAGACGACGTAACTCGCGATGCGGCCGCCGCAGCACTGGGCATTGGACAAACCTTTCAGCCGGAAATTGCTGATCAAATTGCTGCCCTGTTTGTTCGCTTGGGTCGCAAGACCATGGCGGAAAATAATAAGCGTCAGGCCTTTGTTTTAGATTGTGCGGAAGTTTTGCCCAATCCTCGGGGCACGGCACCAGGGCAATGGATTGCAAAGGACGGACGCGTGGTGATTTTGTTGCCTGGACCGCCGCGCGAAATGAAACCGTTGTTCACGGAACAGTGCTGCCTGCGGATTGAAAAGTTACTGCCGCCTATTGTGATTCGCACTCGCTTCTATCGTGTGGCAGGGATCGGCGAATCGGATCTGGATCAGTTGATTGCCCCGGTTTACACGAAATACACGAATCCGGTTACGACAATTCTGGCTTCGCCAGGCGATATTCACATTCATCTTCGAGCTCGTTGCACAACAGAAGCGAAGGCTGAAAAACTTCTTACCGAAGTAGCCGAACCGATTCTGGAACTGCTGGGGGATCGTGTCTATTCCGACGATGGTGCCGACCTGGAAACCACCGTGGGTCGCAAACTGAAGGCGAAGAACGCATGGCTGGCTGTGGCCGAAAGCTGCACAGGTGGATTGATAGGGGAACGCATTACCAGTGTCGCGGGAAGTTCCAATTATTTCCGTGGCGGATTTCTAACTTACACGGAACAGATGAAACACGAAATGGTTGGTGTTCCACTGGAAATGTTGGCTGAGCACACAGCGGTTAGTGAGCCCGTAGTGAAGGCGATGGCCAGCGGTGCTCGTATTAAAACTAAGGCCGATTACGCACTTTCAGTGACTGGTTACGCCGGACCGGAAGGTGGTGACGACGGCACTCCTGCTGGCCTGGTCTGGATCGGATTGGCGACTCCTGATGGCGTGGAAGCGAAGAAGTTTCAATTGTGGGGCGATCGGGAACGGGTTCGTTCCGTGGCTGGTATTTATGCTCTGGATTGGCTTCGTAAAAAGCTTTCCGAGAGCTCTTAGTCTTGCGGCGGTGGGACACCTAAAATCAAAGGTGCCTTCTTCGGTGCATCACCTTTGAATTGCAGCACGACATCCACAGTTTTGGTCTTCTCGTCTAAGTTCAGCTTCGCCTTGGTTTCTTCGCCAAGGTGATCAAACAAGCCCTGCTCCCGTATGTCGGCCAGGAATTTGCCGGGATATTCCGCATTGAAAGGTTTGCCTTCTTTCATGTTCCACATCTTTCGAATGGGAGGTTCTGAAAGCAGATCCAGCCCTTCAATCTTCAATGATCGGAAGGTGAATTGCGGCCCGGCAGTGGCGAAGAATTTTACGGCCACCAATTTTTTCTCATCGTTGTAAGTGCGTTCATACCGGGCTTTGGCTTGCATGTAGCCGCGCCGCTGCATGAACTTCACCATCTTTTCCCTGCCCTGCTCCACCAAGTCGAAATTGGCGACCTCAGCAGTTTTCAGTTTAATGTCATCCAGCAATTCCTTGGCCGGATTCCAACCATCCACTTGCACTGCGTTCAGTACGTAAGGCAGGCCCTCTTCAATCACAATTTTCACTACCAGCCCCGTTACGTCCTTCGCCGGTTCGGTGGTGATCTTGGCCCACTTCACGCGCATTAATCCCTTGGCTTCATAGAATGGTCGAATTGCCAAATCCAGAATTTCCCGCATCCGAGTTTCGGAATAAGCAGCACCCACGGCCACTTCGGCAATTTTGTTTCGAAGAACTTCGGATCGTAATTCCTTGGCACCGGTGAATTCTATTTCGGCGATGGTCAGCGGGGCAGCGGCGGATCGGAATACTATGGTTAGCCGCTCAGCGTTGTCAGCCACAACTTTGGCGGCAACGTCGCTGGTATTCATGTAATCTTTCAGGGTCTTCACGTAGCGCTTCAATACTGGCTCAGTTGCTGGAAGCAAGGGCCCAAAGAGTGGATCGGATGCTAAAAGCACATCGCGCAATTCGGCGTCAGGACGCGGCAATCCTTCAAAGCGCACTGGATAGACCTGTTCCAGTTCCTGCACCTCAAAGGTGACGGCAAAGGCTTTGCCTGAAGGCGTCGGCTGA
>JANMWO010000020.1:0-6125 GCA_031394025.1 Acidobacteriota bacterium
CGGAGCCATATTTTCCAGGGGCAAAGATGTTTCCGAGGAGATCGGCTATGGCCTTCATATGGTTGGCGGGAAGCTGCAGTTCCACATGACGCAACGTTGGCTGGATGACGCGCTCCGTGTGGAAACGGAGCAACCGCTGACGCTGCATCAGTGGCACCAGGTGACTGTTTCTTACGACGCTACCAGGTTGGCTGCAGGGGTCAAAATTTATGTCGATGGGAAACAACAGAAGCTGAAGATTTTGCTGGATATGCTGAACCAATCCTTCTTTACGGCATCGCCATTCTATGTTGGCGGCGGGGCAGGAACGCGGTTTACAGGGGAAATCCGCGACGTCCGGGTGTTCACGACAGCACTCTACGACAACGAACTGATGGCTCTAACATCTGGTGAAACGGTGAACGAAATTGCCCTTCTGACCGAGGCAAATCGAACACCAGCGCAGCAGGCAAAACTTTCGACTTATTTCATGGACAAAGCGGCATCGCCAGAATTATCCAAAGTGTGGCAAACCGCTTTCGATCTTCGGGAAGAGGGGATAAAGCTGAGAGAATCGCTGCCTTCTGTGATGGTGATGCAGGAACTGCCAGACCGTCCCGCTACCCACGTGTTAGTTCGTGGCGCCTATGATCACCCTGGTGCCAAGGTAGAACGTGGCGTGCCGGCATCTTTGCCACCATTGCCTGCGGGTGCCCCAATGAATCGTCTGGGATTCGCCCAATGGTTGACCAATCCGCAACATCCGCTTACTTCCCGAGTGGCCGTAAACCGGTTCTGGCAAATGATCTTTGGAACCGGCATTGTGAAAACGGTGGATGACTTTGGTTCGCAAGGCGAGTGGCCATCCCACCCTGAGCTGCTGGATTTCCTGGCCACAGAATTCATTCGAACTGGATGGGACGTGAAAGGACTTCTGAAAACCATGGTGATGAGCTCCACTTACCAGCAAAGTTCCCGTTCGTCAGAGCAAGGGATTGCGAGCGATCCGGAAAATCGCTTGATGGGACGAGGACCCAGGCAACGCCTGTCTGCTGAAATGTTGCGGGACCAGGCGCTGTCTATTTCAGGGTTATTGGTTGAAAAGCAGGGCGGACCATCGGCCAAACCCTACCAACCTGCGGGACTTTGGAAGGAGCTATCCAATGACGGCGATTACAAACCCGATACGGGGGAAGGACTGTACCGCCGCAGCCTGTATACCTTCTGGAAGCGGACCATTCCACCCCCTTTCATGATGAACTTCGATTCTGCGGGACGGGAAGCGTGTACTGTGCGGGAAACACGCACCAATACGCCGTTGCAAGCCTTGAATTTGATGAACGACGTCACGTATCTGGAAGCATCGCGCAAGATTGCCGAAAGAATGATGGCCGAAGGTGGATCAACTGCTGCAAGCCGCATTGGCTTCGCCTTTCAATTGGCGACTGCACGAACGCCAAATCCTAAGGAACTGGCCATTCTTGAAGCAAATTTCCAGCGAGCTCTAGACCGCTATCAGACCAAGCCTGCAGACGCCCAGGCGATGCTTAAGCAAGGGGATTCGCTGGTGAAGCCAGGCTTGAAAATGGAAGAATTGGCGGCCTATGCTCATGTTGCCAGCTTGATTCTCAACTTGGACGAAGTAGTGTCAAAGGAATAGATTATGAACGAATCTCGCCGTCATTTTTTAGGGAACGCTGCCGGGGGAATGGGTGCTACGGCACTAGCCACACTGCTGCATGCTGAAAATGAAGGCATCGCCCCCCATTTTGCACCAAAAGCCAAACGGGTAATCTATCTGTTTCAATCCGGTGCCCCGTCGCAATTCGAAACGTTTGATCACAAGCCGTTGCTGAAAAAACTGCACGGGTCTGAACTTCCTGAATCCATTCGTCAGGGACAGCGGCTTACGGGTATGACCTCCACGCAAGCTAGTTTCCCGGTGGCACAAACTATCTTTCCATTAAGGCAACATGGCCAATCGGGAGCTTGGGTGAGCGATTTAATGCCTCATATCGCCAAAGTAGCCGATCAGTTGTGCTTCGTGAAGTCGATGTATACCGAGGCTATAAACCATGATCCTGGCGTCACATTCCTTCAAACGGGATTCCAGATTGCGGGTCGGCCCAGCATTGGTTCCTGGCTGAGCTACGGATTGGGAAGCGAGAACAAGGATTTGCCAGCATTTGTGGTGATGGTATCCCAAGGCACGGGACGTTCCGCCGATCAGCCGCTTTATGACCGACTTTGGGGCAGCGGTTTTTTACCCAGCAAATATCAGGGCGTAAAGTTCCGTTCCCAAGGCGATCCAGTTCTTTATCTGACCAATCCGGAAGGAGTTACCCCAGCGGATCGGCGCCGCTTCATAGACGACCTTGCACAATTGAACCAACTGAAGCAGGAAGAGTTTCACGATCCTGAAATTGCCACTCGTATTGCCCAGTACGAAATGGCATTCAAGATGCAATCCTCTGTACCGGAATTGACGGACGTTTCCAAGGAATCAGCCCACACCCTGGCACTCTACGGGCCTGAGGCAAGTAAGCCCGGAACTTTTGCCGCCAACTGCCTGTTAGCTCGTCGCATGTCTGAACGGGGTGTGCGTTTTGTGCAACTTTTCCACCGCGGTTGGGATCATCATGTGAACCTTCCGCCGGCCATGAAAGGGCAATGTTACGACGTGGATCAGGCTTCGGCTGGCTTGATTCAGGATCTGAAAGAGCGCGGTCTTTTGGATGAAACGTTGGTGGTTTGGGGCGGCGAATTCGGTCGCACCGTGTACTGCCAGGGGAAACTCACTCCTGACGATTACGGGCGCGATCATCACCCCCGATGCTTTAGTATTTGGATGGCCGGTGGAGGAATCAAACCAGGGCTTAGCTACGGTGAAACCGACGATTACAGTTACAACATTGTCAGCAACCCGGTTCATGTTCACGACCTGCATGCGACCATGCTGCATTGTTTGGGGATTGATCACACTCGGCTGACCTATAAGTTTCAGGGTCGACACTTCCGCTTGACCGACGTCCATGGCCGGGTGGTCAAAGATCTTCTCACGTAAAACAAAAAAATGCCCGCTGTTCATTCGCTTTTGACGAACAAACAACGGGCCTCGCAGGAGGAAAATTGGTTAAAGCGGAACAAACTACCTTGAGAGAACTGAAATCGATTAATAGCGGCGTTGGAACGATTCAAACCCGGCCATCTTCAACCGTTGTTGCATGGCAGCGCGGGCTATAGGATCGCCAAGAGGTCCAAGCAGAATTCGGTTGGAAGTGGGCGTATCGCCAGCAATGGCGAAGGATGAAAAACCTTTCTGTTCCAAATCCCGACGGAATGTGCCAGCTTGATCTTTTTCGATATATCCAACCTGCACATACCATGTTCCAGTAACGGGGACGCTTTCGGCTTTGATTTCATTTTTGGGCAAGCTCGCAGGAACCGCAACTTTAGCTTGGATTGGAATGGCGATTGGAGCGTCCGATTTCGGCGTCATCACTTTGGGTGAATCCACCACGATTGGCAACTGCGCTGCTCGCTGGATTACTGGTTGACTGCCATTGGAGCGTGCAATGGTCATCGCCCGACCTGCTAAATAGGCGATACAGGCCACTAAACCGATCATAATCGTCATTCCCATGACCACAGTGACCAGTTTTTTGTTGGTTTGCGCCAAATCTGCAACGTTCTTCGCAGAAATGTCAGCACTAGAAGCGGGTTTGGGGCTTGAAGAAATTGGTTGAGCCAGATAAGAATTAATATCTACGACGTTTTCCGGCGTTGTCTGATTGAGCATTTCTACCTCACTGGGTATTGAATCGTCTGGCTAAGGCAAGGACTTTAGCCTTCTTAGTAAAAAAGTTATGGAACTTTGGTTTTCCCAGTAAGCTAAAATCGAAAGGAATGGACATTTTTGATGAAATTGTTCGACTTCGCAAGTTGGGGCAAAAGTGTGCGGTTGCCACCATTGTGCAGGTGAATGGGTCAATTCCCAGCTACGAAAGCGCTAAGATGATTGTCCGCGAGGACGGTTCCATGGCTGGCACGATTGGCGGCGGATGCGTTGAGGCCGAAGTCTGGAATATGGCTCGCGATGTGATCAAGAACGAACGCTCCAAATTGATGAAGTTTTCCTTGGGTCAAGATGCTGCTTACGATAATGGATTGATTTGTGGGGGCCAGTTGGAAGTCTTTGTTGAACCCGTTGTACCGCAGCCCAAAGCGTTTATTTTTGGCGCAGGACATATCTCGAAGAGCTTATCCAAGGTGGCTAACCTTGCCGGATTTGCGACCATTATTGTGGACAACCGGGAGTCCTATTCCAATTTGGAACGATTCCCTGAAGCCGAGGCGGTGCATGCCAAGGAATACGCGGAAGTATTCCCGCAGCTTGATATTCGCGATACCAGCTACGTGATTATTGTCACTCGCGGGCATCGTGACGATATGCTGGTGCTGCGCTGGGCGGTGAATACCCAGGCTCGTTATATTGCCATGATCGGCAGCCGTCGCAAGGTGATCAGCGTTATTAAGGAGTTGGAAAAAGAAGGATTGCCGCACGGGGCCTTTGAACGAATTCATGCTCCTATGGGCTTCGATATTGGAGCCATCACTCCCGAAGAAATTGCCGTGTCTGTGATCGCCGAAATGATTGCGGTACGTCGTCAACCAGAAGCGCAATGGCGCCAGCTATCGAAGTCGGTCTTTGCGGAGAGGGAAACCCAGGATATCGCCAAGTGAATTTGGCTGGAGTGATATTGGCGGCCGGCTCTTCCACAAGGATGGGACGTCCCAAGGCCCTGCTGGAATTTAAAGGTGAAACGTTCCTTCACCGGCTGATTGGCCATTTCACAAGCGTCTGCTCTGAAGTCATCGTGGTCGGTCGACCCGACTTGCAGTTCCCTGCCCTAGGAAATGCCAAATTAATTGTAAATCCAGACCCGGATCGGGGCATGTTGAGTTCGCTTCAATGTGGATTAAGTGCAGTATCCTTACAACCAGAAGCAGTCATTTTTGCACCTGTGGATTATGCCCCGGTTAATCGGCAAACCGTCTTAGAAATTGCCGAATCATTCAATGGGGTACTGACGCTGCCAGTGTTTGAGGGTCGTCGTGGACATCCTTGTATTGTTTCCAGGCAACTGATGCAGGAACTGCTTGCGCTATCGGTAGATGAGTCAGCCAAGACCGTTATCCATGCTCACTTACCCGAGGCACGGCTTGTTCCAGTGACCGATTCCCGCACTGTAGAAGATGTCGACGATCCAGAAGCGTATCAAAAATTATTGGCCAGCGTAGCTCATGACCAAAATTAAAATTGGCATCATTTTCCTGGTCACCTTGATCGCGC
Organism: Acidobacteriota bacterium; assembly: GCA_031394025.1. Taxonomy (GTDB): domain Bacteria; phylum Acidobacteriota; class Terriglobia; order Bryobacterales; family Bryobacteraceae; genus JANXSF01. The sequence continues at coordinate 5,333 of JANMWO010000020.1, forward strand.
TGGTTGCGTATGTTCCTTCGTATGAAGGGGCTGATCAGTTTCGTCCAGCCATACAATCCCGGCTGGAGGCCGCCTTGCAGCGAAAGGTGGAGGCTGGTTCGGTGCGCTTCAGTTTGTGGACTGGCCCGGCGGTGACTGTAAGCGACGTGGTGATTCATGACGATCCCAAATACGGCATTGAACCATCCGCTTATGTTACGACGCTGACCGTTCGTCCCAACATTTGGAAACTATTTCTGGGTCGTATAGAAATTCAAAGTTTGCGATTGGATGAACCAAGCTTGAACCTGTCTCGCGGAGCACAAGGGGATTGGAATTGGAAAGCGTTTCTGCCGACCCCAGACGCCAAGCCGACAGTGGAAACAATCAAATTTCCAGAAATTGAAGTCCGTTCTGGAAGAGTCAATTTCAAGTTGGACAATCAAAAATCGGTTTTCTACTTCACCAGCGTTGATGCCAATATTACCTTGTCAGCGGATTCGAGTGGAGCCTATTCGTTGCAATTTATTGGATCGCCAGCCCGTTCCGATAAACCGGCGCAGGCTTTTGGAAAGTTCCGGGGTCGTGGCCGCTTCTGGTTGTTGCAAACTGCGGAACCGCAGGTGGATGTCACTTTCGATTTGGAACGCAGTTTTCTGGAAGAAATTCTTAGACTCACCACTGGTCGCGATTTTGGATTGCACGCCATCCTTACGGCTCGTACGCGTCTGGTTGGTCCATTGTCAAAAATCAATTTAAGCGGTCGCTTGGAAATGGGAGAAATTCCTCGCTGGGCCATTCTGCCGGGCACTAG
>JANMWO010000026.1:0-36754 GCA_031394025.1 Acidobacteriota bacterium
TCAACCCGAAATGCCACCGCTTCCGACACGGATAATTTACTGATGTCTCCCGGCGACATGCTGTCCGACAGACCGGTGCGCGCGCTCTCGTCTTAATGAACAATGTTTCCGCCAGTTCCAGCCTGCCACTTCCGATGGGGACTGGTTGATCTGTCCCAGCGAAAACGGAAAGAAAGCCCCGTGGAACAATTGTTCCCAAGTTGGTGGGATTGCCACGAATATTGATTTGCGCATTGTGCGGATTGTTGTCCCAACCGGTGAGTGCATAAGCGCCGGGCGGAAGCTGAACGTCGCCGGTTCGATAGCTGATTGCCGGGCCTGGATCACGGTGGTCTGGCGGGTCAGGATTTTCGGAAAAGACAATGCGATCTACAGCGATTCCGCCTAACGGATCTGTATCTTCCAGCACGAAGTAAGCGAAGCTGCCTTGTCCCATGCGCACGTCAAACTTTTTCCAGACGAACCCTTTCCCAGGGTCGCCAGAAAGTACCCGGTCTTTGTTGTTGTATTCATCTACCAGCAATCGCACCAGACCTGAGCCGCGCAGGCGGACGTGCACAAAGCGCTCTACCAGCTTCACTTCGTCGGAAATCAGTTGACCTTCAAGGGCCGCATGAAGCCTGGTCGAATCCACGATTCCGCCAGACGTAGCTTTGTGAAAGGCAAAGCCCGTTGACGACCAACCAGGCATGGCCGGATCGTTGAAATCTTCAAATAAGCGGTAGCCTTTCGGGAGTTCTTCGGCTGGACCAGATGGAACCGGTTCACCGATTCGCAATGCTGCGGCGTTGACGACAGATTGCATGGCCGCTTTTTCCAGCGGAGAATTCACCATTGTCTGTCGACGTCGTGTGCTGTAAAAAGTGCCTGCCAGTGCGTAGTAGTCACTGGTTGGAACAGGATCGAACTTGTGATCATGACAGCGCGCGCAACCCAGGGTGAGGCCCAGGAACGTCTTGCCAAATACGTCGATCTGGTTGTCTACCCGATCAGCATGGGATTGCAAAGGGTCTACGGGAGTGTTGATTACTTCGCCCAGAAAGTGCATTGCCGTGCCTTGTGGTGCTTCGGTGCGAGCGTTGGGAAGCAGGTCGCCGGCAATCTGCTCTTTCACAAACTGGTCATAGGGAAGATCGTCATTAAAGGCTCGGATGACGTAATCCCGATATCGCCAGGCGTTGGGTTTTTCCACGTCGAATTCATGACCATCGGTTTCGGCAAAGCGCACTAAATCCAGCCAATGCCGTGCCCAGCGTTCCCCATAATGTGGCGAAGCAAGCATCCGGTCCACTAATCGAAGATAGGCGTTGGGAGCTCGATCATTGAGGAACAATGCAACCTGTTCGGGGGAGGGCGGTAGGCCGGTCAGGTCCAGACTTAAACGGCGGATTAAGGTTCGTCGATCGGCGGGCGGGGCGTATTGAAGGCCTTTGGCTTGAAGTTTGTTTAATAGAAAAGCATCAATGTATCCTGACGCTGGCGTAATGTAGGGAACTTTGAAAGGTTGGAACGACCACCATTTTCGGGCTCGCTCGTAGTCAATGGTCTTTGTTGCGATTGGGGAAGGGGAGGGGAGATCGACGCGTGGATCTGGCGCACCCATTTTGACCCAGGCGGTAAGATCTGCTATTTCGGCATCAGACAATTTACCGCGCGGAGGCATGAGCAGGGTTGGATCCTGATAGGAGATGGCGCGGATAAGGCGGCTTGTTTCAATTGAAGTTCCAATGACAGGGCCGCTATCCCCGCCCTTGGCTGTATCGGCTTTGGAAGAAAGTCTGAGCCCACCCATCGGTTTCGATAGCGTGGGTCCGTGGCAATCGTAACATTTAGCGGCTAAGACAGGGCGGACCTTTTTCTCGAAAAACTCTGCTTGTTCCGGCGTGACGGCGAATGCCAAAAGGAGTGGGAACAAGAATGCAGGCATGGTTTCTTAACGCCAATTGTATCTTGAATTCTTGAACTGAAATAAAGAACCCGGCTCCAGTGGCCGGGTTCTTCACTGCTTTGAGATGTGAAGCGAAGACTAGCGTCGTCCGCTGGTGCCGCCGCCTTGGCTAGCTGCACCGCCATTGCCTGCTCCAGCCGCGTCGCTACGACTGACGGAAGGGGCTGAAGGCGAGGAGGATTGAGCGGGAGCGCTGATGTTTACGTTGGAAGACATGCTTGACCGTGAATCCACGTTGTAGCCCAAAGAAGAGTTGTAGGTTGGACCACTGCTAAAGCCTGGGTTTGTCGTGGGTCTTTGATAGCCACCACCACCACCTTGGGCATAATTTGAGTAGTAGCGGTAGACTCGACCGGGACTGTAATAATTGTAGCCCCAAGGATTGCGGTACATACCGTTCATTGGGATGAAGGTGGCAAAGCCGTAATAGGGGTTGTAAAACCATCCGCTATTTTGCATAGCGTAGCCAGAGTTCAACAAGCTGCGGGCGGTGGAAACATTGGCCATGGCCACGTAGGAAGCGCGTCGGCTACCCCAGCGGTAAAAGGCATCGCCTTCTTTGACGTCGAACTTGGCCACTTGCATGTTGCCATCCAGGCTGAGGCTTTTGCCGGTTTTCAATACCGACATCTGGCCATTAAACGTGACAGAAGCTTCGCCCTGGTAAACCTTTACGACGGGCGGATCGGCATCAATGCGCACTAAAGAGGTTTTACGGAAAATAATCTGATGATCTTTGAAGAAGAAGGAAGTGGCATTGCCATCGCCCAGTTCGGAGACTTCCACTAAAACTGACCCAGACCGCAATTCCACACGGGTGTCGGAGAGTTTGTTGCTGATCATGCGGATTTCGCTAGTCTCGGCGACTCGAAGAAAAACACCAGGATTGAGGAGCACCTCGGCACGCCCTTCTTCGGAGCGCAGAACCTGATTTTCCTTCAATTCGGCGAACTTAGCTCCTAGCTTAGTTTCAATCTTCTGATCGGAGGCGAAAACATCGCCTTCCACATAGTGAATGACGCCTGATTTTACGCCGACCACTTGTTGACCAAAAATAGGTAAACAAAGTGCTACGGGCAGCAAAATCGTCATGGCGCTGGTTGTAAGAGGTTGCAACTTCATATAATTAGCCCTCCGTGGTGCAAATCACCCTGCTTGATTTTCTCCCTTGCTGTGGTGCAAGTCAAGCCCTAAGTTAAAGATAGGCATGATTGTTTACGTATGGAATACACTGTTATGGTGTCCAGTTCCGAACAAGACCGCCGCACCCGAATTTTGGACGTAGGTTGTGGCATCAAGAAATTTCCCGGATCCATTGGTTTGGACCATAATCCACGTAGCAAAGCCGACATTCTTTGCGAACTGGATCATTTCCCCTGGCCTTTGCGGGATCAGCTATTTGATGAGGTACGTTTGATCCACGTGATTGAACATGTAGCGGATGTGGTTCGGACGGTGGAAGAGTGTCACCGGGTGCTGCGGCCAGGAGGAGTCTTGATTCTGGAGACTCCCCACTACACAGATTTCAGTTCTTTTTGTGATCCCACCCATCGCTGGCACTTGAACTCATTTTCATTTCGCTATTTTGGTGACGATAATGCTGGATATGGATACTATAGTGAGGCGAAATTTGCCGAAGAGAGTATTGAAGTTAAACTGCTGGCACTGTGGCGATGGATGGGCTTTGAATGGCTGGTCAATCACGGAAAGTTTTTTCGCAAGTTTTGGGAACACTATTTGTGTTTTGTAGTGCGCGGCAAAGTGATGCGGTTCCGGTTGCGGAGAGTTGCGTAAAACAGGGCTATCGAAGGATAAAACCAGTTTCCACGCAGTCGTCCATAATGCGGTTCCAGACGACGATGGCGCTGCTTTCCACCTCTTCAATACGGACGTGAATGATCATGCCGTTCTGCAGGGCGGGGTACATATGTTGGGCGCGGAAGCCGCTGGAACTGACGTCCAGTAGTTGGGCGGTAATTTCCAGCACAACGGGCTGATCCAGGTAAAGAATCACTTCTCCCGATGCCGCTATGCGGGGTTCCCGCCGTCGTTCTAACCAAGGATTTGTCACAGGCTTCTTACGGCGACTGATTCATCAGCCAGGCCGCTCCCTTCACCGTATACTTTCAGTTTCCGACTCAAGGTGCGTCGGGAAATTCCCAGCAACTGAGCGGCCCGTTCCTGATGACCACCCGTTTGATTGAGGATTTTCTGAATTAAATGACGTTCCATTCCTTCCAGAATGCCGCCACGGGGAAACTCGGGCAGTTCCTCTTCGTCATCCATATCCACATTGGTGGAATAAGATTCAGGTGAGGAATCAAAATCCCGACCATTCACTGCCATGAACAGCCGTTTCAGGTCGTTTTGTTCGGGCGGCAGGCTGGCATAGGATTCCTGCAATTTTTCCGGAAGATCCAGGGCATGAATCGCGTCATCCACAGCCATCACCGCACACTTCATGACCACGTTGCGCAGTTCTCGAACATTTCCAGGCCATCCATAGCAGGTAAGGGCATTTTCAGCATCCTGCATAAATCGTAAATCGCCTTGATGTTGTTTTAGAAACAGACGGGCGATGGGCACAATGTCTTCTTTACGCTGTCGTAACGGCGGCACCACCAGATGGAATTGGGCCAGGCGGTGATACAGATCTTCACGAAATTTACCTTCCCGAGCCATCTGTTCCAGGTCCCGATTGGTGGCGCAAACAATGCGCACATTGACGTTGATTTTTTTGGTGCCGCCTAAGCGAAAATAACCGGAACCATCCAGGACGCGCAGCAACTTGGCCTGCAACTTCAAATCCAGTTCCCCGATTTCATCCAGAAACAACGTTCCTTTATCGGCCATCTCAAAAAGGCCTGGCTTGGTTGTATCGGCGCCGGAAAAAGCTCCTTTTTCGTAGCCAAAAAGTTCGCTTTCAATTAAATGCTCTGGTAGAGCGGCGCAACTGATATCCACCCACGGCTTAGAGGAACGCTGCGAAAAGTGATGGATTGCCCGGGCAACCAATTCCTTTCCACTCCCGCTTTCTCCAGTAATTAAAACAGTCGCCGGGGATTCTGCTACACGCTCTACCAGCTTCAGCAGACGCTTCATCGCGTCGCTCTCAATAATGGCGGTCATACCTAAAAAGCACTGTGGTTGTGCTTGCTCTGTCATGTTTTCGGCTCATGTTCATTGTGCACTGGGATGGGGGAGAAGGGTACCCATACAACAGCCTGAGATTGACTTGAAGAGGACTGTGGCTATGAAGGAAATTGTCTTAGTACTTGCTTCAATTGTTTGTTGAAGAGTAGCCTATCGGGTCTATTGCCATTCATTTGCGGCCAGCGTTTGGAATGAGACAAAATGTCCTTTGGGACAATTTGTCAAGCCATTTTGTCGCAGCAGGGCACTTTGTCCACCTTCGCACTAAACATACTGGCGCAGCAAGTCAGCTTATTGATTCCAAGCAGTTAAGACGCAGATTTCCTCCTCTACATTCCGCCTGATTCTATGTTGGACTCTGATCTGCATATGCCCCGTTGAGCACATCGGAATACTATGGCCAAAAACAATACCAATAAAAGGGCCAACATCTTCATCTATCCAATCGCGGTGATCGGACTAGTTGCTTTAGTGTTGGGAATCCTGCCTATCCACCCACAGGATCCGGTCCGCTTTGCAAGCTATTGCTTCCTATCTATTCTGGCAAGTGGCTTACGGGTTAGCCTGCCTGCAATCACCGGGACGCTTTCCATCAACTTCCTGTTCATCCTGATTGGTTTGGTGCAACTGAGCCTGCCCGAGACTTTAGCGATGGGCGCCACCATGACGCTTGTGCAGTGCCTGCGACCTGTCAATGGAAGGAAAACACAAATCCGGCAAATTCTGTTCAATGTTTCCACAGTGGCCATTGCCATCTTTGCTTCAGACTATATTTATTCCAGTGCTTATTTGCATGGGCACGGCATTGCCGGTCCACTGGCATTGATTGCCGCTTCCATCCCCTTATTCCTTTTCACAACCATTCCAGTAGCCATTGTGATTGGTCTTACCGAACGTAAAAAGCTGAAAGAAGTGTGGGATGAATGTTATTTCTGGGCCTTCCCTTACTATGCGGTGGGAGCTTTAATCGCCGTTTCCTTCAACAAGTTCACCGACCTTATCAGTTGGCAAGTATCTTTGGTGGTACTGCCAGTGGTCTATCTGGTTTACCGATCCTATCGTCTATATCTGGAACGCCTGGACGACGGGCGGGAACATGCTGAGCAGATGGCATCGTTACACCTGCGTACGATTGAGGCTCTGGCCATGGCCATTGAAGCCAAAGACACCACCACTCACGATCATTTACAGCGAGTGCAAGTATATGCCATTGAGATTGGAAAAGATTTAGGGCTGAAAGGGGCTGACCTGGAAGCCTTGCGGGCAGCGTCCTTACTGCACGACATTGGAAAACTGGCTGTGCCAGAACACATTATTTCTAAACCTGGTCGGCTGACACCGGAAGAGTTCGAGAAAATGAAAATCCATCCCGTAGTGGGGGCGGAAATTTTGGAACGGGTACAGTTTCCTTATCCTGTTGCTCCTATTGTCCGTTCTCACCATGAAAAGTGGGATGGTACGGGATATCCTGACGGGCTTAAAGAAGAGGAGATTCCCATTGGTGCGCGGATCTTATCGGCAGTGGATTGTCTGGATGCCATGGCTACAGATCGGCAATACCGTCGGGCATTGCCATTGGACCAGGCGATGGCGGTGATTTCTAAAGAGTCGGGCCGGGCATTTGATCCGAAGGTGGTGGAAATTCTGGAACGGCGTTATGAAGAATTGGAACGTCAAGCCAGTTCCGTGCGGGTGGATAAAGTGAAGCTATCCACCGATGTGCGGATTGAACGGGGGCTGGCACCGGCGGCTGGTTTTGAAACTTGTGCTCCCGGGGATTCTAAAAACAGGAATGAAAATGGGGATACGGCGCCGTTTCTTGCATCCATTGCCGCTGCTCGGCAGGAAGTGCAAACACTGTTTGAGCTAAGTCAGAACCTGGGTAATTCGCTGAGTTTGGATGAAACGCTGTCTGTGTTATCGGTTCGGCTGAAAAAAATGATGCCGTTCGATACGATGTGCATTTTTGTGAAGCAGGAAGATAATCTGGTTCCTGAATACGTTACTGGCGACAATTTTCGACTGTTCTCATCGCTTGAAATTCCGGTGGGGCAGGGGCTTTCGGGTTGGGTTGCTGAAAATCGTAAACCAATCATTAACGGCAACCCATCGGTGGAACCCGGCTATTTGAACGATCCTTCGAAGTTCAGCACCATGAGGGCGGCGATTTCAGTTCCTTTGGAAGGGACGCGCAGCGTGGTGGGCGTGCTCAGTTTGTACCATGGGGAACGCGATGTATTCACCCGTGATCATCTGCGGATCTTGCAGTCCATTGCCCCCAAGGTAGCCCAATCCATTGAAAATGCTTTGAAATACAAACAAGTGGAAGCTTCCGCAATTACTGACCACATGACGGGTTTGCCCAATTCCCGCAGTCTGGCCATTCATCTGGAAACAGAGCTGGCCCGGTGCAAGCGGCTTGGATTGCAATTGCAAGTGCTGGTTTGCGATCTAGATGGATTCAAGATGGTGAATGATCGTTTCGGCCATTTGGAAGGAAATCGAATATTGAAATCTGTAGCTGAAAAGCTGCGCAATAACTGCCGGGAATACGATTACGTGGCGCGGATGGGTGGGGATGAGTTTGTGATTGTGATGCCGGGAAGTCGGGGAGCTCCGCCGCAATCCAGGCAATTGCATTTGGCTCAACTGGTAGCGCAGGCAGCGCTGGAAGTATTTGGCGAAGAGTGCCTTTCCATGAGTGTGGGTGAAGCCTATTATCCGCAGGATGGCGATTCACCGGACATGCTGATTTCCCAAGCGGATAAGCGGATGTACGCGGCCAAGCAAAATTCGCCGTTCCGTAAACGCCGCGGATTAACTGCCAGCGATCCGAAACAGTTGGCCACCAGCGATTCCAAACAAAGGGATCAGGTGGAAAGGTTGCAAATGCAGCCTATGCGTTAAGAAATTGAGCTTTTCAAAAGCGCAAGGGCACGGCGCAGGGCTAGCAAGAATTTGTTTGGAACCCGCGCGGTAGCTTTCGGTTTGCGTTGGTCTTAGAAGAAGTGGTTCTCCGTAGTGCTCCTCTTGTGTCCACTTCTTCGCAACTGCGTCCTCAGGGTGATATATCCTGAGGACGATTTTTTTAGACCAAATGTTTTCAAACAGCACTTTCGATAAGAGATAATATAGGGCTGTGAACTTTGCCCCTAAGTTAACTCGACGCGCACTACTAAGCGCCACAGTTCCGCTTATTCCCCTGCTACACACGCAGAAAGCCCTTGCCCAGAACGCTGTTGCTCAGAACGCTGTAGGGCCAAGTGGTCCACTGCCCAACGCCCGCGAGCCGTATTCCGGGGTCAGCTATCGCAATTATTCCCGTTGTCTGCCCGATTATCTTCACGATCTGGCTTGGTCGTTGGCCAAAGCCCGTCAATCGGAACTGACCAAACTGGTTAGTCCGGAACTTGTGATTGAGCGGCAAAAATGGGCTCGGCAAACTTTCTGGCGGTTGATTGGCGGAGGATTCGAAAAGACGCCGCTAAATGCCAAGGTTACTGGAACGTTGGATCGCATTGGATATCAACTCCAAAAAGTGACCTATGAAAGTCGTCCTGGTTTTTTTGTTACAGCAAATTTATATATCCCAGCGCGTGGACGAAAACCCTTCCCAGCGGTGCTTTTTCAAATGGGTCATGCGCCTGCAGGCAAAGCTTACCCTGCGTATCAACGTTGCTGCCAAGGCCTTGCTCGCCTAGGATATCTGGTGCTGGCCTTTGATCCGATTGGGCAAGGCGAACGCATTGCTTACCCCGATTCGTCATTCAAACGTTCGCGACTTGGTTCGCCCATGGATGAGCACAACGCCATGGGAAAGCAATTGATTCTTTCGGGGAGTTCTGCGGTGAAAGTCCAACTTTGGGATGCGGTTCGCAGTCTGGATTACCTGGCTTCGCATCCATTAGCCGATCCGCGTCGGCTGGCCACTACCGGTCAATCTGGCGGAGCGACCATTTCAATGTACCTGGCCTGTGTCGATGACCGCATCAGCGCCGCCGCCATTATGAGCGGCAATACAGAGAAGTTTGCGATCCCTGAATTTGAAGGGGCAGGGTCCACCGACGATGCTGAGCAGGATTTGATCTATTCCGCTCCGGCTGGTTTTGACCGATGGGACTGCTTGTATCCCATTGCTCCCAAGCCTTTGTTGATCTCTGTAAGTGACAAAGATTTTTTTGGGACCTATTCACCAGACTACGTGCAGAACGGTTGGGATGAATTTCAAAAACTGAAGAAGGTATATCAGACGCTAGGGAAGAGCGACCATTTGAGCTGGAGTTCCACACCCCTGCCGCATGGGCTTTCCTATGATTCCCGCTTAGCACTGTATAGTTTTCTGAACCACTGGTTTAAGGGTCAAGACCGCATAACTGAAGAACCAGCCACCAAGCCAGAGACGGAAGAAGTGTTGTGGGCAACAGAAAGTGGCAGCGTAATCCGTTCCTTAAAAAGCCAAACTCCTTTCCAAATGGAACAGAAGCCCATTGGCAAGCAGGCCCCTGTAACGCTTGATCGCTTGTTGCGATTGGAACGCCAGACGCCCCAGCGCCTTACTGTTCTGAAACGGGCATCTTCATTACGAGGCGTTGAGATTGAAGCTTTAGAAGTGCAATCGGGCAATAAAATGTGGGTTCCGCTGTGGTTGTTCCTCCCGCCGGATAAAGCGTCCGTTAAACCGCTGATTGTGTTGTTGGAACCGAATGGCCGCAACGGCCAGTGGCATGAGGATGAAACCTATCAGACCCTGGCGGCCGAAGGCTTTGCAGTAGCAGTTCCTGACGTGCGCGGCCTGGGCGATCTGACTCCGGAATTTGGCAATGGGAACCCGCGCTACGCCAAGTCCCATGGTGAAGAAGAAGATTACGCATGGGCAGCGTTGATCCTGGGGCGTCCCATGGTTGGCCAACGCACCAACGATGTTCTAGCAGTGGTGCGTGCGTTACGGTTGCATCCGCCTGTGCAGAACAAACCGCTGATTTTAGCAGCGCAAGGAAAGTTAACCATTCCGGCACAATTTGCGTCTGCCCTGGAACCCAATATTCAAAAGCTGTATCTTTCGGGGGGATTAGCGCAGTACCGTTCCTTACTTGAGACTGAAAACTTTGGCCATCCGTTTGCAAATTTCATCCCCAACATTTGCAATCAACAAGATTTGCCGGAAGTGACTTCTTCCATGGGAAAGCGCAAAGTTGTGATGGCCGGAATGCTGGATGGCGGTGGTCGGCGAATAGACGTGGCGGCGGTCCGCAAACTGTATGAACGTAATACGAACCTTGAAGTTTTGGATCAGGCGCAATGGAACATTGATGCGCTGCGCAAATTCGCTATCGGTTAATTAACATTAGGTCGAAGGCCGTGCGGTTGGCCTTTGCGGTGCAGAACAGCAGTTAGGCGGACAGACATCGGGACATGGGCCCAAATCTCCTAAGAAAACGCGAGGCAATTGAGGATTTCTGCGTTCCTCCACAAGATCGCGAATCATTTGAACCAGGCGCGGATCTGAACCTGCGGTCTTGCTGCGAATAAAATTCATCCCCAATTTGTCGGCCAAATCTTTGGCTTCGGCGTCCAGGTCGTAGAGGACTTCCATATGATCGGATAGGAAGCCAATCGGGCACACCACAACGTCTTTTACGCCATCTGAATCCAGTTGTTTGATTGCGTCCAGCACGTCGGGTTCAAGCCAGGGTTGGGTAGGGGGTCCACTACGGCTTTGATAGACCAACTTGTAATTGATGCGGCAGGCTTTCGCTGCAACCAATCGGCAGGCATCCTCCAACTGCTTCACGTAATTGCAACTTTCGGACATGCTTATTGGAATGCTATGGGCGGTGAATAGCAACGCGGCGTGGTCCCGTCTTTCGGCGGGGATTTGCGCGAAGCTGGCATGAACGTCTTCTGCCACTGGTTCAATAATGCCAGGATGGTTGTAAAAAGGACGGATCTTGACAATTTCCGGAGAGCCCGCTCCAACTTCCAAAGTGGCCGCCGTTATATTTTCCCTGTACTGCCTACAACCGGAATAGGAACTATAAGCCGAGGTTACAAAGGCATAGGCTTTTTCAATTCCATCGGCCGCCATTTGTTGGACGGTTTCCGGTAGCAGTGGATGCCAGTTACGATTCCCCCAATAAACAGGGAGTGCCGGACCTTGCTGTTTTAACAGCGCTTCCAATTTGGCAATCAGTTCCCGGTTGTAATCATTGATGGGACTTTTGCCACCAAAGTGCATATAATGTTCCGACACTTCCATCATGCGTTCCCTGGGCACATTGCGCCCACGAAGCACATTTTCAAGAAATGGGATCACATCGGCTTCCGTCTCTGGACCACCGAAGGAAAGGATTAGAATGGCTTCTTTCATACTCTATTCAGATGCGGCTACTTCCCGTTGAGTGCTAGAAGGTTGCAATGGGATTCAAAGGAGATCCGGTTCCGCCAGCAACAGCCAGTGGCGAAGCGGAAAGCATAAATTCATAGCGATTCAGCTTGGCGGCGGTAGCGCTTAAAGCTTCCATATCTAAATTATCCAGAATCGGCATGCCCATGGCGATCAGCACTAATTGATGAATAGGTTGGGTGACCCCGTCCACTTGTGATGGTAAAACGTCAGAGGCACCATCGGAACCAAGAATCGCGACGTCGCGAGATTTTAGCCATTTGGCACAGGAAGCATGCAACCCTGCGGCATTCTTGCCGATTTCCCAAGCCCCATTTTTCTTGCGAGCGGCCCAACGTCCGGTATAAATCAAAACCACGTCGCCAGAGCGTACTTTCAGGCCAGTCTTCTTTTCCCAGGCGTCCAGATCTTCGGGGAAAATTGCAGTACCGGCTGCGAGGAAGGGAACACCCTTCAGCTTGGGAATGTCCATCAGAATGGCGCGAGTCAGGATGCCGTTCTTGAATCCGGTGATGGCCAGTTTTTGAGCGCCAGTCTTGGTCAATTGTTCTTTGGCGGAAAATCCGTTGTACATTTTGCCGTCATGAAACATGTGGCACAACGAATCCATGTGGGTGTGGGCAAAGCCATGATAATTCACTGAGTAGGAATCCATATAGTATTCGTTGGCATAGGGTCCGGCGTCTTCAATGGTGTGCTTGAACGGGTTGTTGTTGTCTGGGCCGACAACCTTTTCCACATCATGAGATAGCGAAACGGAGATGCCTTCTTTGACCAGGGCAGCGGCTTCTTTGCGCTTTGCTGGAGTGATCAGATTGTAGGCACCCAGTTGATCTTCTTTGCCCCAGCGGCCCCAATTAGAAAGTTCCTTCATCAGGTTGTCCACATCGGCCTTGGTGGTTTTGTGGGAACTCTGGGCCAGGGCAAGCGTGGCGGTGAGCAGAATGGAAAGGATAGTTGGCTTCATAGTGCAGCTTCGATTATAGAAAACTTTGAAGAAATTTCACGGTGCCGGGTGCAGATCTAGTAATAATTTCGCAAACGGCTTCTGCCTGATTTGTAAGCTATTGATTCTGAATAGACAAGCTGTTTGGCATCTGTCGTGCATTACAGAACAGCGGAGGTTCGGCAAAATGCAACAGACTGAGAATAGCAATAACGGTATGAAGAGTGGTTCTACTTGGACTGCGATTTTGGGTGCGGGTGTTCTGGCGATTGGTGGGCTTTCTGCTTACCAGGCAAGCCAAACGTCTCGGCTGCAGCATGACATCCTCTCCTACCAACAACAGATTGGAGAATATAAGCAAGAGATTGGTTCCATGAGAACCACTGTTTCCAGGGCCGATACGGATCTGCAGAAATCCCTGGCCACTGTTAGTGAAGAACTGACTGCGGCACGCAAGGAATCCAGTTCAAACTTAGCCAAAGCTCAGTCTGCATCCAAGCACCATGTCGACATTCTGGCAGGTAAGCTGGCAAAGGAACAAAAAGAAACAGAGCAAAAAATCTCGGCTGAAATCTCGAAAGTGAAAGAGAACGTTCAAGAGACTTCAACCGATAATTCCAACCGCATCACGGGCATTAACACGGAAGTAAGTGCTGTCAAAATTGAGGTGGCTAATTCCAAGACCGAGATTGAGAAGACGCTAGCCGACCTGGTTCGAGTTCGTGGTGACATGGGCGTGATGAGCGGTCTGGTGGCAACCAATGCCAATGAAATTGTTGCCCTTCGTCAACTGGGTGATCGCAATATTTACGAGTTCAAGTTAACCAAGCAGGCTGGTCCTTTGAAGATCGGCGGGGTGGTTGTGACTTTGAAAAAGGCTGACCCCAAACGTAGCCGTTACACCATGGATGTTGTGGCTGATGACAAGCGCGTGGAAAAGAAAGATAAGACAGCCAACGAACCAGTGCAGTTCTATGTGGCATCGCGAGCTCGTCAACCGTTTGAGATTGTTGTGAACCAGGTGAGCAAGGACGTTATTACTGGCTACTTGGCAACGCCTAAGATTGAACTATCCAGAAAGTAAGTTTGTGTGTGCTGAGGAAAGAAAACGGGCTGCATGATTCATGCAGCCCGTTTTTGATTTTCGAATCAGTTGAGTTTAGAACTGATTCCAGAGCCATTGATTATAGACTTCATGGTGGAACTGCACTTCCTGCGGTTTCACCACTGTGCCTAACAAGCGAGGGCAACGGTCAGCCGATGCCTGCTTCAATTCTGCATAGCGACCCTTCACGTCAGCGCCCAGAATCTTGGTGGTCCATTCGGCGTCGGTGAAGTTCTTCATTGCATCGTAAATGTTGTCCGGCAGGTAACGGTCGGCAGTGCGCAGATTTTTGATCTTCGCCGTTTCGCCGTCCAGGCCGGTTTTGAACACCGAATAGAGAACCATATACGGATTGGCATCGGGCCCAACCGAACGGACTTCTACGCGGGAGCTCTTTTCATTTCCAATCGGAACGCGAACCATGGAACCACGGTCAACGGCGGATGCCTTGATCTGATTCGGTGCTTCAAAGTGTGGATCAAGACGCCGGTAGGAATTGACGCTGGCATTGAGCATCAGGCAGATGTCGTTGCCGTGGGTCAGAATACGATCAATGAATTGCCAGCCGAATTTGCTGAGCTTTTCATCGCCCTTGGGATCCCACATCATGTTCTTACCGTTCTTCATAACAGAAACGTTGGTGTGCATACCATTTCCATTGACTCCCACCACGGGCTTGGGAAGGAAGCTGGCAGTAAGGCCCATTTTGGTTGCCACCTGACGACAAATCAGCTTATAGAGCTGAATCTGATCGGCAGCGGCGACCACTTCACCATAGGTATAGTTGATTTCAAACTGCGACGGTGCAACTTCCGGATGATCCTTTTCGTTTTCAAAACCCATGGCCCGTTGCACTTCAGCGGCAGTGTCGATGAAAGTGCGCAGCGGATCGCCAGGGAGAGAATGATAATATCCACCGGTGTTGACGTAGTCAAACTTACCGGTTTCATTGTAGCGGCGTTCGGCGTCCTTGCCATTAAACAAGAAGCCTTCAATTTCGTTGGCAGCGTTAAGAGTGTAGCCTTCTTTCTTATGAAGTCCATTGGCATAAGCCTTCAAGACGCCACGGATATCGGCACCGTAAGGTGATCCGTCCTTGTCGATAACTTCACCGAACACCAGCGTTTTGCCTGATCCGAAGATATCGGAAGGAGCCCAGTAAAAGGCGCTCCAATCCATGCCCAGGCGCAGATCGCTTTCACGCTGTGCGGTGAAACCACGAATGGAAGAGCCATCAAAAGTAAGGTTGTCCCAACTTTTGACAAGAAACTTCTTATCGTAATCAAGCATGTGCAGACGACCTTCCAGATCGCTGAACAATACCGTTACAGCCTTAATGCGCTTTTCGTCCGTCAGGTACCTAAGACGCTCTTCTTGAATCTTCCCAGGGTCAACGCGATTCTTGCGCTGTTCCTTGGCTTCCAGATTCTTCTCTTCAAGCTCTTCATATGAGAGCGATAAAAAATTTTGCAGTTCGTTCGACATCAATCTCCTCATGGTGATTCGTAAGGAATAAACTTTCTTGTTGAGCGGAAGGAAAGCGAAAGTACGAATACTGTCCGCCTGCGCGCACCCAAGCCAGTGTTGGGCTTCCGAACCGCTGAACTAAGATTATACACGGGCAGGGGGCGGGACTGGTCTGTCATGCCAATGTATTATTTTATGGGCCCCATATCGGTTGGTGATAGGGCGCGTCGCAGATGGACGAAGATGGCGAATGCTGCTAAATAGGCGATGGCAAAAGGGAACAGCAACAACCGTCCAATGGTGGCCACGGCACCTTCCCCAGCTAAGCCCAATCGGAAAAGAATGAAATGGCGGATGTCTATTCTGTGTCCGCGATCCAGCCAGAAGTAATCGCCATTTTCGTTGAGGATGAAAAACTTGGCTGAAAGTCCCAGAGCCAGAAACCATTTCCATTTCAGCAGGATCGGTTCCCCGGAACAAAGGATTCCGGCGACGGTGTAATTTTGCTGGCGCAATTGACGAAGCAATTCGCGACGACCTTTGGAGCCAGGAAAATCAGTAACGCGCCAGATTTTAGCGTCGGCCTTCAGCGTGGAGGGAACTCCGGCATAGCAGGTGACCAGATGCAGTTGCATGGCATCACCATAAATTTCGTAAAGGCCAGGGAGCAGGTCTTCGACAAGGTCACGGGAACCGCTTTCAATGATGAGGACGCGGTGGAATGGTGGGACTCGATTGGAAAGCCAATAGCGCAAGGGAGTGGTCTTCTTGTCAGTATACTCTGCCAATCATTGCTTGGTTTGTGTCATGACAAAAAATATGGCATGATTTATTAATGCAATGACAATGTAGAAAAGTCATGCTACAATAAAAATCATGCCAAGTACAGCGGCTATACAAATCAAAAAATCTGAAGTCACCGAAGAGGTTCGCGCTTTGGCGGCTTTGACTGGTGTTTCTATCACCGATGCCATTGGCATTGCTGTTAAGCGGCAATTAGAGATTGAACGAGCCAAAGCCGCTATCAAGCTGGCTAAACGCCGGAAAGACGTGGAAAAGCTACTTGCTGAAATC
This sequence comes from Acidobacteriota bacterium, assembly GCA_031394025.1. Lineage (GTDB taxonomy): Bacteria > Acidobacteriota > Terriglobia > Bryobacterales > Bryobacteraceae > JANXSF01. The sequence goes on from JANMWO010000026.1 coordinate 16,097, forward strand.
AGGCGGCTACCGGTGGTGGGGCCTGTACTTACCGATGATGACCTCTACGATGAAAATGGATTGCCAAAGTGAATCTTGCGGTGGATGCTTCGGCAGTGATTGCCATCCTCTTAGATGAGCCCGATGGAGAGGTCTACATGACCAAGCTTCTGGCTGCGACCGCTTTATGGATCTCGCCAATTAACTGGTGGGAAGTGCAAGTCATCATGAGGACCCATCACGGTACCGCAGGGGAAACGAAGTCCTCAGCCTGGATGGAGCGCATGGGCATAGTAGTGGTCCCGATTACATTGGCAGAAGCTCAGATTGCGGCGGCGGCATCTGGCAAGTATCGGGGCAGACCAGCACGGTTGAATATGGGCGATTGCTTCGCCTATGCCTTGGCGCAATCAAAGGGCATCCCGCTACTTTTCAAGGGGAACGACTTCAAACAAACGGATGTGCGGTCGGCTTTTAATTGAACTGGTAACACAATCACTCTATTCTCAGCGAACTCGAAAAAATGCTGTAATTGCCCGGCTCCAACCAACTCCGCCCCACTATACTTAAAAAGATTTGTCACGCGATGAAATTCTGCTGAAGGTTCGTGAAAGGATCACGGGCTTTGCGGCATCCCGTTATAGGCGAGATTTGTCTGAAGACCTGGCGCAGGAGGTTTTCGTGGTTCTCGAAGAAAAGTATCGTCACGTCACCACAGTTGAAGAATTGTTGCCGCTGGCGTTTGAGATTATGCGCTTTAAGTTGATGGGGTGGCGCAATCGGGACACGCGTCGAGGGGAAAACACGCAGCTTGATGTCACGGAAATTCCACTTGCCGACCCTAGCCCAGGGCAGGATATCCTGATTGACCGGCAACGTCGGTTAGACCTGCTGACCACGGTACTGGCTGGCATGGGGGAACGATGTCGCAATATTTTTCGTTGGAAGCTGGAAGGGAAGGGGTTTCCAGAAATCCAGAAACTACTGGGAGCCGATAGCATCAACACTGTGTACACGTGGGATGCTCGTTGTCGGAAAGAACTACTCGTCAAGATGACTGATTCAAAATTAGGAGGCGTCAAATGAGTTTCGATAAGCATAAATTGACGGCTCTTTATGGGACTGGTCAATTGAATGAAGATGAACGCCAGCAACTATTCGCAGCGGCGCTGGAAGATCAGGAATTGTTTGATGCCCTGGCCCATGAGGATGCAATTCGCGATGCGTTGCTGTTGCCTGGTGCACGGGAGCGCGTAATTGCAGGCTTGAAGCCTAAGCGCAGCCGCTGGTTTGCCTGGGCCGGAGGGTTGGCGGTTGCTGCGGCTGTGGCTGTTGTATTTGTAGTGGTTCGACCGCAGACGCAACCAGTGACGGTGCCGCACAGAACAGAAGCTCAAAGTCAGGAAGCGAAGCCTAGCGTTCCAATAGAAGCCGAAGCCCGAAACGAAGAACCGACGCAAGCGAAACCGACGAAGCCGAAGCAGGCGGAGGCACCAAGTCAGATGCAGAGTCTACAGAAGGCGCCGCCAGTAGCCGCCGCCCCAGTTATCGCGCCACCCGAAGCTACAAAAAAAGAAGTAGTCGAACTAAAAGATAAGGCTCAGCAACAAGCACAACCAGAGGATCAGAAGATTTCTGTGACAGCTTCGAGCAGTACACTTCAGGCGGAGCGTTCCACTGTAAGCAGTTCTTTGGGAGCGTCGAACCGAGTGGCTCCACAAGCCAGAAGAGCCAGTTCACCGTTATCTGCTTACTCAGTGTTACGAAAAAATTCCGATGGGGCATTTGTGCCACTCCCTTCTGGAGAAGCTCTCAAGCGCGGGGATGCGGTGCGCATCGCGATTACTGCCCCAATGAATGGACGCATGATTGTTGCGTCTGCACCCAACGCGATTCAGGACATCCAAGCCGGGGAACGTTACCTGATTCCCGCGATCGGCGAAATAGTCCTGGACGGCACTGCTGGTGAATTGACGCTTCGGGGTAGCTTTCAGCCGACGAATCTGGCCGGTGCTGTGATGAAACTTAGGGAACAGGGTGCCGGGGTAGCGGGTGGCGGTGCGCCTCCACTTCCCAGCAACGGTCCAGCACCCATTCCAATTCCCTTCGAAATAAAACTGATCTACAAATAAAATTCCGATATTGCGAAAGGATCTGCCATTGGCTGAGATTCCCCTTACGAAGGAGATTTTCAAATGATCCAAAAAAGTTATCTTATCCGTTGCGGCTTGCTGGCCACCGTGCTTGCTGCCGCCGCAACAGGAAACGCCGCATCGGGTTCACTCACGCGTGTTGACCGGGGCGGTGAACAAGTAGATTGTCCGCTGAAGCACACCGATGTGAAAGCAGAAATCAGCGGAACCATGGCCCGAGTCCGGGTGACGCAGGAGTTCCACAACCCTTCGACGGAAACGATTGAAGCCATTTATGTTTTCCCTTTGCCTCACGGTGCCGCAGTGAACGCCATGAACATTATGGTTGGCGATCACACCATCAAAGGGACAGTGAAAACTCGGGATGAGGCTCGGCGCATTTACGAACAGGCGAAGAACAGCGGTCGGATGGCGGGCCTGCTTGACCAGGAACGTCCCAACATTTTTACGCAGGCGGTGGCCAACATCACGCCTGGTTCCACCATTAAAGTTGAGATCCAATACATTGAACAGTTGCCTTACGATTCAGGAAAATATTCATTCCTATTCCCCATGGTTGTGGGTCCGCGCTATAGGGGAGTGAATCCGCCGCTTGCCGCCAAGGGAACCCGCGCTGGCCATGATATTTCGGTTGCCGTTCATCTCAATGCCGGGGTCACCATTCAATCGCTCGATTCCAATACGCATGAAATTGAAATCGCCAGCAAACAGGGTGCTACGGCTGACTTGAAGCTGCGGGGCAAGAATGAAATTCCCAACAAAGATTTTCGTCTGGTGTGGTCCACCGCTCGGCAGAATATTGGGGACTCGTTACTGACCCACAGGACCGGCGACGTCGGCTATTTTAATTTGGTTCTGGAACCACCGGCCAAAATCTTGGCCAATGAAATCACACCACGCGAACTGGTTTTTGTTTTAGACACTTCTGGTTCCATGAACGGGTTCCCCATTGAGAAGGCCAAGGAATCTATGCGCTATGCCTTAGATACGCTCAACCCCGGCGACACGTTCAACGTCATCACGTTTGCTGGGGACACCCACATTCTTTATTCGCGACCCGTCCCGGCCACGCCCCAGAACATTGTCCAAGCCAAACGATTTATAGATGGACACTATGGAAGCGGAGGAACAGAGATGATGAAGGCCATTCGAGCCTCACTGGACGGTGCGCCCAGTGAAGGTCCCATGCGCATAGTTTGTTTCATGACCGATGGTTATGTGGGTAACGAGAGCGAAATTTTAGCGGAGATTGATCGCCATCCCAACGCTCGTATTTTTTCCTTCGGCATTGGTTCCGCAGTGAACCACTACTTGCTGGACAAGATGGCCGAGCATGGTCGTGGCGAAGTGGATTACGTCAATCTGAGCGACGACGGGTCCCTGGCTGCCAAACGTTTTTCGCAACGGGTGCATGATCCTTTACTGACGGGAATCAAATTGGAATGGAATGGTTTGCCAGTGAAAGATGTGGAACCGATTCGTGTACTGGATCTATTCAGTGCCAAGCCGATTGTGTTGGCGGGTCGTTACACACGCGGGGCGAAAGGCAATCTGCGGATTACTGGGAAGATGGCGGGTCGGGATTTTGAGCGTATTGTTTCTGTAAACCTTCCTGATCGTCAAAGTGACAACTATGCTGTGGCGCTATTGTGGGGCAGACGTCGCATTGATTCGCTGGAAAGTTCCGGTGCGGCGGCGAACAAAGAAGCCATCACACGCTTGGGGATCGACTTCCAATTGATGACGGCCTTCACTTCCTTTGTAGCTGTGGAGGATCGGGTAGTGAACGAAAGTGGCCACCTGCGGACCATTCAAGTTCCTGTGGAGGTGCCTGAGGGTACTCGTCGCGAAAGTTTTGTAGGTGGGTCTGGATTCGTCGGAGATGTTTCGCGAAGGATGGTTGCCCCAATGAATGGCCCAAGGGACAAAATTGAAGTTCAAAATTCCGTGTCAGAGATTCAAATTGCACAACCGGAACAAGAACCCAATGCAAAGAAGGCGAAGGTGTCGGATGATGTGCGCAGGTTGGCGGCAAGCGGCGGGACTTCCCAAATTGAGGTCCGGCTGTTCTTGACCGATACCAGTGATTCGGTATTCGCTGCGTTGCGCAAACTTGGGTTTGAGGTAATCAGCAGACCAGGGCAGGCGAAGCTGGTGGTGGGGCGCATTGCCGCAGACAAGCTGCAGCAACTGGCAGCTCTGTCCTTTGTTCAGCATATTGCTGCAAGATAATTTCAGCGATATTCATTAGCGATAAGACTGGCCTTCCATTGCGGAGGGCCAGTCTTTTTTATGTCGATTCCAAAACAGGTCCCACCTTTGCTATATATAGTCAGATCTTCCTGCGTTGCAGGATCCAAACCACACTGAAAGGATGGTATCCGCTTTGAGTTCCCAAAAGGATAAAGAAAAGCAGACGAAAGCAGCGGTTTCGCGCCGTGGCTTTCTGGGCAGCGCCGGCGTTGGTGGCGGCATTCTCGCAACCAGCTTAGGCGCGCAAGAAGCTGCTGCACAAGCCGCAGCAAAAGTGATGGGACCCACTGAAGTGGCCATTACTCTCAACATTAATGGTGCTGCAACAAAATTGCAGGTTGAACCTCGAGTCACCTTGTTAGATGCACTTCGTAACAAACTGGACATGACCGGTGCCAAGCGTGTTTGCGACCGTGGCACATGTGGCGCGTGCACAGTAATGGTGAATGGAAAGACCGTTTATGGCTGCTCTGTGCTGGCCATTGATGCGGTTGGCAAACAGATCACCACAATTGAAAGCTTAGGCGGACCAGGGAAATTGCATCCGGTTTCAGCAGCGTTCATCAAGCATGATGCGCAGCAATGCGGATACTGCACCCCTGGATTTGTGATGGCGGCCAAGGCTTTCCTGGATCGCAATCCTAACCCCACGCGGGAGCAAGTACAAAAAGGTTTGAGCGGAAATATTTGCCGCTGTGGAACTTATGTTGGAATGCGCGAAGCTGTTCTGGAAGCAGCAAGGAGCATGAAGAATGCCTGAATATAGTTGGCCACCAATGAACAAGCGCGCGGTGATGGGCAAGCCCTTCGACCGCCTGGACGGCCCGGTGAAAGCCAGTGGTCGTGCAAAGTATTCTTCCGATTTGAACAAGTCTGGGCAGTTGTTCGGCGTGTTTTTACACAGCCCCCATGCCCATGCCAAAGTGAAGAGCATAGATATTTCCGCAGCCAAGGCAATGGAAGGCGTAACCGCTATCCGAGTGATTGCCGAACCTGGTGCGGAACTGCAATGGGCCGGGCAGGAAGTGGCAGTGGTAAGCGCCGTGCGTGAAGAAATTGCCAACGATGCGGTTCGTGCCATTAAGGTTGAATATGAAGTTTTGCCGCACGTTGTTCGTGAGGAACTTCTGGCGAAAGTTGGTTCCCGAGCCAAAGCCGCCGGGGAACAGGTAACTGGTGATCCAGACAAAGCCTTCAAAGATGCAGATGCCGTGTCCGAAGGCGAATATGGTTGCCCGGTGATTACCCATTGCTGTTTGGAACCGCACGGCAATGTTGTTCAATGGCAAGGCGACAATATTAATTTGTGGCCTTCAACGCAAGCCGTCTCCACAATCGGTGGTGACTTGGCCAAGCAAATGCAGCTTCCAGCAACAAATGTTAAAGTCCAGATGGACCACGTGGGCGGCGGGTTTGGATCTAAATTCCCTTCCGACAAATGGGGTTCCGAAGGCGCTCATCTATCGAAGGCCAGCGGTGGGCGTCCGGTGAAGATTTATCTGGATCGCGCCAATGAGTTGACCATCGCCGGGACTCGTCCCAGTGCCTATGCCAAGATCAAAATGGGCGCATCGAAAGATGGCACCATCACCGCGTGGCAATCGGAATCCTGGGCTTCCGGTGGTTTGGGCGGCGGCGGAATGCCTCCTATCCCTTATGTATTTACGAAAATTGCGAACTTCCGTTTGAACCATACAGCGGTGTCGCTCAATGCTGGTCCGGCTCGTGCATGGCGTGCGCCGAATCATCCACAGGCTAGTTTTCTAACCTGCTCGGCGTTGGAAGATTTATCGGCCAAGCTGAAGATGGACCCCTGGGATCTGTTCCATAAGAATATGGACATGTCTCCCCGTCCTGAAGTTTATCGCAAGCAGTTGGTGAAAGCGGCTGAACTGATGGACTGGAAAAAGAAGTGGCATCCACGTGGTTCTGAAACAGGGAACATCCGTCGCGGTTTAGGTTTGGGAATGGCAACTTGGGGTGGCGCTGGCCATGCTTCCAAGTGCAAAGTGACCATTAATCCTGACGGGTCGATTGAAGTGGAAATCGGCAGCCAGGATATCGGCACCGGCACGCGGACTTGCATCACGCAGGTGGCGGCGGAAACTTTTGGTCTGCCGATGAGCGCGGTGAAAGTGAAACTTGGCGACAACGCCTTTCCGGCATCGGGTCCTTCTGGTGGATCAACAACCATTGGCGGCGTTAGCTCTTCAACTCGCAAAGCCGCAGTAAATGCTTTGGAGAAATTGTTTGAGCGCGTGGCCCCTGGGTTGAATGTTGCTGCTGATCAGTTGGAAGCGGTGGACAACAAAATTCAGCAGAAAGGGAATCCGGCTAAGGGTCTTAGCTGGAAACAGGCTTGTCAGAAATTGGGTGTGGACAAGATCTCGGAACTGGGTGAGAACGATCAGCGGGCAGCGGCCAAGGAAGGATTGAACACTTCTGGTGCATCAGGAATCCAGATGGCGGAAGTGGAAGTGGACATTGAAACCGGCATTGTCCGAATGCGCAAAATGGTGGCGGTTCAGGATTGCGGTTTAGTGGTGAATCCCAAGACGGCATCTAGCCAGGTTTATGGTGCCTGCATCATGAGCATCTGTTCGGCACTGATGGAAGAACGCGTGATGGATCGCATGACCGGAAAGGTATTGAACCCCGATATGGAGTTCTACAAGCTGGCAGGTATCGGCGACATTGGCGAAATTGTGGTTCATATGGACATTACCCCGGAAAATGATAAGCGCGGAATTATCGGGCTGGGTGAACCGTGTGCCATCGGTGGCTTGGCGGCAATCGCCAACGCTACTGCCAATGCATTAGGGGTGCGGGTTCCCATGGTTCCCTTGACGCCTGATCGAGTGCTGGCTGCTCTTTCTACAAACAGGAGGAACGCATAAAATGCAGAACTTCGAATTCGCCAATCCGGCAACTTTGAATGAAGCGCTAGGCCTGCTGGGGTCGCAATGGGGAGAAGCCGATGTTTTGGCCGGTGGCACTGACCTGCTCAGCCTGATGAAGGAATATCTTCATTCGCCCAAGCGCGTGGTGAACATCAAAAACATTAAGGAACTGGGTGGCATTGCCAAGTCTGGAACAGGACTTCGCATTGGCGCCACAGTTACTTTGGATGAACTGGCGTCGAATGCGCTGGTGCGGCAAATGTATCCATCGCTGGCCCAAGCGGCATTGGAAGTATCCAGTCCGCAATTGCGCAACATGGGCACTGTTGGCGGCGATTTATGCCAACGACCGCGCTGCTGGTATTTCCGACGAGGCAATGGCTTGTTGGGTCAGGATGAAAATGGCAAAAGCTTGGTGACGACTGGTGAGAACAAGTATCACGCCATTTTCGGCAGTGGTCCGGCATTGTTCGTCAGTGCGTCCAGCTTTGGTCCCGCTTTAGTGGCATTAGGGGCAAAGGTAACTTTGGTCTCAGCCAGTGGAAAGCGAGACGTCCCGATGAGTGAATTTTTCGTTTCGCCGAAGTCAAATGGGGAGCGGGAAATCGCCCTGAAGCCGAATGAGATTCTGACGCAGATTATGATTCCGGCCGCAGGAACCAATGCCACTTATGAAGTACGGCATCGGGAAGCAGTGGACTGGCCATTGACGTCGGCATCGGTTAATTTGACGATGGCGGGGGGCATGGTGAAATCGGCAGTAGTTGTGATGGGTCACGTGGCCGCGACGCCATGGCGGGCATCGCAGGCCGAACAGATGCTAACTGGCAAGAAGATCGACGCAGCGTTGGCGGAACGTGCTGGTGAAGCAGCGGTGGCCAATGCAACTCCTCTTTCTGAAAATGGTTACAAGGTGCAGTTGGCCAAGGTGGCTGTGAAGCGAGCCATTCTAAAGGCTGCTGGCCTTCCGGTGTAGCTTATGTCGGTTTTCAAACGAGAACGGGCCGGGTTGACGGTTATTGATGATGACCGTTGTGACAATTTGCGGTGGAAGGGAATGTTCATTGAAGCCGAGTGGGACCCGCAGGTTCCGCACGGCAACGACCGATTGTTCTGGTGCCACAAGACGCAGAATTGTTTAGGTCCAGATAGCAAGTTAGTGGATGAATACGAGTGCAATGAAGCTCGCAAGTGCTACTTGGCTTTGTAAGTGTGAAGGTAGTGAAAAATGCAAACGGCCTCGACGGGAAGAATCCAGTCGAGGCCGTTTCGCCGTTCGCGTTGTCGTTTATTCGCCTTTGATCAGTACTTTACTGGATTCGCTACTCACAACATCGGCTTTAGAAGAGGCGTTCAGAGTCTTGTCACCCCACACCACGCTGTTCGCCGCGGGTGTGGCATTTCCCCACACCACGCTATCGCCCCACACCACATTGGTCCCAACCATTACGTTGTTGCCCCAAACGACGCTGAACGGGGTTGTGGAATCGCCCCAGACGACGTTCGCTCCAGTGACCAATGTGACCATTTTCGTGATCGAGTTATACACCGCAGTCGGCGATTGCGACAATGCTTTGCCGGTATAGGAACCGTTGATAGCCGCGTAAACATCAAGATATCCCGCTCCCACCGTAAAAATATCGCTCCTGATGGTAAACTTCGATGAACCATCCGTCACATTGCTCGTTGGTGCAAATCCGCGCCAGGCGTTCTTCATTAACAGGTACTTCACTTGGTCTGGTGTGTAGCTGGAGTAGTTGTCAAGAAGAAGTAAAACCGCCCCTGCGACAAACGGCGTAGCCATGCTGGTGCCGCTCAACTGCATATAGCTGTTTGCAGGATCCACCACATTGGCTGGGTTATCGAACTTCAACTTACCACTGCCCAGCGCCACTATTTTGTTGCCTGGTGCAAGCAGGTCGGGTTTAACGATATGGTCAATGACGCTTGGTCCCTTGGAGCTGTACGATGTGGGCATGTCATCATTCCGTGTGTCCGTACCGAACGTGTTCGATGCTCCCACGGTAATTACGTAAGGGTCGTTGCCCGGCGAATTGATGGTGCCGTAGCCATTTGAGTTCCCTTGATTATTGCGTCCATCGTTGCCAGCCGCTACCACCACCACAATTCCAGCCTTCCAGACCGCCTCCACCGCTTTGCAAAGAGGATCGGTCTTGTAGCTTTCGTAGACCGGGCGACCGAGCGACAAATTAACAACTCGAATTCTTAGATTCGTCTTTTTGTCAGCTTGGTTCTGGATGATCCATTGCAGCGCAGCAATCACGTAGCTATCTTTTCCCACGCCATTATCGTCCAAAACCCGAAGGTTCACGATATCGGCATAGGGTGCCATTCCCCGATATTTCGCAGTTGGAATATCGCTGCCCTCACCGTCGCCAGCAATTATCGAGGCAACATGCGTTCCATGGCCATAGCCATCGGTTGTACTGGTGACTCCGGTAATAAACGACTTCTGGAAAACCAGTCGTGAAATTGTTCCGTCGGAAAAGGCTTCATTGTCATTGATGCCGCTATCAATCACCGCAACCCGTATGCCATAGCCATCGTAGCCCAGCATGCTCCACTGCACTTCCTGTTGAATCGCTGCTCGACCTTTATTCAGCGTCGGCGCTAGGTCGCGATCGGGTGTGATGTATTCCACCTCAGGATCGGCTACGATACTGGCCAGTTCAGCGATTGGGATGCGGATAGCCGCACTGTTAATAAAAGAAAGGTTGTGGTTGACCCTCACATTCTTTGCATTCCAGGCACGATTCGCCAGTTGCCGCCCTCTGGATTGTTCTTTGAAAGTGACGATTAAATCCACTTCGCCAGAGGTGCCGGATGCTAGCTTTTGTGCAAGGTCAGGAGAAATTTTGGGGGATTGATCGCTATTGGGTGATTGGCCGAAGCAAAAGCTAGCAACTGCCAAAATGCCCAATGGAGCAAAAAATTTAGATCTCATGGTTACCTAAAATGCAACTGAACAACCAAACTGAAAATGATGAAAATAAAGAAATTTGTTCGCATCTTGTAGCGACAACTTGTCGCATTCAGGACATCTTGTCCTATGTAAAATTCGGGCAAGTCTGCTTTGGGAGCCAGCTACTCGATTGCACACGACCCAAAATCAGATGTAGTATTAGAGTTGGGAAGGAGCCCCGGCATGAAATCTATATTCACCCTCGCATTTTCGGCATCATTTTTAATGGGCGCTGGTTTACCAGCCACTCAGATCCGTGGCGCTTACGTCGAAGCACGTACTGCGGACGTGTTCACCGGTCCTTGCTTTGCTAACTCGGAAGTTGGATTGGTAGGCGATCTGGCAGTGTTCGGCTGGAAGATTGAAAAGGGTAGTTACGAAGGCGTCAATCTGGAAGGGTTAGGAGTTGTTGCAGCAGTCAAGGCATCCTCCACGTTAGGCGATGTTCACCACACATCCTACCCAGTCAAATCTGTCCTAATTATTGATGAAAAAGCCAATGTGGAACAAAGGCAGGCTTTGCAGAATTTTGCCAAGAGAATGTCAAAGGATCTGCTTCACAACATTGTTCGCGTGGAATATGCGCCGATAAGTCTCACCTTTGAAAACAACAATGTTCACAGTTCCAAGGCCACTTTGAAGGCAGGCAAATTTGCCGCAATTGAAACCCGTCCCATTTTTGATGGCGATCATCTTTGCTCCAATGAGCTGGTTTGGTATCAACCTTTGACCGACGTGGAACATGCCATGCCCGCCTATGCTTTGGCTCACAGCTATAAAGGCGATGCTTTGGGCACCACTTGGTCTAGCCCGGAAAAGCGCAGCGCTTTTGTAGGCACCTTCCAGTACAACGATTAAAATTTTCCGCACCCGCAAGAATCCGGCCCTCCATCCTATAGAAGGATTGGTGGGCCGGGTCAGTTTAAAAGGCTATTTTACAAGTCAAGCATTCTTCGCGCGGAAGCGTGCGAAAACAATCCCAGCCACACCAGCAGCCGCCATCACCAGGGTAGTCGGTTCAGGCACCGGCGCTTGAACTCCCATCAAGTTTTGCGCTGCAGCATGGGTCCCTTGCGCGAAGTTTTGATAGATGGATACCCCGCTGGTAACCGACTTCCCTTGACTCTCCAAAATGTAGGCTGTGGCCAAGTTAATTTGTAATTGCGTTAAACCGATCAGGCTGGTGGCGCTGCTATTTACCAGGCCCGCACCAGCCGCCAAACCGTCTCCGCCGTCGTGCACAATGTCCCAAATTGCAACCTGCAAGGCAAGTCCAGTATCGACGGAAACCACCGTAGAAAGCCTGTTGATGTAAAGCCAGGCAGCACGGTCTTCATGCCTCACAAGGTTTGGTGTCAGCGGATTAGAATCGTAGTTGCCGTAGTTAATATCAGTGAACAGATCCACACAAAACAGCGGGCTGACGCTCACGCCGTTATACGTTCCCAGAATTACACCAGCGAATCCGCTTGCAGTAGTTCCATTGTGGTAGTACTGAACATTTGCTCCCTTACCTCCATCCACGCCGGTCAACGTAAATACTCCAGCCTGCGATGGCGCAGTCAATATTGTCAATAATCCAAAACTTAAAAAACTATTTCTCACCTCTAGAGATTGCCCTTTTGTGTAAAGCCACTCAATGGTACACGCGACTCAAAGACTTTGAGGAATCTTCTTAGCACCAATGCCGGAGCCATTAGGATTTAGCCTTAGAATCAAAAGATGTCATTTCGATTAGGATTTCACGCCGCTTCCGCAGGCACGTTGGAAAAGACCGCCGAGAGTGCTGCCGCCCAAGGGGCCAATGCCTACCAAATATTTTCTTCCAGTCCGCGCATGTGGCACGCCCCGCCTCCTGATAAAACGCAAGCTCAACTTTTAGAAAGAGCGCGCACCAAGCTAGGCTTAACCCCATTGGTGATTCACGCTAATTATCTGATCAATCTTTGTTCCGCCGATTCCGGCATTCGCGCCAAGTCCATTGCCGCTTTCCGTGGCGAAGTGGATCGGGCCATTGTTTTGGGTGCCGAATATTTGGTGGTGCATCCGGGGAGTTCCAAAGACATTGGGATGGAGGAGGCTATCCGATTAGGCGCTGCAGGGTTGATTGAGGCCACCCAAGGCATGAGTAGTCAACGGTTGCAGATCCTGCTGGAAAACTCAGCGGGTCAAGGGTCAGCAGTGGGTTGCCGATTAGAAGAAATTGCCGAACTCCGCCAGCGGAGTCAGAAGGATGTGTCCATTGGAATCGGCTACTGTCTGGATACTTGTCATCTGTTCGCTGCCGGCTTCCCTATTCATTTAGAAGAAGGGCTGGCGGGAACATTGGAACTTGCTGAAGCCCTATTAGGATTGGACAATGTTCCGGTAATTCATACCAACGATTCAAAGCCGCCACTGGGTTCGCATGTAGACCGGCACGATAATATTGGCCATGGCCAAATTGGTCTGGAAGCTTTTGGGCGCATCATCAATTGTCCTCAACTGCGGGATAAAGTTTTTATTCTGGAGACTCCTTCAGAAGACGACGGCCATTTGCGGGACATGGCCGCGTTAAGAGGTCTGCGCAAGGCAGGTTAAGATGAAGTGGAAGGTTTTCGCCGCCTGCGAAGCCGCTTCGACTTTCTCACAACAATCAACATGCCCGAAAAAAGCTACGAACATAATTCCATAGAAATGAAGTGGAGCGAACGGTGGGCCGCCGACCGAAAGCTATTCGCCCCTGAGGAAAATTCCTCCAAGCCGAAATATTATGTGCTGGAAATGCTCCCCTATCCCAGTGGCACACTGCACATCGGCCACATCCGAAACTATGCCATAGGCGACGCCCTGGCTCGCTATAAATGGATGCGTGGGTTCAATGTGCTACATCCAATGGGATGGGATTCGTTCGGCTTACCCGCAGAAAATGCGGCTATCAAAAACAATCGCAAACCGCGGGAGTGGACCCAGTACAACATTGAACACATGAAGCGGCAACATCGGCGCATGGGGTTCAGCTACGATTGGGATCGCGAAGTTTCTACATGCGATCCGGAATATTACCGCTGGAATCAGTGGATGTTTATCCGCATGTATGAAAAAGGTTTGGCTTACCGCAAAAATGCTCGGGTGAACTGGTGTACCAAATGCGCCACAGTGCTAGCCAATGAACAAGTGGTCAACGGCTGTTGTTGGCGCCATGAGGACGTCCCAGTTGAGCAGAAAGAGCTGGTGCAATGGTTCCTGAAAATCACTGCCTATGCCGACGAATTGCTCAACGACATCGCCAAGCTGGAAGGCTCTTGGCCAGACCGTGTACTGGCTATGCAGCGCAATTGGATTGGACGTAGCGAAGGAACTGAGGTCGATTTCACACTGCAAGGCACTGATCAAAAAATCAGAGTTTTCACCACTCGCGTGGACACAATCTATGGTGCTACTTGCGTGATTCTTGCACCCGAGCATCCCCTTACTTCGCAACTGATGCTGGGCGAAGAATACGCCAAAGTCAAGACGATGATTGATGCCCAGGCGCAGAAAGGTCCCGGCGACATCGGTAAAGAAGGCCTGTTCACCGGCGCTTATGCTGTGAACCCTTACAACCAACAAAAGGTCCCCATTTGGGTTGGCAACTTTGTGCTGATGGGCTATGGTACTGGCGCAATCATGGCGGTTCCAGCACATGATGAACGTGATTTTGAATTCTGTACAACCTATGAAATTCCTATTATTCCTGTGGTCCGTCCCTTAAATGGCGAACTGCCGTCAAAGGTGGAGACTGCCTTCGGAGAGTATGGGATCGTCGAAAATTCCGGCACTTGGAGCGGACTTCCCAGCGAAGTGGCTCGCAAACAGATGACGGAGTTGGCAGTGCAGAAAGGTTTTGGCGAAGGTTCAATCACCTTTCGAATCAAGGATTGGGGCGTTTCGCGACAACGCTACTGGGGCACTCCCATTCCCATGGTCCACTGCAAGACTTGCGGCGTGGTCCCTGTGCCTGATGATCAATTGCCGGTGCTGTTGCCTGACGATGTGGAATTTACCGGCCAAGGCCGTTCTCCCTTGGCCATGGTTCCGGAATTTATGAACACGACTTGTCCCAAGTGCGGTGGCCCTGGCGAAAGGGAAAGCGACACTATGGATACGTTTGTGGATTCCTCCTGGTATTTCTACCGCTACTGTGACAGCAAGAACAGCACCGCACCCTTTGATCCGAAAAAGATTGCCTACTGGTTTCCCATCGATCAGTACATCGGTGGGGTGGAACACGCAATTCTGCACCTGATTTATTCCCGCTTTTGGACGAAAGTGATGCGCGATCTGGGGCTGATCAGTAACGATGAACCAGCGGCCCGACTGTTCACTCAAGGCATGGTCATCAAAGACGGGGCCAAGATGTCCAAGAGCAAAGGCAACGTGATTAGCGCCGATACGCTAGTGGAGCAGTATGGTGCCGATACGGGTCGACTGTTCGAACTATTTGCAGCGCCACCAGAGCGCGATCTGGACTTCACTGATTCTGGAGCCAAAGGATCATACCGCTTCATCGACCGTGTCTACCGGTTTGTAACGCGCAGTGTGGATCGGATGAATCTGCCTGGCGATTTGACAGAAGCGGATAGAAAGGTGTTGCGCAAGCTGCATCAGGTGATTGAAAAGATCACCGTGGATTTTGAATCGCGATGGCACTTCAATACTTCCATTGCGGCATTCATGGAATTGATCAACGAGCTTTACGCGCAGGAAGCGCAGTTGAGCGGTCCGGTTCTGAAAGATGTTTTGGAGCGAATCATCCTGTTGCTGGCTCCTTTTGCCCCGTATATTTGTGAGGAGATGTGGGAGGAAATTGGACGACAGGGTCCAGTTTTGAAGCAATCATGGCCAAATTTCGACCCCGAATTAGCCAAAGAAGACGGCGCCGAAGTAGTGTTGCAGGTGAATGGCAAAGTGCGTGGTCGGGTAACGGTTCCCTTTGGGACAGGAAAGGAAGAACTGGAAGCGCTGGCCAAGGCCGATGAAAAGGTGCAGCTCTTTATGGCTGGCAAACCCATTGTGAAGGTAATTGTGGTGCCCGATAAGCTGGTGAACATCGTAGTAAAGGGCTAGTATACAAGGACATGTGGTTAAAAGACCGCTCCCTTGCGGTCACGTCTCTGTAACATACTGATTCTACAGAGCCGTAGTAATTCGGGGACGTGACACCCATTCACTAATTAAATTTATTATTCGCCATGACCTTCACTCGCAATGTGCGATTCCCTACTTCTTAGAGTAGGTCGTCCAAATGCCAGCGATTCCCGCATCATTGGCATCCCCTGGATGAATCACAATCCGATATCGAAAATGTAGTTTGGCACCCTTATCCAGCACCACCGATCCATCCTCGCCCTTTTCCTTGGCAAACGTATTTCGACCGAAGGGGTTTGCTGCAAATAGTCCGTAGGCCCGCACGTGCCAACGAGCTCGACGTGAATTTTGAGGATGATCCAGTATCGCGATACCAAGCTTTTCTCCATCTACAGTGCCGGTGTAATCCACCCAGTCAGATGCCTTGCCCCAAACTGCCGGTTCTTTCTCCTGGCCTTCCGCATTGCGGATCATACCGGTGTGTGGCTGGTCGTCGGTAATTCCCCTTCCGGTATTCTTTCCTTCCTGCAAAACACGGGCCATGCGGATGCCCAGTACGCCATCTTTGGTATCCGCAAAAGTCACTTTATCAGCGGTTGCAGTCAGCGTGATATCCAGATCAATCATGCGCAGTGTCTTCGTCTTACTGAAAGTCATCACCCGTTGTTCGTCCACCAGCTTGATGCCACTGGGATCGTTCCAACTCATTTGTGCGGTAATGGAGCCCGCGTTCTTGCCACCCTTTATGCTGAGGATCTTGTCCACCACAATACGACCACGAATCGTAGTCTTGTAGTTGGCTTCGTTGTTCCAAAAATCGAACCCGTTCACCTTTTCGTGGGCGAACCAAAGTCCGCGCTGATGCGGATGGTCAGTCGGCTCATCGGCAACGGTTTCCATTGGGAAATATCGTGTCACCACCTTTCCTGAAGCGGAGCGTAATGGATGCAGGTAAGGCTTCATGGCATCGCCGCCACTCAGAACGAAATCTGTAAAGGGTTTCCCGTCAATCAGGACGTGTACCTTATCTGTTTCGCTGGTGATCACAACTTGCGCCGGGCAAAGGGCCGCGCTGAGGAGAAGAACAAAAGGCACTTTCATATTGCAGAATTGATCATATCTCATTGCTTCACACCTTCTCATTTCGCCGACTCTCCTTGCGGGAAAAGCAACTTGCGGATGTCGGGATTATCCAGACCTGCTTTTTCAATTTCACGAACAGGCAGGTCCAACCGCTTCAAGGGTGTCTTTCCAGCCAGCTTTTCAGCCAGCGTGCGCACTGCTTCGTAACCAATGCGAACCGTGTCCTGCACCAGCATTAAATCAATGGTTCCTTCACGCAGCGCTTCCACGTGCGTATCACTGGTATCAAACGTAATCAGCTTCACTTTGCCTGAAAGATTTCTGCTTCGAAGGGCCTGAATGGCCCCCAGCGAACTGGCTTCACTGGATGCGAACATTCCATTCAGATCCGGGTTCGCCGTCAGAATATTTTCGGCAATAGCTCGAGCCTTTGCTCTGTCCGCCATGCCGAATTGTTTTGCAGCCACATGGATGGAGGGGAATTCTTTAGCCAGAGTTTGCTCAAAACCTTGCTCGCGCAAAACAGTGGACGTCCCACCGGGCTTGTGCGCCACAATCGCAATTTTCCCTTTCCCGTTTAGAAACCCGGCCAGCCGACGGGCAGCCGTGCATCCTGCTTCAAAATTTCCCGTCGCCACAAAGCTGACGTAGTTCTGAACGTTCACCCCTGAATCGAAAATAGTAACGGGGATGCCTGCATCAATGGCCCGTTGCACGGGTGCGGCCAGGGCTCGCTCATCAGTGGCTGAAATCGCGATTGCATCGACGTGCTGGGCTACCAGCGCATCTACAATTTGGATCTGCCGACCGTAATCGGTTTCTTCACTCGGACCATTCCACAGAATGTCCACGCCAAATTCCGCAGCCGCCTGATCCACGCCTTTGTGAATGGTCACAAAAAATAAATGCGAAGTAGCCTTGGGCACCACTGCGATCAATTTGGGATGCTTGCGTGCGCAGGATTGCAACACAGCGATGGACAGCGGCAGCACCGCTCGGCGTGAAATAACCATTCCGCTATTTCAGCAGACTATTCACCCCGACGGAACCAGGATTTTGACTTCTTCAAAGTTTGGTTGTTGAGCACAGCCCCCAATAGCCGACCTTCGGGAATGCCTTCCTTTAACTGAGCCACCTCGTTGAACTCCGTCGATCCCTTTCGGACAACCAGTAAATTAGCGTCGGCATAGTTCGACAACAGCTCTGCATCGGACGAATCAGCATGCGCCGGACCGTCGATAATGATCCAGGCGAAGGTGCTTCGAAGGGATTCCAAAAGCATTGGAACTCGGCGGAAATCAATGCCATCCAAGCGGCTCTCCGCTACCCTTCCGGCCGGTAACACATACAGGTTGGTTTCGCCCACTTGACGAACAGAACTTTGCCATTGTCCACTGTGCATTACTTCAGAAACGCCAGGCCCTTTTAAGATGCCCAGGGAAGAGCTTAACTCATTGGACAAAGGGTTCAGGTCCACAATCAATACTTTCTCATCGCTCCCAATGGCCAACGCTGCTGCAAGATTGGTAGCCACAAATGATTTTCCTTCTTTAGACGAAGTGCTCACAATAGCTAACACTTGCAGCACTGCCCCGCCTGCTGCCCATTCTCTTTTGGCCAAGCTCACCCGCGCCCGCAACATGCGGAAGGATTCTATATACTCTCGCTTGCACTTGGGATGCAGTACCGGAAAAGTTTGCAGGCACTTATCCCAATCCAACCGCGGCAAACGCCTTTCCTGCGGCGCAGTTGTTTCATTGCCCAGATCAATGGGAACAGCTTCTTCCGGCTTCGGTCGCTCCGCCCGATGCAAGCGGTCCACCAGTCGCAGCATTTGCTCCACACTGCTGTCTGCCTCCAATGCCAGATCTTCAATGGCTCTGTGTGCCAGCGATTCCGCTGATTTTTGAGACTGCGTAATTTGGCTGTCTTCGGTTGCCATTAATTCACCGCCACCCGTTCCATTTCGCTGCGAACCTTGTTCGATTCCCCACGCCGAATCATTGCCAAAAGTTTCTCCGTATTTTTCTTTTCCTGCTGCGGAAGCCACTGCATCATTTCTTCAAGAATCGCCGATGCGTTGCGGGTCATGCCCATTCGTAAATAGATGTAAGTCAATGTGTCGTGAATCTCCGGACTTCTCGGCATAGATCGTTTGGCTTCTTCGGCATAATGCAATGCCGTCTGCAGGTCGTCTCCAGTGCGGGCCATCAAATAGGCTAGATTGTTCAGTGCATAACCGTTATTCTTATCGCGTTTGACGGCTTCTGTGTAGGCGATCTTGGCTTGCGCATGATCCCCTGCCGTGGCCATCAGAACCCCATAATTCAACCACGCCCGGCCGTCGTCCCCACCTTGCTGTTGAATCTTCTTGTACTCTTCTGCCGCCTGCTTCCGGTCACCGGAAAGTCCCAGCGCATTGGCATAGCCCAATCGAAATTCCGTATTTTTGGGAAACTCTCCCATCAACGATTTGTACTCTTTAATCGCTAACGGCAGGTTACCATTCCGAATCGCCAGCCCAGCGGTCAAGGAACGCAGATCGGAGTTCATTGGGAACCGATCCCGAGCCTTCTGCAGTCCACTCAAGGCCAGTACCGCTCTGCCACTCGCCGCATCCCACTGCGCCCGCATCAGGAAGGGACGGGCGTCTTTTGGTGCCAATTTTTCTGCCCTGTCCAGCAACGTAATTACTTCCTTCCCATGTTGCAGACTGCCTTCGGCACTGGCCAAGGTCAGAATCGCTTCCAGGTCGTTCGGATCTTGAGCTAATATTTTCGTCAGTGCTTCCCCAGCTTCTGCCGGACGTTTCCTCGCTAAACTTGCCTTTGCCTGCAGGATCAAGGCCGGCGTATATCCAGGAGCCCGTTGCAATAAGGCGTTTAAGCGATCATTGGCCATATTCGGGCGTCCAGAAAGAAGATCAGATTCCGCCAGCGCAATCCAACCTGGTGCATAGTTCGGGTCCAACGTAACACTGCGTTCCAGTTGTTGACTGGCCTTCATCAATTCTCCAGCACGCAAATAGGCCCGGCCAAGATGCAGCCTTACAAAAGACGAGTTCGGCATTTTCGTTAAAATCGTTTCCAGCTTCGCCCGCGCAGTGTTGCGCTGAAGCTCACCTTCGGAATCAATTTGCAGTGCTGCCTGGTAGGCATTCAACAGCGGATCGTTGGGGGATACTTTCAGTTCCTTCTCAAGAATTAGTTTTGCCGCCAACGGATTCTTCTTCATCAGCTCCATGTCCATCAGGCGCATGGCATAAATGTTTCTGGCCGCAGGGTGCAATAATTTGCCCGATTCAAACCATTCTTTAGCCTTGTCAAAGAGACCGCGATGCAACCAAAAATCCCCCGCCTGAGCTTGGGCGAGTTCTTCTTTTGCATATTTTGTTGCCGACTGACTCACCAGCGCCAGCGAACTAGTCCGATCACCGGAAGCGTCCAGGTGGGCAGCAAGTTGCAGTGCCACAGCCATGCCACTCATATTGGCAACTTTTTTCTCCAAAATCTTTCGCGCATCCTGGGTCTTGTGCTGTTCCATCAATTGCAAATACAAAAGATCGTAACCAGGTCCATATTTACTGTGATCTTCCAGCAAACTGGTCAGCACTGTTTTGGCTTTCGCCACCTCTCGCAATTGGTAATAAACCGCCGAAAGTTGGGCCAGTAAGGAAGGGTCGGAAGCACCCATGGAAATCGCTTTTTGCAGCAGATCAATGGCATCGGATGGACGTCGTTGTTCTATCAAAACTTGCGTTTTTAAACGGTAGCCCTCTGGCGATTTAGGCCACATCTCCATCAGTTTTCCAGCTTGATCTTCTACCTCTCGTAATAGAGTGGTTGGCCTACCCGGATCCCCGAAATAAATTTGATAGGTAAGTTCTGCCAATCGCACCAACGCCTCTTTGCGTTGCGGCAATAGTTCCACGGCTCTAACATACTGATCGCGGGCCGCGTTGATCTGCCCGGTCTCCGGCACGGTCAGCGCGCTATACGTGCTCGACCCGGACTTTCGCGCCAACGGCAAAGTGATCGAGCAATACTGGAAGGCTCGTCCGGACTTTTCGCCGGACGGCAGGCGCTTGGTGTATGCGTCATACTTAGGACAGAGCTGGCATCAACTTTGGGTCATGCCCGCGGCGGGCGGCGATGCGTTTCCAATTTCGTACGGCGCTTACGACAATGTCAACCCTCGG
>JANMWO010000043.1:0-37474 GCA_031394025.1 Acidobacteriota bacterium
AAGAGACTACATGACATTGGAGTGATGCCCATCCCACCCACTGCGGAATTCAGGTTTAATCCACTGCATCCTGATTGCTCACGCATTACTCTTCACGCAGGCGAGCCGTTCGCTTTTGATGAAAGGTTGGCCAGTTGCGGGATCGGCGCGCAGCATCATGACTTTCACTACGGCCTTCAACCACAGGAGTTAAAGTTCGCTGGGTGTGAAGCCAGATTTCTTTGCAAGAACCTTCATGGCGGTGGAGCCGAGAGTCACTTTGTGATGGTATGCAAATTAGGATATCCGGCCAACCGGATCGTTGGAAGGATTCTATGTCAGGTTCCGCTTTGGCGCTTTATTCTCCAACCAATCCTGAGCAATGCCGCTAAGTGCTCTGGGCGCTTTAACGGACGGCCAATTCTGTGGATTCTTAAGCGGCAATGAAGGTGACGTTCATAGGCCCAGGAAGGGTCTCGCCGTGTTCCAGACGGTCCGCGATCAGCCGCAGGGCTAACGCTTGAACGGCTGCGGTTGCTTGTTTCTTGGTGCGGCCATATACGGTAACTCCTGGGAGAGCTGGAATGTCAGCCAACCAGCGTCCATCCGCTTCGCGATCATATTCGATGGTTAGTGAGAATCCTTCGGAGACCAGAGATTTCGGCATGTGTCTATCATGCCATTGAAATGGTTTGTGAGTAACCGTTTCCATAGCGTAGGGTGTAATACCCCAAGCAGCTTTGGCAACGGACCGGTAGAATTAAAAATGCTGAGACTTATGCAGACCACAGTGAATCTCCCCTAAGGAAGCCGGGAACTCTCGATCTCTCAAAGTTCGATTTTGATGACCTACTTACATGACGTCAACGTCTGGATCGCACTGGCGGGGGAACGGCACACACACAACCTTGTGGCGCGGAACTGGTTTAGCAATCTTCACGATGAAAAGCTTTTTTTCTGCCGACTCACACAATTGGGGTTTCTGCGATTGTTGACCAACAAGCACGTCATGCAGGAAGAGGTAATGAAGCTCGTTGGTGGCAATTTGGCTTGCGTCGCAAATGATCACCATCTGCATCGTTTTGCCGGGTGCTATTCTGAAGCAAAGGATAGAAGAGAATCTGATGACGAACATTACAGTCGGGAGTTTGAGCTTTGACACGAACAAACAGGAATCGCAGACCGTCGATCTCGAAGCCATTGTTGCTGTCACCGCTCGAGCGATTGAGGTGTTAGGTGATCGAGAAAAAGCCCTTCGTTGGCTCCGAACGCCGTCGCCGTCCCTTAGTGATCAGACTCCCATTTCTATGCTGAATACATCCTGTGGGATTGAGAACGTTGCGGGCGTTCTCGGTCGTATAGAGCAGGGCGTTTGGTAAACGATGCTCGTGTACCGGATTGGAAGCCGCCGGTACGCTGCTAATGATGGAAGTGGCGCCGCACTGTATGGTGGACGGTGGAATCAAACAGGTACTCCCATGATCTATGCAGCGGCTAGCCGCGCACTGTGTGCCCTTGAGATTCTATCCAGTAGTCGCGAGCTGGCAAATGATTACATCTCAATCCCAATTGAAGTGCCAAGCGTTATACTCTTAAAAGTCTTGTCGATTCAGGATCTACCCGACGGCTGGAATTCAAACCCGCATCCGGCCAGCACGCGGGAACTTGGTACCGCTTGGGCTACATCCAAAGAGACAGCCATTCTCGTTGTTCCATCAGCAGTACTTCCTAGGGAATGCAACTATTTGATCAATCCTCTGCATGCTGATTTCTTGCGCATTACATTTCACACAGCCGAGCCCTTCGCCTTTGGTGAACGAATCATCGGTCGCGGTTTAATCTGGAAACCATCCTCACTTTGACCACGGCTTTCAACCACAAGTAAACTGAAAGGCTGACTTAAGGATTTTTCGCCGCTACCGTAGCCCGTGTCGCACCGGTCGAAATTCCACCATCCACTAACATCGTCTGACCCGTGTAATACTCACTCGCATCCGACGCCATGAACACTACCGCGCCATCCAAATCCTGGGGTGCACCGGGGCGTCTCATTGGAATGCGGTCAATGATATATTCCAGCCATTCTTTGTTCTCATACAGCACAGCATTTTGCGAGGTTTTGAACCAGCCTGGGGCCAGGCAGTTCACGGTGATGCCGTGCTTGCCCCAATCGTCGGCCAGGCTCATGGTCATCTGCTTCACGCCGCCGCGGCTGGCGCAATAGGGGGTCAGGCCTGCGTATCCGAACACGCTTGTTACTGATCCAATATTAATGATGCGACCGTATTTGCGGGGGATCATGGTTTCGCGCGCGACGGCTTGAGCCACGAAAAATTCACCACGCAGATTGGTTTCCAGAACCAGATTCCAATCGTCCCAGGTGAGGTCCACTGCTGGCTTCCTCACGTTCAATCCGGCGTTGTTCACCAGAATGTCGATCTTGCCGTAATGCGCAACAGCAGCCTTCACCGCGTTCTGAATGCTGTCGTAATTACGGACGTCGAGTTCCACCGGAAAGGCCTTGCGACCCATGGCTTCTACTTCTGCTTTGAACGGATCGAGGTCGGCGATTTTACGACTGGTGATCACCAAGTCCGCACCGGCGCGGGCCAGGGCTCGACCCATGTATTGGCCCAGGCCACGGCTGGTGCCGGTTACCAGAGCAACTTTACCTGTCAAATCGAAAATTTGGCTCACGGCTTTAGCACTACCTTCATTAGAGTTGGGTCTTCATGGTTATATAACTTGTTGAACCAAGCAGCGCCTTCCGACAGCGGTGCAACGGCTGAAATCAACGGTGCTACTTTGATGATGCCGCGGGCCATCATATCGATGCATTGCGGATATTCGCCGTTCGATGCGCACGATCCTTGCAGACGGATTTGACGGGTCACCACATATTGCAGTGGGATTTCGATGTTCGGTTGCAAGTTGCCGATCAGCGTGACTGAACCACCTTTACGTACCGAGTAAATCGCAGTCTGAACGGGAACCGTGTAGCCCACGCATTCAAACGCGACATCGGCACCACGACCACCGGTGAGCGCGCGCACAGCCTCGGGCACGTTCCCTGTCTTCGAATTGATTCCATCGGTTGCGCCCATAGCAATGGCGGCGGCGATCTTGGAATCTTCCATGTCCACCGCGATGATGCGCGTGCAACCTGCGGCCTTGGCAGCCTGCAACGTCACCAGGCCGATCATGCCGGTTCCGATGATCACCGCAGTGTCACCGAGTTTGACTGGAGTGATGGCTACGGCGTGAACGCCAATGGACACGGCTTCAATCAATGCCGCTTGTTCAAATGGAAAACTATCGGGCAGGCGATACATGATACGGCGCGGGACTGAAACATATTCGGCGAACGCACCGTGCCGCTTGAATTCCTTGGGTGCCACTCCCACCACTTCGCGATTGTCGCAAAGATTTACATCGCCCTTCACGCAGAAATCACACTTGCCGCAATAGACAGTGGAATCAAACGTGACGCGGTCGCCTACGTTGAGATCTTTCACATTGGTGCCGAGTTCGGCTACTTCGCCGGAGGCTTCGTGACCCATGATGAGTGGCGGATTGCGACGGCCAGAGGAGCCGTCAAACCCATGGACATCGCTGCCACAGATTCCGCAAGCGCGTACGCGCACCAGGACGTCGTCTGGGCCGATGGTGGGCATAGGAAAATCCACCAGTTCTAGTTTTTTGTATTCAGTAAGGAGGAGTGCGTTCATTGGACTTTTACGATTGTATCGAATTTCAAAAGGAATTTACCGGAGCATGGGCTGTCTTTCGCCTCGTACTTTGCGATACTTTTAGTCAGATGACCCCGAATATGAAGCACCTTGTCGCGCCCTTGATTCTGATTCTTGTGTCGGCTACAGCAACGTTTGCCGCAACGCCTATGACCAAGCTGCGCATTGAGGTGAAGAAAGCGACCACGCAAAAACCGGTGGAGCAGGCCAGCGTCACGGTTCGCTTTGTGCAAGGGCGATCCCCCATAAAGCTTGGGGCAAAGGTGCGGACATCTTATCACTTGAAGACTGGAATTGATGGCGTGGCTTCTATCCCCTCTATTCCGCAAGGAAAAATTCTGGTGCAGATTAGAGCCAATGGCTTTCAAACTTTCGGAGAGGAATTTGAAGTTTCCGAAGAAGAGAAAACCATTGAAATCAAGTTGAAAGATCCACAGGCGCAGTATTCGGTGCACCAGTAGGATTATTCGATTGCTGCGATGGCGTCGATCTCAACACGAACGTCGCGCGGTAACCGAGCCACTTCCACCGTTGCGCGTGCCGGTAAACTTCCGCTGAAGTAGCGGCTATACACATCATTGATTTTTCCGAACTCGGACATGTCCTTGATGAACACGGTGGTCTTCAAAACCTTTTCCAAAGATGAGCCTGCTGCTTCAAGAACCGCTTTCAGATTTTCCAACACCCGCTCAGTCTGCGCTGAAACATCGCCCTCTATAATCTGGCCTGTTGTTGGATCCAGCGGAATCTGACCGCTGCAATAAACAACACCGTTATAGATGACAGCTTGCGAATAGGGTCCAATTGCCTTGGGGGCGTTTTCCGTAGCTACGATTTTCTTAGTCATGGATTTCCTATTTTAGGGCATTTTTAGCGTGCCGACTATTTTGCGGACATTGTTGATCTTTTGTGCGGCTAAGAAATCGCCCAACTCATTGGCGATACGCAGGGGCGAACTGGGGTCCCAGAAAGTTGCCGTGCCCACTTCAACAGCGGTCGCCCCGGCTATCATGAATTCCGCTGCATCTTCCCCAGTGCCGATGCCGCCGAGTCCCACCACTGGTATCTTCACCGCGCGCGCAACTTCGTAAACCATGCGCAGCGCAATGGGTTTTATGGCAGGTCCTGAAAGGCCTCCGAACCCGGCACCGATTCTGGGCGTCCGAGTTCTGGCATCCACGGCAAGAGAGATAAATGTGTTGACCAGACTGATGGCATCGGCACCACCTGCTTCAGCGGCTTTGGCGATGGCGGCAATGCTGGAAACGTTTGGGGACAGCTTGACCATCACCGGACGCTTGGCAATTTGCTTCACGCTGGCGACTAAGTTTTCCAGCATCGCGGTATCGCTGGAAAAGAAAATTCCACCATGTTTTGTATTGGGGCAAGACACGTTCAATTCGTAACCTGCTAAGCCCTCGGCGTCTTCTAATACTTGAACGACCTCCAAATAATCGGCCTGTTCATAGCCGAATACATTGGCGAATAGCGGGGTCTGGTAGCGGCGAAGGCTGGGCAGCTTTTCTTTCACAAACGCCCTCACCCCGATGTTTTGCAGACCAATGGAGTTGATCATGCCGCCTTCGGCTTCCCAAATCCGAGGAGGTGGATTCCCAGCTATCGGCTCGCGGGAAAGTCCTTTGACGATGATGCCGCCCAGTTGGCTAAGGTCGACGATAGATTCAAATTCAACACCGTATCCGAATGTTCCCGATGCAGCTAGCACTGGATTGGCTAGGGTTATTCCGCAGAGGCTGGTTTGAAGGGCCTGTTTCGTTTGTTGATTCAAAGCTGCTTAACAGTTTAGCGAACCCGCCAACATTACAGTTGATTAAGGTGCGGCTTAAGGTGTTTGTTCGATAGGCCTATTCTCTTTTTCAGTGGAATATAGAGGTGCATCCCAAAGGAAATAGTGTCAGAAGCATCTGCCAAAGCGGCTCCATTCCGTTCGTTATCGGTTAAGTTTTTCCGTTTCACCTCGCTACTGGTGTTGTGGATTGTGATCGTTATTCTTGCCTACGATATCAACCAGGGCAATTTTAATCCAAGCAAAGGTCTGCTGTTGTGCACCGTAGTTTTAATGGTGTCCTGGGCCATTGCTCGCTTTACGATCAAACAACTGATCAAGCCGATCCGCCTTCTGCAAATCGGAATGGAGGAAGTGGGCCGGGGCAATTTGGAACGCATCAAGTTTGCCAAGACCGGAGATGAAATCGAATTCCTGGGGAAGAGTTTCAACGGCATGATTGAGCGCCTGATTGAAACGCAAACACGTCTGGTGCAGCAGCATGAAGAGCTGGAACAGAAAGTGCACGAACGAACCCAAGCCCTGGAAGAGGCCATGCAAAAGGCCATGGAAGCGAGTGGGGCAAAGAGTGAGTTCCTGGCCAACATGTCCCATGAATTACGCACTCCGATGAACGGATTGCTAGGGATGATTGAACTTTCTTTGGATGCGCCAGCTTCGGCAGAACAACAAGAGCAATTGGAAACCGCACAGCGTTGTGCGTTGTCTTTGCTGGCGTTGGTGAACGATGTACTGGATCTTTCAAAAATCGAATCTGGCAAAATGGCGCTGGAAAAAATCAGTTTCCCATTAGCAAATCAGTTGGAAGACACGCTGAAAGGGCATGAACTGAAGGCTCGTCAGAAAGGGGTCCTGTTGGACTGGAAGTTTGCATCTTCCATGCCTGATGAAGTTGTTGGCGATCCGTTACGGCTGCGTCAAATTGTAAATAATCTGGTCAGCAATTCCATCAAGTTCACCGATGAAGGGGCCATTGAAGTTCGTGTGGCGGCGTTCAAAGGGACCGATCCTACCAAGTGGAATGTAGAGCTGCACGTGATTGATACCGGGGCGGGCATTCCCCAGGACAAGATTGCTTCGATCTTTGAAAAATTCACTCAGGCCGATGGCAGCATCTCACGCCGCTATGGTGGAACCGGGCTGGGTCTGGCCATTACCAAGAGGCTGGTGGATCTGCATAACGGATCCATATCAGCGGAAAGTGAATTAGGATTGGGCAGTAAGTTTTCCGTGTTGCTTGAGTACGATGTGGCCATTGCTCCTGTGGTGGTGTTGGCACCTGTTGAGACAGAATCGAAGGGAAGCGAAGGATCAACTTCACGTTCTAAAGACAATGCTGGCATTGTGCTTCTGGTGGAAGACAACATTGTGAATCAGAAAGTAGTCATGGCCGTATTGAAGAAGCGCGGCTATGAAATTGATTTGGCGAGCAATGGAGAAGAAGCGTTGGTAAAGCTGGAACAGCGCTCCTATGCGGTGGTTCTGATGGATGTCCAGATGCCGGTGTTGGATGGTTTGGAAACTACACGGCGCATGCGTCTGGAAGAGCGTTGGAAGGACATTCCAGTGATCGCCATGACCGCTCACGCTATGAATGGCGATAAAGAGAAGTGTTTGGCGGCTGGTATGAATGCCTATATCTCCAAGCCGGTGCATTCTGCCCACCTACTGGCGACCATTGAAGCCTACACATCGCGACCCGTGAAGAAGCTTACTGCGGCTCCTGTTGACGATTTGATGAAGCCATTTCTTTCCCGTGCCAATGAAGGGTTAGCGCAGTTGCGAAAGTCCTTGGATAATACAGATCTGGCTACGCTGGAAGAACAGGTTGGCTATCTGCGTCAAGCGGCGGAAGCGATCTCAGCAACTGGAATCGTAGAATGCGCAAAGAGGGTAGAGATCGCCGTGGCATCCAAAAACACAGATGATGTAATGCACAGTCTTCTCTTGCTTGAGGGCGAAATTACGCGCTTGAATCAGCAGACAGTGGTTACTAGCTTTCGTGCTGGCTAGGGACCCAATCGTACAGCGTTAGGTTCCATTTGCTCCGTCGCAAACAGCAGCGCCATCGCGCCACCACGTGCGTCAATGCCCAATATCGCGGTCCGATCAAAATATTCTTTCAGGCTCTTTTGCTTTCCAGTGTTGGTACAAACGTCAATCAATTGGCCGTTACTGGAAATTCTTGTCTTCACCGCAGCCCAGGCTTGCATAACGGCTGGACGATACGTTGCTGCATCCAGCCAACCTAATCGAACACCTTTGGCCATGGCAAAGCCGATCATGGCCGTTGCTGAAAACTCGCGGTAGGAACCCGGAACATCAATCACTTGTCGCCACATGCCTGTTTCATCCTGATGCTTCAGCAAAGCCGCCATGTGTTGACGAAAGGCTTCCAGCATCTCAGCCCGGTCCGCTCCCTTCGGCATGTCCTGCAAGCTTAAAGCCAAGCCCAGGGCAGGGAAGCCGTTGCCACGTCCCCAGGCCGCTTCATCCAATGGGGAATGCCGATACAGGCCATCAGCACGTAGGCACAACTTACGCATGAAGCGTGTATGACGCATTGCCATTTGAAAGTAACGAGCCTCGCCAGTCAGCTTGCCTGCCTTCACCAGAATGGGTGTTCCCATAAAAACGCTGTCACTCATTTCGTTGTGAAAAGGCATGGAATCACGCGGTGAGCCATCCCACTCAAAACCCGTGTCTGCTGCAGTGCGGACTAGATCGACGTACTTTTTATTGTTGGTACGTTCGGCCAGTTCAGCAAAAATCAGGTGGCCGGATAGATGACTACTGGTGGCCTTTTCCATGCTGTTGCGTTCCCCTGATAAGAACGGTGACACCAGCGATTCCACATCTTCCAACACGTCCACGCCGCCCAAACGTAAGCGCCCAATCAGCGCCATAGCTGGGATGTAAACAGCCTCTTTGAATTCGTGACCATAGACAGTGGCCAATAGTTTCGCGATGCCACTTGGGGTACGATCCAACCTTCGCAGCATTTGCTGCCTAGCTTGCGAGGTGACGATGGTTGGGGTGAGTGCATCTTTCAATGCGCCCGCTTTCAATTCCACAACTTGTGCCGGGAAAAAGCCGACATCTGCCGCAGCAGCACGAGACAACGCTTTGGCTAATCCACCTGGATCTTCACCCGCAACGATCACTATGTCTGGAGCAAAAGTTCCGATGAACCGCCATAGATAATGGGATTCCGTACCCTTCGCGTAAGCATCCCCGGTGGGTGGAAATTGCAGTGAGGACTTTTCCGGGTTACCCATAGGAATGGCTGAAATAGCCAGCCTGTCTGAGGATTTCAATTTGTCGAACTGTTGCCGCACGAATTTTGCCGAGGCATCGGAGCCATCCAATCCACCCACCAGCAGGACTTTCCGCTTCAAACCTTCATGGGGCAATGAGTCAGGCCCGTGTAGAACGTCAATGCGTTTTCCAGAGCCGGTTAACCCGACGGCGGCGGTAAGTATGGCAACAGCTAAAAACATAATCTACATTTACTGATTTACGCCGGATGCCAGGAATCCACCGTCCACCGCAATGCATTGCCCAGTGATGAAACTGGCCGCGTCCGATGCCAGTAAAACTGCTGCTCCCACCAACTCTTGCGCATTGCCGAATCGCTTCATGGGCGTGCGCAACAGGAATTCCTTGCCCCGTTCCGTGCCGTTGAGCAACGCTGAATTCAAATCGGTGAGGAACACGCCGGGAGCAATGGCATTGACGTTGATGCCGTGCTTGGCCCATTCAATACCCAAGCTACGAGTCAGAGAAAGCACTGCTGATTTCGATGCCGCATAGGCCGATACTTCCAGCAGACTGACAAAGGAACTGAGTGAAGCAATGTTGATGATGCGACCACGTCCATTCTTTGACAACGGTTCATAAAACACCTGACAGGAAAGTAATGTGCCTGTCACATTGGTATCCATAATGCTGCGCCACTCTTCTTCCGTAATATCCTTGGTCGGACGGCGGGCAGTGCGTCCGGCGGCATTTAGCAGAATATCCACTTGACCAAATTCAGCAAGGATCTTATCGCGCAGGGCTTCCAGGTCACTCTTTTTCAAGATGTCCGCTGCCATGCGCAAACTCCGACGCCCGCGTGCTTCAATCTCCATCGCCACATCGTTGATAAGGTTTTCACGACGTCCGGTAACCACCACGTCAGCACCCGCATCAGCCAAGCCCAGAGCCAGCACGCGCCCCAATCCTGAAGTGCCGCCCACCACTACCGCAACGCGGCCAGTCAAATCCATAATGTTCTTTACGTTTCCCATAAAAATGTTTCCTTACGCAATTTTGCGCTTACGAAGTTCGTCCACAGTGACCGCTAAAATAATCACTGCGCCGATGATCGCTTGCTGCAGATAGGGTGAAATACCCAATAAATCCGACCCATTGGCCAACAGACCCATGATGAACGCGCCAACCAATGTCCCCAGCACCGTACCTTCACCGCCTCGTAAACTGCCACCACCAATCACCACTGCGGCGATGGCTTGCAGTTCGTAACCCTGGCCAGCGGTGGGCTGCCCGGTCATTAAACGGGATGCCTCAATCATGCCTGCCAGACCGGTTAACATACCGCAAATCGAATAGACAGCAACAGTGTGAAAGTTCACTGGAATGCCCGCATAATATGCCGCATCGGGATTGCTGCCAATGGCAAAAGCATATCGGCCAAGCCGCGTATGTTCCAAAATTACGTGGACGGCCAGGGCGCAAATCACCAGCAGCCACAACACAAATGGGACACCCAACAGCATGCCTTCTCCAAGGTAGGAAAACTGTTTTGGAATTTGGTGAACCGGCAATCCGTTTGAGATCAGCAGCGTCAGTCCGCGGATAATGCCCATCGTTCCCAACGTTACGATGAAGGGATTAATTTTCAGCCGTGTAACCAGCGTTCCATTCACGAATCCGCATAGGCAGCCAGTGAGAAGTCCTACTGCAACGCCTACCAGAACCGGCTGTCCAGCCTGCATCATCATGGTTCCGAACAATCCGCCCATCGCCAAAATTGAACCCACGGAAAGGTCAATGCCCCCGGAAATGATTACCAACGTCATGCCCAAAGCCATAATGTTGATCACAGCCGTTTGGCGCACAACGCTCGATAAATTGGTCACCGTCAAAAAGTAGGGTGATGCAAAGCACAAGATCACAAACAAAATGATCAGTGTTAAAAACGGTAATAAACGTTGAATCATGAAACCTTCCCCGGACTTTCAAAGGCAGCTAGACGTAGAATTTCTTCTTGTGTGGTTCGCCCAGGTAATTCGCCGGTGAACCGGCCCTGCCGCATGACCACGATGCGATCCGCCACCTGCAGCAGTTCCGGCAGCTCACTCGAAACCATCAGGATGGCCGCGCCTTGCCGTGCCAATTCGTCCATCACTTCAAAAACTTCCACTTTCGCACCCACGTCAATGCCCCGCGTCGGTTCATCAAAAAGGTAGACGCGCGCGCCTCGCGTCACCCATTTTGAAATAACTACTTTCTGTTGATTCCCACCGCTTAACCGACCAGCAAGTTGACCGCCCGATTCGCAACGGATGTGCAGCCGGGCAATGGCTTTATCGGTGGCCACTTTCACTGCCGATGTGCTGACCATTCCGTTTGGAGAAACAGCTTCCATATTGGCCATGGTGACGTTGAAGGAAATCGGCATGGCACGGGCCAATCCAGTCTTCTGTCTATCTTCAGGGATCAAGGCTAGGCTGGCTTGAACCGCTTCGCGTGGCGACCGAATGCGAACGGGTTTGCCCTCAACCAGCACTTCGCCTGAATCAATGGGGTCGATGCCGAAAATAGCGCGACACAGTTCTGTTCTGCCTGCGCCGACCAGACCAGCAAGACCCACAATCTCACCAGCTCTCACCGTAAGATTCAAGTTGCGAAGCAGTGTGCCTGAACTCAGATTCTTTACTTCCAACATCGGCTTACCCGGTGCAATGGGTTCGCGCTTATAGACAGACGAAAGCGGGCGGCCCACCATATACTGAATGATCCGATCGGTAGTCAATGTGGCCAGCGGCTCAGTATGAATGGTTTCGCCGTCGCGAAGTACAGTGACATGGTCGCCCACTTCGCGCAATTCATCTAAGCGGTGAGTAATGTAGATTACGCCAACTTTTCGTTGTCGTAGAGTGCGTACAATCCCGAACACTTCCTTCGTTTCCGAATCGGATAACGAAGACGTCGGTTCATCGAAAATCAATAGCGACGAACCATGTTGAATAGCCCGGCAAATCTCCACCATCTGCTTGCCTGCGGGGCTCAAACGATCTACGCGCCATTCCGGTTGCAGAGGGAACTTATGTTCTTCAATCAGCCGACGTGTCTTCGTCATCATGGCCTGGCGGTTGACGAAACCCATCGGAAGTAAATCTTCGCGACCAAGAAAAATGTTTTCCGCAACGCTCAAATGCGGGGCCAACAAGGATTCCTGATGCACCATCGCAATGCCCATGCGCTGTGCCTCTGCCGGATTCCGAAAGTCCACCGCTTGGCCTTGCCACAAAAAATCCCCACCATCTTTACGTTGCAAGCCCGCCACAATTTTCATCATGGTAGATTTACCAGCGCCGTTTTCGCCCATCAACAAATGGACTTCACCAGCCTCAACGCGCAGGTCGCCCTTCTTCAGAGCGTGCACTCCACCGAACCGTTTTTGGAGACCGCGTAGCTCCAGCAGCATAGACAGAATTGTTTAGTTTACCAGCAGTCTACTCGGCAAGGTCTCCACCCACATCTTCCATCAAATTTTCAAACTTGGTGAATTGATGCAGAAAGGCAAGTTTGGCCGTGCCAGTGGGGCCGTTACGTTGCTTGGCTAAAATGACTTCTGCTTTGCCGCGAAGACTTTCATCGTCACGCTTATAGTATTCTTCGCGAAACACAAACATCACCATATCGGCGTCTTGTTCAATGGACCCCGATTCACGCAAGTCACTTAACTGCGGTCTATGATCCCCGGGTCGTTGTTCCGGTGCACGACTCAGTTGACTGAGCACCAGGAATGGTACTTTCAATTCTTTAGACAACAGCTTCAGGCCGCGCGAAAGAGTACTGATTTCCTGCGTCCTGTTTTCCGATTTTCCGCGAACTGTCATCAATTGAAGGTAGTCCACAATCACCAATCCTAAATCTTGTTCCGCTTTCAAGCGTCGCAATTTAGCGTGGATGTCCATCAGGTTAGAACCGGCGGAATCGTCAATAAAAATGGGCGCTTCTACAATATTCGCCGTCCCCATCTGCAGTCTGCGTCGCTCATCGCCGTTCAAATATCCTTCGCGGAATTTGGTTTGGTCCACGCGGGCTTCCGCGCAAATCATACGCGTCAGCAGCGATTCATTTGACATTTCTAAAGAAAACACTGCCACCGCCCGTGACCCTTTTGGATTCATGGAAACATGCTGGCCAATATTTAAAGCCAGAGCGGTTTTACCCATTGCCGGGCGGGCGGCCAGTATGATCAGTTCGCCAGGTCGGAAGCCGCCTGTCATTTCATCTAACTTCAAATAGCCGGTGGTGGTTCCTTTGATTCTCTTCGATGGATCAAGAAACGCATTAATGCCGCCTTCGAAGGTTTCAATCACTTGGCGCGGACTCACCAACGTTGTTGTGGATTGCGCCTCTCCCAACTTCAACAACGATTCTTCAGTGGTGGCTAAAATCTGATCGGCCGATTCTTCACCGATCAAGCATTTATCAATGGTGGCCTGCGCCGCCATGATCATCCGCCGCAGCATGGATTTTTCGCGGACAATGCGGATGTAACTATCCAGGTTGTAGATTTGCGGAAGTCCGTCGTCCAGCGAAATCAGGTAGGTCAGACCGCCAACCGATTCCAGTTGGTTGTAGCGCATCAACTCGTTGGCCAGCGTCACGCGGTCAATCTTTTCCGCACGCACGCTGAGGTCCAGCATACGGGTGAAAATACGGCGATGACCTTCCAGACTAAAATCGTCCGCGTCAACGCTGCCCGCAACCGACACGAATGCGGTGTCGTCCATGAGGATCGCTCCTAGGACAAATCGTTCCGCCTCCGGGTTGGCGGGCAAGCCTTTTTGAAAAACGAGTTCGCTTGACGCCATGGGTTTAGACTAAGCAAAAAGTGGCTGACAACTCAAATGGCCGACACCCACAGCTTTTCCACAGTTTATTAAAAATCAGGGTCGAACGCGAATATTTCGACTCTTGAGCGTTTCCCCAAGTGCCTGCGAAAGACGTGCGGAAGCTTTGTTGAAATCCAGTTTTGAAAGCAATTCCCGACGTCGCGCGTCCAGAAATTCGTTCTGCCGGGTAAGCACAAAGAAGTTGGTGGATTCCCCCGTTTGATATAGACGAACTTCGCTTTCCAGCCTGTCTTTAGCGGCTTTGAAGCCTGCTTCTGCCGATATAATACGACCTTCAGAAGTTTCCAAAAGTTGCAAAGCATTGCGAACTTGAACACTAATTGCTTGCTCAACCTGCATCCGCTGAATCTTCAATTTTCGCTCTGCAATCACAGTTTGTTCCACTGCCGCCTTTCCTTGCTGATTGTGCAAACTGAAGTCGATTTGCAATCCCACTTGCGCGGTTGGGTAGCGCCCTTTGAAAATATTGCTCAATGCCGAACCATAGCCGCCTACTAAAAAATCGGGCAAGTTTCCCTGCACTGGTGGGATAAAAGGTGGCAAGCCTGCCGCTGAGCTCAAGCGGTTCAATCGGTCGTATAACGATACGTTGGATGCGGTAAATGGATTGTCGCCTGAACGCAATGTTCCGGCCAGACCACTCAAAGAATAGCTGCCTACAAAGTTCACTTGTGTTTTTAATTGCTCGCGATTCAGGCGCATGTCAATATCGTTCAACAGCAGCCGTTCGTCAGCCTGCCGCAACTCTGGCCTTTGTGCCAACGCCTTTTTCAGTGATGGTTCCAGCTCCTTGGCATCGGGAGTTTTTGTTAATCCTACATCGGTGGGAATTATTTCGATGGGCCAAATGTCCGATGCGCGGTCGTGGGCCAAAAGAAGTTTCAACTGATTTTCCAGTTCCGTGATCACCCCTAATGCAGAAAGAAGACCATCTTTACGACGTTCCAACTCTGCTTGTGACGCCGAGAGTTCAATGGGAGCAAGTGTGCCGGCGTCAATCATACGACGGTTTCGCTGCAACTGTTCATCGCCTAGTTTCACAGCTTCTGTTTTCACTTCCAGGTCCTGACGGGCGGCCACCAAGTCCCAGTAAGCCTGTTCCACACGGGCCACCACGTCAATGGCGCGAAGCTCGAACTCCAATTCAGAAATGCCCACCTGCTTGTTGCGGATCAAAAGTTCGGCACGATCTTTGTCGATCAACCTGTTTCGTAGCAGTGGCTGAACATAGCTGACGCCAAGACTCGAACTGGAAAGAGGTGAAAGGCTGGTAAATGGGTTGGTGGAAGATTGTCGGGAGTTGTCGAAGTGGGCGGTTGCGCTGCCACCATAGAACGAAGTCTTCTGCCGGAACTCAAAGTTGTTGTTGAAATACTTTTCATTCAACTTTCCTGTTGAGCCCTGCAAGGAACTGGATGTTGGCGTGTTGCGATCTTCAAAGGATGGCGTGTATTTGAAGTACGGATCAAAAACTCCTTTCGCTGCCTTGATGGCGACACGGGTGGATTCCACATTCGTTTTTTCAGTTTCTAATTCCAAGTTATTTTGAAGCGCCATTTGCGTGGCTTCATCCAAACTGAGCTTGCGTTGTTCTGATGTCACGCCGATTCGAGGCTGCGCACTTGCCGATAGAGCAAGCAATAAAACCAGGCCTGTAGCAGCAATGGGTACCTTAACGCGGCCCTTGAAAAAAGCGGCAAGGTCATCGAACAGTGAGTAGAAAACAGGCGTCACTAGAAGGGTGAGTATCAGGCACAGCGATTGTCCACCAATCACCACAATGGCCACTGTGCGGCGCGTCCCTGAACCTGCCCCGCTGCCCAGTGCCAGTGGAATCATCCCGGCAACCAGTGCCAACGTGGTCATCAGAATAGGACGTAACCGATCCTCGCAACCCTTCAGAATCGCTTCCGCACGTGGCAGCCCTTGCCGACGAAGTGACTTAATATGATCCACCTGCAAAATAGAGTTCTTCTTCACAATTCCAAACAGCACCAAAATACCCACCGATGTATAAACGATGGAAAAGTTTTCTCCCATCAGGATGAGTGAGACCAGTGCGAATGGAATGGATAGTGGCAGGCTCAACAGAATGGTAATCGGATCCACAAAGCTTTCAAACTGGCTGGCCAAAATCATGTACATGAATATGATGGAAAGTCCCAGTGCGAAAATGTAGCTTTTCCCCGCACGTGCTAATTCTTTGGTTTTCCCCAATGTTTGGGCATGATATTCCGGTCCAAAGTTCATTTCACGGATTGAGTCTTCCGCCGCAGTGACAACGGTGCCTAACGATTGATTGCCTGTGACGCTGGCTGATATCAGAATCTGACGTTGGCGGTTGTAGCGATCAATACCGATGGGGCCCACAGATCGTTGTAAGTGCGCCACGTTGGATAGCGGCACATTGCCAAGTGAAGTGGATGGCACGTACAAACGGGACAGCGCTTCTGGCGAATTGCGGAACTGCTTATCCACCCGCAGCATCACATCGTAACGGTCGTCACCTTCCCGATACGTAGTCGCCTGTTCATCACCGCCCACCATCGTGCGCATCGCCGTGGCAATGGATGCCACGCTTACATTCAAATCGGCAGCCTTGTCCCGATTGATCAATACCCGCAGTTCCGGCTTGCCTGTTTCGTAAGTACTATCGACGTCTGCAACACCGGGTAGTTCGCGCAATTTCAACTTCAGTTGTGTGGCATATTTTTCCAATTGCAATAGATCTGGGCCCTGCAAGATATAGAGGAAATCAGCGTTGGGTCCTGCGCCTTGAATCACCGCTGGAAGCTGAACGCCAATCACAAGATCTTTGTATTTACGTAATTTTTCACGCGCGTCCAACATCAACTGCTTTTGCGATTCCTTGCGCTCACTGACGTCAACCAGTTCCACCAGCACGCTGCCGCGATCTACTTGTCTTTGAAAATCGGCACCAATTTGCGTGAGCATATTGCGGATTCCGGGCAATGTTTTGAGGTCAGCTTCAATCTGCTTCATGATTTCAGAGGAACCTTCCAGCGCAGATCCTGGAGGCATTCTCACTTGCACTTCAAATTCGCTTTGATCATCGCTTGGTAAAAAGTCGATACCCACTTGTTTCATCAACGGGCCAATGGAGGCAAAGACAGCCATGGCAATGACTACAATCACCCAGCGATGATTCATGGACCAGCGCAGCATGGCCTGGTAAGGCAAATCAATGATGCGGAACACCCAGTTATCTTTAGTGGATTTACCAGAATCGGAATGCTTCACTTTCAGGAATCGACTGCAAAGCATGGGAGTCAGTGTAAAGCTAACCAGCATGCTAACCATCACCGCGAAAGCTGCCGTATAGCCGAAGCTGGACATGAAACGTCCTACAATTCCGCTCATGGTAGCAACCGGCAAAAATACTACGGCAAGACTTAACGTGGTTGCAAGCACTGCCAAGCCGATGTCGGCAGTACCTTGAATTGCAGCTTCTATTGGGGACAGATGTTTTTCTTCCATGAAACGGAAAATGTTTTCCAGCACCACAATCGCGTCGTCAATGACAATGCCCACCATCAAAGTCAGAGCAAGCATACTGATCTGGTTCAAGGTGAAACCCATGAGGTACATCAATGTATAAGTGGAAATAATCGACGCAGGAATGGCGATGGCGGCAATCAGAGTGGAGCGCCAGTTGCGCATAAACAGCAGCACCACAATGCCTGCCAGAACTCCACCCAGCACCAGATGTTCCTGCACCGCTTCAAATGACGCTTGAATGAAGCCCGATTGATCGCCCACATAGGCAATCTTCATATCGGGCGGTAGAAATTTACGGACTGCTTCAATCCGTTCCTTAACGCGATTAATTACGTCCAAGGAATTCGTGCCCGACTGTTTGCGAACCGCAAGAACCACGCCATCCACTCCGTCAAGCCGGGCTAGAGTGCGAGCTTCTTCCACACCATCGCTTACGCTTCCCACATCGTTGATGCGGACTGCGGTACCTGCGACGTTGGCAACAATGATGCGACCAAAATCTGCCGGCCGCTCAATCCGTCCCAAAGTGCGGACGCTGGATTCACGCGAGCCTTCATCCAGCCTGCCACCGGGCACTTCCACGTTTTGTGCGGTGAGCGATGCGCGAACTTGATCGATATTCAAACCATAGGCGTAAAGCTTTTCCCCATCTAAAGAAACTTGGATCTGGCGGCGCCGATCCCCAATGAATCGTACCTGACCAACTCCATTTAGCGATTCCAGGTTCTTCTTTAAAATGTCGTCCACAATCTTTGTGGTCTCTCGCAAATCGCGAGGGCTGCTGACTACAACGCTCACAATAGGACTGGCATCCGTTGCCAGTTTTTCTACGATGGGTGGATCGGCATCTTTCGGCAATTGAGCAAGAACGGAAGATATTTTGTCGCGAACTTCCTGTGCCGCAACCTCCGCGTCCTTTTCTAAAACGAAGGTGATCGTTACTCGGGAAAGGCCTTCATAAGAGTTGGAATTAAGCTCATCCACACCGGAAACTGTGTTGATCGCTTCTTCGATTTGCTTGGTGACTTGAGTTTCCACTTCTTCAGGGGAAGCACCGCGAAGGGAAGTGGTGACTGTGACAATAGGGAATTCCACTTTAGGTAAAAAGTCGACGCCCAGTTTGCGGTAGGAATCCAGACCCAATACCACCAGTGCCAAAATGAGCATGGTGGCGAATACAGGCCGATTAATGCAAAGTTCAGCAAGTTTGCGCATAAGTTATTGCCTCACCTGCATCTTGTCTGTGAGCATGTTCAGTTGGCTCACCGCTACCCGATCCCCTTCGTTGACCAAGCCGTCGGGGATTTCTATGAAAGACCCCAAGTCCTGACCAGGAATGAATTTCTTCTCATACGCTCGTCCGTTGGCAATGACAAACAACTTGTTCAGCCCGGCCACGGAATAAATGGCTTGTTTAGGGACGGCAATTATCTTTGATCCACTGGCAGTAGTCAGTTTCACTTGGACAAACATTCCTGGACGCAGGCGAGGATCATTTTTAGTGGCTCGGGCTTCAGCAGTCAACGTGCGCGATTTCGAATCCAGAGTAGGATTCAGTTCCCGAAGTACTGCGGGGAAGGTCTCGCCTGGAATCGCATCGGTGGTGAACGTGAGCGCGGTTCCCACTCGAAGCAGTGCTGCAGCGGATTCTGGCGCCTCCATCCGCAATCGTAGTGGATAGTTCTTTACCAGCGTGACAATCGGCGTGTTTTCCTTCATGTACTGGCCGGGGGAAACCATTCTGGCAGAGATCACTCCATCGAACGGAGCTCTTACCTGGGTGTCACTCCGATGTTTTTCTGCGGAACGGAGGTCGGCTTTCAAAGCAGCGATCGAAGCCCACTGGGTCCGCATCTCGTCTTTGGCCGCAGCCACCGATTCTTCCCGTGCTCGCAATGATTTTTCCAACTCGGTGAATCTCTCCCGGGCAATATCGCCGCTTTGAACCAATTTGGCAGCCGAGTCATACTTGCTCTTGGAATCTTCCAGTTGGGCAATTGCCTGGCGGATGGCGGGGGTCGATTCAGGAGTCTTATCGAAATTATTTGGGTCCAGTCCAAGCCGGGCGAGCGTTTGGGAGATTGCAGCCCGCTTGCGTTCAATGTCAATTTGGAACTCAGTGGTTTCCAGTTCCGCCAACACATCGCCCTTACGAACGGTCTGGCCGAAATCGCCATTGAGTTTGGCAATTCGACCGGCCACTTCAGAGCTGACAGAGGCTGTTTCATCGGGTTGTAGGGAACCGGTAATGCGGATCGATCTTTCCACGGATTTGGATTCGGCAGCAACAGTTTTGACTACCAGGAGTTCGGCTGGGGCGGACTGTTTCTTTTCAGCGGCCAGCTTTTTTTCATTGGAGCACGAGGTAAGAACCAGGAGGGTGGCGGCAAGAACAGTAAGACGCTTCATTATTTTAAGACTCCATTCAAGAAGATATCGACCATGCCATTGATCACCTTTTTTCGCGAAGTTTTCGCGATGGAGAAACCGAAGTGAAGGTCGAAAATTACATATTGGTTAACCATGCCAATAAAGGCACGGGCGGCGACGCTAGGGTCGCACGGATTAAGGCTACCAGCGGCGATGTAGTCGCGAATACGACGTGTCAGCATGCCATAAAACGGTTTCATTCGATGCTCAAAATGGAGTTCCGCAAGGCTGTGACCTTCCAGGGCACTGAACAGGATCAGGCGGGTATAGTTTGGATTCTTATCTAATAGCTTAATGATGCTTTCCGCCAGAGCGCGGAAAAATGCCGGAGCTTCCAGATTGCTTGCAAAGGTTTCATCAATGCGCATAGCAACTGTATCGCCATCGTCGCAGGCTTCTTCCAGAATGGCGCAATAGAGTTCCTGCTTGTCGGCGAAGTGTTCGTATAGCACTGGTTCGGATACGCCACAGGCTTTTGCCAGTTCTCGTGTGGTGACGCCTCGGAAACCCCGAGCGGAGAAAAGGTGGATGGCTGCAGCTACAATGGATGCGCGACGTTCAGCGGCGGTGAGTTTCGTTCGTTGCTTCATTTCTTAGTGGACACTAACCTAGCAATCACTAGGTTACCACAAACTGTACTTGCGTGATATCGTCAAAGGTATAACGCGTGTTCTCCCGTCACCATAGAAAGACCCGGATTTTGTTCGCCATCTCTGATGTGGCACTGGTCACAATGGCTTTCCTTGCAGCCTACCGACTGCGTGCATCAGTGGAACTATTTCAACGGGGATTCCATTTAGATGCCTCTCTTCAATTTTTGATTGCAGTAGTCGGAGGAATGTCGTGGGTATTGGCCGGTCGCTGGATGGCGGTCTATGATCGGCTGGATTCCGCAGAAGCGTTGGTCATCATCCGCGATGGCCTGCGGCAGTCCATTGCCGCCGTTACTACCATTGTTTTGGTGCAATTTGCGCTCCGTTTGGACCTCAGTCGCGCTTTTTTGGTGCTTTATGGCAGCCTTGGCGGCCTATTTCTCATCGTTTTTCGCCTCAATGCCAGAGCTTTCTACGGTTCCATTCGCGAACGGTTCGGATCTGTTCATCACGTTTTGGTTGCCGGTGACGGGCAAAAAGCCCTGGAACTGGGTGCTTTGGTAGATAAAGCATCGCACTACGGCTTTCGATTGAGCGGCTATCTTTCTTTATCACCAAGAACACAGCGGATCGGTGGCAAACCGGTTTACCCCATGGAGCAGTTGAACGAACTGCTGCAATCACAAATCATTGACGAGATCTTATTTGCAGTTCCACCGGAAGATGTGGCCAAGTTGGAAAATACTTTTCTCCTATGCGATGAACAGGGAGTCCGTACCCGACTGGCCTTGGATTTCTTTCCCCACGTGAACAGCGAAATGTATTTGGATCAGTTGGGAACGCTACCCATGCTGACGTTTTCCGCTGCTCCGCATGATGAATTTCGGCTGGTGATCAAACGGGTGTGCGACGTAATGGTGAGCGCGTTGGCGCTGGTGGTGGTGGCCCCCTTGATGGCAGCGATTGCCGCAACCATTAAATTCTCCTCTCCTGGTCCAGTGATTTTCAGCCAGGAACGCTGCGGGTTGAATGGCCGAAGGTTCGTTTTTTACAAATTTCGCTCCATGTGCAATAACGCTGAGGAATTGAAGGCTGCCTTGGCCCATCTGAATGAAAAGCAGACAGCGTTTAAAATCACCAACGATCCGCGCTTGACTCCAGTGGGCCGTTGGTTGCGCAAGTTTTCCATTGATGAATGGCCACAATTATGGAACGTGATGCGTGGCGACATGTCACTTGTTGGACCGCGGCCCGCCGTTCCGCAGGAAGTGGAACAATACAAGAGATGGCAGCGACGGCGTTTACGAATGCGCCCTGGTCTAACCTGTTTGTGGGCGATTTCCGGTCGCGATACGTTGGATTTTGATACCTGGATGCGACTGGACATGCAGTACATTGACAACTGGTCGCTCTGGTTGGATTGGAAGATTATTTTGAAAACCATACCTCATGTAGTCACCGGCAAAGGAGCCAACTAATCAGATGCAAATGATTCCTACTCAGGATGAAGTAATACAACTGTTGAAAAGCACCGGTGCTTTGCGAACTGGCCATTTCATCTATCCAAATGGATTGCATTCTGATCTGTCTTTGCAAATCCCAGTGGCCTTTCGGCACTACGAACACGCAAAAGTTCTGAGCGTCGGGTTAAGTCGTCTGATTCGCGCCAATCCTGAATTGCGGGCAGCCATTCCGGAACTTTCTATTGTCTGCCCAGCTACGGGTGGTCTACCGGTGGCGTTTGGTGTTTGCGAGGCTTTGCGCGCTAAGCGGGTTTATTGGGCGGAACGGGAGAATGAGAAAGAGCCGATGCGGTTTCGTCAATTTCAGCAAGTTGAGCCTGGGGAAAAAGTTCTGTTGGTAGATGACATTCTACGCACCGGTAAAAAGTTGATGGAATTGAAGTCAATGGTGGAGTCTAGTGGCGGAAAAGTGGTTGGGCTGGCTGTCATTGTTCATCAACCAGGCCCCGATACTCCAGATTTTAGTCCCCTTCCACTTTACGCACTGGCGAAGTTGGACGCGCTGTACTTCATGGATACGGAACAGGCGAAGCAGAAATTTTCAGAAGATCCGGTAAGGCTCTGGGTTTAGGATCGATTGGTTTAAGGTCGAAAAGCGGAGCTTTGTTCTTGACTTCCAGATCCTTACTCCTTACAATGGGAGTAAGGAAGGGATTCGATGAATATAGATAGCACACTCTCCAGTAAAGGACAGACTACGCTTCCGAAGGAAGTTCGTGATTCGCTTGGACTTGCTACGGGTGACAAACTTATCTATGAAATTGAAGGTCGCACGGTTCGGGTCCGCAAGATGGAACCTTTCGATGCCATTTATCATGCTGCCCTCTCCCAGAATATGAGTGAATGGGCCAGTAAAGAAGACGAGGCAGCTTTCGGTGGTCTTTAAGCGCTGGGACGTGGCAATTGTCCCCTTTCCATTTATTGATCGGCCAGCCGATAAGAAACGGCCTGCACTGGTGCTGAGCAGTGAAGAATTTAACCTGGGTGGCTACACTGTGATGGCGATGATCACCACCGGGGCCAATTCAGTTTGGATGGGCGATATCCCCATTACGGACTTGGATTCGGTCGGCTTACCGCACGATTGCCTGATCCGGTGGAAGGTAATGACGTTGGATAATCGCATCATTCAAAAGCGATCCGGATCCTTGGGCGCAACAGATCGGGCTAACGTGGAAGCGAGTATGCACAAGTATATTGTTGCTTAGGTTAATTCATGCGTCTGCTTATCCTATTCGCGCTATTTGGTTCAGTGTATGGGGCTACGGATGCTGATCGCTTCGAGCAAAAAGTTCGTCCGGTTTTGGCCAAGCGCTGCTATGCCTGCCATACGGCGACAAAGACCGCTGGACTAAGAGTTGATTCCCGCGATGCCTTGTTGGCTGGTGGAAAGTCAGGGCCAGCGATCATTCCAGGGGATGTAGATCGCAGCCTGCTGATTCAAGCGGTGCGTCAGGAATCGGCATCATTGAAAATGCCTCCTGGGGCAAAGTTGGATCCGGCCGAAATTGAAGCGCTTGAAAGCTGGGTTCGCCAAGGAGCGCAATGGCCTGAAGCGGTATCGGCTCGCGCAGGGACGTTATGGTCAGCCGGACCACTGCACAAGCCCACAAGCAAATCCATTGACGAAGCAGTTCAGCATGGATTGGCTGGGAAGAACCTGATAACAAATCAGCCTGCGAGTAAGCGGATCCTGTTGCGGCGTCTTACGTTTGACTTAATTGGACTCCCGCCAACTCCCGAAGAACTGGACACATTTCTGTTAGACACTTCACCCAACGCGACGGATAAAGTGGTTGACCGGCTAATTGCGTCCCCTCACTTTGGCGAACGTTGGGCGCGTCATTGGTTAGATGTTGCGAGATTTGGTGAAGACGATTTTACGGGTACCGCAGTCAAACCTTATCCCAACGCCTGGCGATATCGCGATTGGGTAGTGGACGCTTTCAATCGGGACATGCCTTATGACAAATTTATTCAAGCCCAGATAGCTGCCGACCAGATGCCTGGTGACAATTCCTCATACATTGGCGGGCTGGGGATGTTGGGATTGGGGCCGTGGTATTTCGGTATTTCGCAGCCTGCGCAAGCACGTGCCGATGAACGAAATGATCGGATTGACGTCATTACACGCGGAATGCTGGGGCTTACCGTGGCCTGCGCCCGTTGTCACGATCATAAATATGATCCTATTCCCACCAAAGATTACTACGCCTTGGGTGGCGTGTTTGCCAGTGTGCAGTACAAGGAATATCCTTTGGCTTCCGCTGAAGAAGTGGCCCGATACACCGCAGCCAACAAAGAAATTCAAGACTTAGAAGC
Organism: Acidobacteriota bacterium; assembly: GCA_031394025.1. Taxonomy (GTDB): domain Bacteria; phylum Acidobacteriota; class Terriglobia; order Bryobacterales; family Bryobacteraceae; genus JANXSF01. Next base: position 24,079 of record JANMWO010000043.1, read on the forward strand.
CAGGATGAAAAAGTTTTTGGATCAGCAAGCAGACCAGTTGGCAGAGATTTTATCCAGCCGCGTTGACGAGTATTTAGTGGCCGCATGGAAAAAGGATTCCGACGGTCTGGATGCTGAAATTGTGGATCGTTGGGCAGGCTACCTAAAAAAGACCGAAGACAATCACCCCTACATGAAAGCCTGGCGCGCAGCCGCTGCTGGGACGGATGAGGCAGAGGTTCGCAAGCAATCGGAGTTGGTGGAAACGAACATTGCCCAGATCATTGCCGACAAAAAGAAACTGGACGAAGAAAATACTGAGATAGTGGCCAAGAACAAAAAGCCCAAGCCTGGTCGTGACTACGTGCTGCCGTTCGGGTATCGCTCAGAATCTGATTTCAACCCCGGTGCAGAAATCCCCACCAAATCACTGGAGCGCGATCGCTACGTCTGGTACAACTGGCTGTTTACGGGTGATAAGGCCATCTTACGGCTGCCCGGTGAGAAAATGGATCGCTTTCTAACCGGCGAATGGAAACGACATGTGGACACCTTGCGAGCGCAGCTAAAAGAGAAGAAAGAAAAGCTGCCGCCCCAGTATGCTTTCTATCATGGTGTGGAAGATATTGCGCCAATGGATATGCAGGTGAATGTGCGAGGCAATCCCGATGAGTTGGGCGAAGTGATTCCCCGTCATTTCTTAACCTCGTTGTCGAACGGCGAACCGGTTCGACTGCAGAAAGGGAGTGGGCGCCTGCAATTAGCGATGCAGGTAGCAAACCATCCCATGGCTCGTCGTGTGATGGCGAATCGAGTGTGGCTTCATTTGTTTGGATCGGGAGTGGTTCGCACGCCAAGTAATTTCGGAGTCATGGGGGAGCGGCCAGCAAACCCAGAACTATTGGAATACCTGGCTTGGCAATTTGATCAGAATGGGCTTTCCGTTAAGAAGCTGGTTCGGGAAATTGTGTTGTCGGCAACGTATCAGTCCGCAAGCAATGGCAACGCCGCCAATGAAGGAATTGATCCGGATAACCGCTATTTCTGGCGTACCAATCGACGACGCCTGGATGCTGAAGCCATTCGCGACACAATCCTATCCACTGCCGGGACACTTGATCCGAAAATAGGTGGGGAATCAAAGCCGATGAACGAAAGTAGCCGCCGCACCATCTACGTGCGAGTGGGTCGATTCCAGCAGGAGGAAACTCTAGCTCTGTTCGATTTTCCCAGTGCCAGCGTTTCCAATGAATCCAGAGTGGTGACCAATGTCCCTCTGCAGAAGTTGTTTTTTCTAAATAGTGCCTTTGTGCTGGATCAATCCAAAGCGTTTGCCAAACGATTTGGCCCGGATGTCCGAAAGGCCTACCAGCTTGCATATGGGCGCGACGCAACGGAAAATGAAATTGATTTGGCTGGGCGGTTCTTTGCTTCTTCTGGAGAAAAAGCTCCAGAACAATTCGCCCAGGTTTTGTTAAGTTCCAACGAATTCGCTTTCATAGATTAAAAAATGACGAAGCTGCACAAAGCCGATATTCTTCCGTATCTTTCCCGACGCGAAGCCTTAACGAAAATGGCCAGTGGCTTAGGGATGCTTGGAATGGCGGCAACGTCTGACGCAGCCCGTGATCCATTCGCTCCCAAACCTTCGCACTTCAAACCCAAAGCCAAACGAGTGATTTATCTGGTGCTCAATGGCGGACTTTCCCAAGTGGATTCGTTTGATCCTAAACCGATGCTGGACCGACACCATGGCCAACCGGTTCCAGGCGGTGCGCCACAAACGGAAAGCTCTGTTGGCAATCTAATGCGCTCCCCGTTCTCATTCCAAAAATATGGGCAAAGCGGGATTGAAGTAAGCGACATTTTTCCCAAGATCGGCGGTGTGATTGACGATTTTTGCGTCATCCGTTCCATGCACACCAACGTCCCCAACCATGAGCCATCCCTGTTCATGATCAATTGCGGTGTCATCCAGCCTGGCCGCCCTTCCATGGGCTCCTGGTTGACCTATGGATTGGGCACGGAAAATCGAAATCTGCCGGGATTTGTTGTGCTCTGTCCGGGGACGCCTGTGGTTGGACCGCCGTTGTGGGAATCGGCATTCCTCCCGGCAGTTTACCAGGGTACTTTTCTAAAGAACAGTGAGACCGATCCTAAAAAGTTGATTCAATTTATTGGTGCTGGTGCCGCCCCGGAAGCCCAGCGGCGGCAACTGGATCTGCTGGCCAAGTTAAATCAGGAGCATCTGGCAAAGCGTGCCGGTGATGCACAACTGGAAGCATCGCTGGAAGCCATGGAAACGGCGTTTCGCATGCAAACCGAGGCTCCTGAAGCGTTTGACATTCGTAAAGAAGATCCAAAAACCATTGCCAAATATGGCGACAGCGATTTTGGTCGAGGCTGTTTAATGGCCCGCCGATTAGCCGAACGTGGCGTGCGAATGGTGCAGATTTACTACGGCAATAGCCAACCGTGGGACAGTCATGAAGACATTATGGCCCACAAAAGCAATGCCCAGAAGACTGACCCGGCAGTTGCGGCATTGATCACCGATCTGAAAGAGCGAGGCATGCTGGACGATACGCTGGTGGTTCTGGGAACTGAGTTCGGGCGCACCCCTGCCGTGCAAAATAGCTCCACTGTTAAACTGCATAACGGTCGCGATCATAATTCGTTGGGCTTCACCGTTTTGTTGGCCGGAGGTGGTGTAAAAGGTGGCATGACCTATGGTGCAACCGACGACATCGGTTACAAGGCGGTTGAGAAGCCAGTGCATGTTCACGACTTAAATGCGACCATCCTGCACTTGATGGGATTGGACCATACCAAGCTCACTTACTTCTACAGTGGCCGCGATTTCCGGTTGACTGACGTGCATGGAAACGTAATTCGCGATATCCTCGCATAGTGCGTTTTTCAATTTTCCTTCTAACTGCCGCCTTGTGCGGGGCTGCGGATATCACCGTTCCTGCCGACGTAATTGTAGAGCGTGGCGTTGACTATACTTCCATCACACACGGCAAATTGGCCATGGATATTGTCAGGCCGAAGGCCAAGGGCAGCTATCCCGGAATCGTAATGATTCATGGCGGCGGATTCAACTCCGGGCAGCGTGAAAGTTACCTGCCCATGGCCATTCGCCTGGCCCAAAACGGTTACGTGGCAGCCGCTGTAAGCTACCGCCTCACGCCGATGTTCCAATTCCCCATACCCCTTTACGACGTGAAAGCCGCTGTGCGATTTCTACGGGGGAACGCCAGTAAATATGACATCAACAAGGAACACATGGGTGCCATTGGAGTTTCCGCTGGTGCTACCTGGGCACAGTTCCTGGCCATTACGCGTAACGTACCGCAGTTTGAAGGCACCGGTGCGAACAGAGAACAATCGAGTGCTGTCGATTGCGCCATCAGCTATTTCGGACGTTCCGACATGCGTCGCGCTTATGAGGGAAGTCGCAATGCGCCGACAGTGCTGCCGTTGTTGTTTGGTGGGGATCGCGATCACGCTATGGACGCGCATCTACGGGGCAGCCCGCTGCAATGGGTGACTCCTGATTCGGCACCGATATTGGCCATCCACGGCACTCGCGATCAAAATGTTCCGTTCGAACAATCGGTCATCTTAATCGAAAAAATGCGCGCTGCTGGTGTGGAATCAGAACTGGAAACTATTGCAGAGGCAGGTCATGGATTCAAAGGTGCCGATGACGAGCGAGCCTTCACGCGGACGCTTGATTTTCTCAATCGTAAACTGAAGCCAAAGTTGCTTGAGACCCGCCGTCTGATGGTCAACGATCATGGCCCGGGCGGTGAAATTTTAGCGATTGCCTGGCCATCTGGTCGCGTATTGTGGCGCAAGTCGAATCATCGCGGAACTGAAGTGGGCGTGACGCCCAGCGGCAATGTGCTGTTCATTGAAGATCCCAAGGGTGTGGTTACTGAGCTTGATTCGGATCAAAAAGTTGTATGGCAATACAAGACGGAAAAAGCCAGCCTGGTGAGTGTGCAGCGCTTGAAAAATGGGAACACGCTTTTGGTGGATGACGTCGCATCGCGTCTCTATGAGGTATCACCGGGCGGGGAAGTGGTTTGGAGTGTGGAGAAGCCCGAGTATAAGGGTCAAGCGATGCGGCGTGCGCGCAGGACACTGGCTGGCACTACCGTGGTTGCCATTCAGAAGCCGGGTATATTTCTGGAACTCGATTCTAAAGGCAACGTTCTTCGTCAAATGGATTTCAAGAATCGAATGCCTGCGCACGCTTGGCCGATGGATGACGGCGGGTTGCTGATCGGCTTGGCTGGTCCTGGGGAAGTGCGTCGTGTGGATGCTGCGGGCAAAACGCTGATGACTTTTGCGGGGACGAATGGCACAGCGCGCATGGCTTGGACATCTGGATTTACTGAGACGCCTGAAGGCGGTCTGATTGTTTCCGATTATATGGGCGCGCGGATTGTGGAGTTCGATGCACAAGGGAAAGTGCTTCACGAATTGAAGAACATTCCCTGGGCAGTTACGAGCATTGCTTTGCTGCAATAAGCGCGGCGATAGCTTGGTGGGGGAAATGGCAGGCTAAACCGCCTACCCCACCCAATGTTATCCTGGTATCCAAATGTGGGGCAGGCATTCAGCCGGCATTCAGCCTGCCAAGCCCGCCTAGCGGGCCTTTTCACACCTTCGAGTGCTTCGAATACTTCTGAAATTGGAAAAACTCTACGACATTGGATTCTGGTTAATTGTACCGGTCCGTTGCCAAAGCTGCTTAGGGTATTCATACCTTAAGCCGTGGAAACGGTTATTCACAAACCAATTCAGTGGAAATCTCTGGTCTCCGAAGGATTCTCATTAGCCATCGAATATGATCGCGAAGTGGACGAACATGTAGCCGCTTCGACTACGAACTGTTCCCACCAGTGGCCCAGGAGGCTAATTGAAACTTTCAGACGTACGCTACCGGTGGGCATGACGTTCGTTACTGTGGTACGCTGAATTCATGAAGTTGTCTACAACTGAATTTCGCAAGAATCTATTCCAACTGGTGGATCGCGCCATTGAGGGGGAACTGGTCGAAATCACCAGCAAAACTCACACAATACGGCTCGTGGTAGACGGTGCTCCAACGAAACTTTCGCGCCTTATCAAACGAGACACACTCAACTGTAAGCCCGAACAATTGGAGCAGGCTCAACTCGATCTGAATAAAGAAATGAGTGCACTTTGGGATGCTAAGTGGCACGACAGACTCTAGTCTCGTATCTAGATACGAATGTTGTAGTCTTCTTGCATTCAGGACTTGCGGATCGTGTGTCGGTGAGGGCAGCGCAACAGATCGAGAGCACAGATTTGCTAATCTCATCCATGGTTTTACTAGAATTGGAGATGCTGCATGAAAAAGGGATACTGAACTACTCAGCATCGCAAATTCTTTCCGACCTCAACCAACAACTTGGCTTGTCCGTTTGCCAATTGCCAATGGCGGCTATAATTGCATGTGCCGTGCGATTGAAATGGACGCGCGAACCCGGCGATAGGATGATCGTGGCGAACGCAATCGCCGCAAACGAAGCCCCGCTGGTTACTTCAGATCGGCAAATTCAGAAAGAATACCTAAACGCGATTTGGTAGAACCCCAACATCACAGCGTCTTCGATTCCGGTCCAGCCTTAAACATCAAATACAAAGTCGGCAGTACAATCAAAGTCAAAAACGTTGCCGATACCAGCCCACCAATAATCACCACAGCCAACGGACGTTGCACTTCCGACCCAATCGCGTGCGATAACGCCATTGGCAATAATCCAAGCATAGCCAGCATAGAGGTCATCAATACTGTTCGCAGCCGTGTCTGTGCTCCTTCAAAAACAGCCGTGTAAAGATCCGTCCCCGTTTCCTGAAGTTCATTGAAATGGCTCACCATTACGACGCCGTTCAGAACGGCTTGTCCGAACAGTGCGATGAATCCAATCGCTGCCGAAACGCTCAGGTGAATCCCAGTGCCATACAGCGCCAAAATACCGCCCACCATGGCGAAAGGCACGTTCATCAAAATCAGCGATGCACTTTTAACCGTCTTGAACGCCTCAAACAGAAGAATGAAAATCAGCAGAATACTAATCGGGATGATCATCAACAATCGGCTCATGGCGCGTTGTTGATTTTCAAATTCACCACCCCAGGTAATGCTGTAACCAGGCGGCAGTTTCACCTTTTTCTGCACCTGTTCCTGCATCTCCTGAACCAAACTACCCATGTCCCGATTCTTGATAAAGACCCCAATAGCCGCAGTGCTTCTGCCACCCTCACGGCTAATGTTTAGGACACCATCCCGAACGCCAATCGTCGCCACTTGGTTCAAGGGGACCTGCGAACCGTTAGGAGCATCCAGCAAAAGATTCTTGATTGCATCAATGTCGTTTCGTTCGCTTTCCTTCAGCCGGACCACTACGCCAAAGCGCTTTTCCCCTTCCCAAATCTGGGTTGCCGGTCGACCACCCAACGCCGTCTCAATCACATCCTGCACGTCGCCGACATTCAAACCATAACGCGCAGCCCGGGCACGGTCAATGTCAATCAGCAGTTGGGGAACTCGGCCAGCGCGGTCGACAAAGGAGTTGGCAACGCCCTTGATTGGCGAAATCACTTTCAGAACCTCATCGATTTGTTGCTTCAGCACGCTCGAATCCTCCCCAAAAAGCTTGATAACAATCTGCCCTTTGATCTGAGAAATCGATTCCAGTACGTTGTCGCGAATTGGCTGCGAGAAGGAAGGTTCAACGCCTGGCAGTACCTCCAGCAGCTTTTGCATCTTGTCGATCAATTCTTCTTTGGTCAAATTAGGACGCCATTCCGCATCAGGCTTGAGATCAACTAACATTTCCACCATGTTGATGGACTTGGCGTCAGTTCCATCATCGGGCCGCCCAGCCTGACTGACAACGTGAGACACTTCCGGGATCTGCAATAAAGTTGTGCGCACTTTATGTAAAGACCGATTCACCTCAGTGGGAGCTATTCCAGGAGGTAAATTGAAGTTCACCCATATGCTTCCTTCATTCAATTCAGGCAGGAATTCGGAACCTAACTTCGGCACCAACATCAGGCTCCCAATCAATGCCCCTGCAGAAATAGCGAAGATCATTTTGGGTCTGCTCAATGCACTTTTCAAAATTAGCCTATAGGCTTTCTGTGCCCAGCGAACCAGGAACGTTTCCTTTTCGCCGCCTCCCTTGCGCATCAAATACATGCAAAGTACCGGAACCAGCGTCAGGGAGAAGAGCAACGAACCAATCAGTGCCGACGTAATCGTATAAGCCATTGGGGCAAAGATGCGACCTTCGTGACGCTGTAAGGTAAAGATTGGCAAATGGGCGATGATGATGATCAGCATCGAAAAGAAGGTTGGGCGCGCCACTTGAGAAGCGGCTTCGGCAACTAGTTCTTTGAAAGATGAGAATTGGTCTCTCTCATGCGAAGCGCGACGGAAAATGTTTTCCACTACAATCACCGCGCCATCCACAATGATCCCGAAATCCATGGCACCCAGTGACAACAGATTGGCCGGAATCCCTTTCATCTTGAGACCGATGAACGTCGCCAGAAGCGCCAACGGAATAATGATCGCCACAATCGCTGCGGGCCGAATTCGTCCTAGAAATAAGAACAGCACCAGGCAGACCAGCAACGCTCCCTCGCCGAGATTCTCGAATACCGTCTTCAAGGTGTGGTCAATCAACCAGGAGCGATCATAGTAGGGAATCAATTGCACTCCCTTGGGTAGGATGCTGCGGTTCAATTCCTCAAGCTTTGCCTTGATACCATCCAATACCACCGACGGATTTTCGCCCGTGCGCAGCATGATTGTGCCGTTCACAATGTCGTCCTGCGCATTCAAGCCAATCATGCCTTGGCGTTGCTGGTAGCCTGTATTCACGTCGGCGATATCGCTGAGCAAAACCGGCACACCTTGGTGCTCGGCGATAACAACGTGTCGTATATCATCGGGGGATCCCAGCAACCCCATTCCTCGAATGATGAACTGCTGTTCTCCTTGCTCAATGTAGCCGCCGCCAGCGTTCATGTTCCCTCGCTGCAATGCCTGGAACACCTGCTGCAGGGTAACTTTATAAGACTTCATCTTCGTCAGGTTCGGCAATACCTGATACTGTTTGATGTACCCGCCCCGGCTGACCACGTCCGCTACACCGGGAACCAATTTGAAATTACGTTCAACCACCCAATCCTCAATACTGCGCAGTTCCATTGCGTCATATTTGTCCGACTTCAGGTACACGCGGAAGATTTCACCAATCGGGCTGGAAAGGGCAGCAAGCTGAGGATGAATGCCGTCAGGTAAATCCGCCAACTGGAGTCGTTCTAATACTTGCTGGCGGGCGAAATAGTTATTCACTTCGTCATCGAAGGTAATGTAGGTGGACGACAATCCAAATTGAGTGTGCGAAAACACGCGCACCGAATGCGGCAGCCCACTTAAGACGATTTCCAGTGGAATGGTAATCTGCTTTTCCACCTCTTCCGCCGCATGGCCTGGAAAAAGAGTCACCACTGTAACCTGAATGTCTGTCACATCAGGGAACGCTTCAATCGGCAACGTCTTGAACGAATAGACGCCAGCCGAAATGAAAACACCCAAAAGCATGAACACAAACAACGGCTGATGAACGGCGAAGAATATAATTTTACGAAGCATTATTTTATAAGGCAGCTTTCAAGTAGATGGCACCGCGAGTAACTACCCGATCCCCCAACTTTAGACCGCTGGAAACTGGAAATCCACCTTCATGCGGCTTGCCTAACTCCACCGGTGCCAACAGAAATTGACCCCGTTTTTGCTCAACAAAAACGAAGTCTTTCCCCTGATTCCTCACCACTGCTGCATCGGGAACCCACAACGCGGAGTACGTGCCATCGGCATAGCGCAACTTACCAAACATTTCCGGACGCAATCGCCCACCTGGGTTCTCCAGTTCCGCACTTACTTTGATTGTCCGTGTCTCTTTGTTCACCACGTCAGCAATACGAGTAACTCGTGCGTGGAATACTTCATTGGGATAAGCAATCAATTCCAAGTCAACAAGTCCGCCCACTTTGCAATTGCGAATTTCGCTTTCCGGCACTTCTGAAGACGCCCAAACACGGCTTAAGTCATTGATCGTTACCAAAGGCGCATTGATCTCATTCCTGAATTCCCCTTCCACCACACTTACTTCCATAACTTTCCCGGCAATGGGGGCTGTTACTACTATCAGTTGCTGGTAGACGTCGGTCTTCAATCCCAGTAACTCCAACCGACGGCGAGCTTGGTCGCGACCTGTTTGCGCCTGTTCCAAAGAAGCCTTGGTGATTGCCAGGGTTGACCGCACCGCAATCAATTCCTTTTGAGCAACGGCTTGATGTTCAAATAAATCGGTTAATCGAGCCAAATCCGATTCAGCTTTGGCGATGGACAGTTCGGCTTGGCGTACCGCAGATCCGGCTTGCACATACCCACCCTCTGCTTCCGCTACCGTGGCACTTTCTATGGTGAGCAAAGGTTGGCCCTGCTTGACGGAATCCCCAAGTTGCACCAACAGCCTTACAATACGACCCGGCGCGGGGGCCATAGCGTGTCCAACGCGATTAGGATTGGCTTCAATTCGGGCAGTAGCAGTAACTTCTTGAGAAGGCATCGGTGCTGTGCGGACAGCCTCAATGGTCATTTCTTTCAGTTCCGGTGCATCCGGGCCCATCACCACCACTCCGGGCTGCGCGGGTCTAACCGCTGACGCCGCCGGGTTTGCATCGGCCGACGCCTCTTTCGGTTTCCCACATCCCATAGAACACACCATGGAACATAGGACGACTGCGGAACATACATGGGCACCGATAAAGGTTCGCTTAATCAATTCCAATTCTCCTCAAATCAATTGCCACTTACGGTTGCTCCGGAAACGGTATCCATCAGGTAAAGGCTGCGAGCAAAGCTGGCCCGCGCATCGTTGAAGGTCTGCGACGTATCGTTGAAGGCCCTTTGCGCGTCCAGGAATTCAACCAGACTCGCTTCCCCCCGTCGATAGGAGTATTCGGTTATGTCACGGACACTCTTGGCTCTAGTAATCATATCGGTCTCAACGGTGGCCAGCAGTTGACGCGATACTGAATATTGACGATAGGCTTGTTCCACTTCGGTAATAATGCTGGCCCCCAGCGCATCTTTTTGCGCCCCTGCCAGGTTGATCTCACGACGGGCTCGCAAAATTTCGCCCTGATTTTTATTGAACACGGCAAGCGGCATGCTGAAGTACAAACCCACGGAATTGCCTGAAATGCCCCAGGCAGATTGTCGAGTGAATTCAGCTCCAACACTATAATCCACTTTGCCGTTTGCCAACTGCAATCTTAAATCTGCCTGCGACCGCACTTGCGATTGTTGACCCGCCAAATAATCCGGCCTCCCCAGCAGAGCACGCTGAGCGATGTCCGCTTCGGTATCGGAAATCGTATCCCGACGCAGGTCGCCCGCCACATCGAAACCAATGGTTCGAATGCGACGTCCCATTAAAAGCTGCAAGCGGGTCTTCGCCTGATCCAGTTGTAATTGAGCTTGCTGTACCGATGCACGATATTGAAATGCGGCCACCCGTGACCGGTCTAATTCCAATTGGGAAAGATCTCCACTGCGCAGACGCGCTTCGTTAATCACCACCACGCCGTTCAGACTGCGCAGGTTTTCCTGTGCCAATGATAAATTATTCTTCGCCTGTTGAATATCCACAAACGCGGTTTGAACGCCAAAAATCACTTGCCGGATAGCTTCCCTAACACCCAGTTCAGCCAATGACTTTTGTTCCTTGGCCAGCGCAATCCGTTCTTCCCGTTTATGACCGCGCTCCATCGGAAAGTCTGTATGGATGTTGAGTTGGTTTGGCCCCAAAGGCGTATCTGGAGAGTAGGTGGAGCCCAGTAAATTCAAAGTCTGACCGGCAACTGTTAAAACGGGATTGGGGCGCAGCGCAGCCGTGATCTCACGCGCTTCCGCCACCCCTACATTCAGGCGTTGCGCTATCAAATCCAAGTTCTTGCTGATGGCTTCTTGAATTGCCTGATCCAGCGCAATTGCAGTTGTTTCAACCGGGCTTTGGGCCTGGAGGAAGGCTCCAATCATCAGCCCAGCTACAATGGTCCTCGTTATCACAGCTTTCATTATCGGTGATTTCACGATCAAGAACCCTCACATTGAAGTGGTATTTTTCCAGGTGCAAGGGAGGTCCACCTCCCCCATTCACAGGATGCTTTTATTCCCCTATGGAGGGGATATCAATTGCAATGGAAGCAAACAACGAATGCCCACTGCCCCCGATTGCCGATTGATTTCCTAGCCCCACTAGGGGATGCTCCACTTTCCTTTCTACTGCGATTATGATTGTAGTGGCATTTAAGATTTCCATGGATCAGCCAATTACCGCAAATTCACCGCTCGACTTGGTGGTTGACCCGCCTATCTCTCGTCGCCGAGTGTTTTATATCTCATTGGTCGGCTTTGGTTTGTTGGTCGGCTTGGTGTTGCTGGCAGGATACTTGGGCTATTCCGGTTCTGACCGAATCCAAGACGCCGCCCAGGCACTGATCCGGGAACAGGTTCCGCAAAATGATCGGGCTGCGTCGCTGGAAGCGAAAATCGTCAAGGAAACGCAGTTGCTGATTGACCAATTGGCTTGGGTGCTGGGGTTTTGCTTCCTGCTAGCCGTGGGCACTGCAGCAATGACCGTGTGGATACTACACCGCGCCTTTGGCAAGCTGGAATGGCAGGCTGCGGAATTGGCCCACGTTTCCTGGCACATGATTGATGGTCATGAGAAAATGGCACGGCGCTTTTCGCACGAAATGCACGATGAATTAGGGCAATCTCTCAGCGGTTTGCGACGCATGTTGAGCCTTGTGCCCGATGCTGGCTTCGGCGCAATCCGTCAGGAATCCATTGGCATTGTGGATGAAGTGCTGCAAGATGTCCGCAAGTTATCCCAAGTGTTGCGTCCAGTGATTCTGGATGACTTCGGTTTGGATTCAGGGCTTCGTTGGCTTTGCGAACGGTTTACGCAGCGCACCCAAATTCCCGTGGAATATTCCTGCACATCCCAAGGTCGGTTGGTGGAAGCGGTGGAAACTCACTTCTTCCGCATTGCGCAAGAAGCACTCACAAACATCGCCCGGCACTCCGGTGCCACGTCCGCTTCAGTTGAACTTTCCGTAAAGGACGATGTTGTGCAGCTTACGATCTGCGACAATGGCCACGGGTTGAAGTCAACGCCAGAACATAAAGCGCCTAGTTTGGGAATGGTTGGAATGCGCGCTAGAGCCAGGCAATTGGGCGGTGATCTGATCGTAGAGAATTTGGATGAGGGTGGTTTGCGGATTCATGTAGAAGCCCCGCTGCAGCAGGTGGAACGAAATGCAGAACAAGAAAATTCGAGTTTTGTTGGCTGATGATCACGCCATTCTCCGCAAAGGCGTGAAGATGTTGATTGATTCTCAGACCGATATGGAAGTGGTTGGCGAAGCCAAAACCGGTCGGGAAGCAATTGAACAGGCGCAAAAGCTGAAGCCCGAAATCGTAGTGATGGATATTTCTATGCCCGAACTCAATGGTATTGAAGGCACTCGTCAAATTTGCGACACGTTGCCCCAAACCAAAGTGATCGCTCTGAGTATGCACAAGGATTCCGTGTATGTCCGGGAAATTCTTCGCGCCGGTGCCCGTGGGTACTTGGTGAAGGATTCAGAAGACGACGATTTGCTGCGGGCCATCCGGTCAGTCAATCGTGGGGAAGCGTTTCTAAGCCCGGCCATCTCCGATGCCATCCTGGTTGACTATCGCAGGTTCGTTTCCAATCCCGTTGATCTGCTAACCAGCAGAGAGCGTGAAGTCCTGACGATGATTGCCGATGGGCAGACAAATAAGGACATCGCCAATGCACTCAACTTAAGCGTGTATACAGTGGAGTCCCATCGAGGCAGTCTAATGGAGAAGTTAAATCTCCACAGCACTGGCGATATTGTAAGGTTTGGGATCCGTAATGGCTTAACGAGCTAGCTTAATTACGAACATCAACAAAGTTTAGCTCACCGTCGGGATTGCATCCTGTTGTATACTACTCATGATTAAAAAACTCCAATGGAGCCGAAAGCTCAAGAATTAACGGAACTTCTCGATCTCGCCCGCCGTGGCGATAAGAATGCCGAGAACCGGAGACGTTGTAAGTTTTTAACCAATAATGGCCACAACCCATTTAGGGTCCATCACGTACAACAATGTAATTTTGCTCGCAGTCAGAAGTGTTCCAGCAAAATCGTTTTGGCTATTGCAATAAACTCAGAAGTAAATGAGATTCGGATTCGGAGTTGCTTTGAAAGCAATTCT
>JANMWO010000044.1:0-9999 GCA_031394025.1 Acidobacteriota bacterium
GTTCAAATTGTGGGATGGGCATCCCCTAAACAAGGGATGCAAACCATCCCTCAAATTCGTATGCACGAAGGTACAACTAACAGCCGATAGATTGGTTAGCAGATATAGGAGACTTTAACCAATATGAAAATCATTCTTTTCGCCAGCGCACTTGCCGCTCTTTCTACAGGTGCAATTTTCGCTCAGGAAGCAGTTGTAACTGCTCCCGCAAAAAAGCCCGCTGTAATTGCAAAACGCAAAGAGGTGCAGCAAAAGCGCATCGCAAACGGTGTACAGAACGGTTCCTTAACCCCTAAGGAAACAGCCAAACTGGAAACCAGAGAGACACGCAATAACCAGGTGATTGCAGCGGAACGCTCAGCCAATGGCGGAACCTTGACTGCCGCACAAAAGCGCCAGGCTGCCCGTCGACAAAACTCCATAAGCAAAGACATTGCTAAAGAAAAGCACGACGCCCAAACACAAAAGTAAGTACTGCTTTCCTAATAAAAAAGCCCGCCGGGGGAACCGGCGGGTCTCTCATTTCACTCTTTGATTTAGGAGATTACAAATGACTATTCAAGAGCTTTTCAATCTCTGCTTTCGGCACAGCGCCTACAAGCTGGCCCGCGACTTTGCCACCCTTAAATAGGAGCAGCGCGGGAATGCCACGAATGTTGTAGCGCTGGGCAATACCCATTTCCTGATCGACGTTCAGCTTCCCGACCTTCGCTTTTCCTGCGAAATCATCAGCAACTGCGTCAATCGTTGGACCAAGCATGCGACATGGGCCGCACCATTCCGCCCAGAAATCCACCAACACCGGCGTTTCGGCATTAAGGACATCGGCGTCGAATGCTGCTTCAGTGAAAGTTTGTGTGTTTTGACCTGCCATAAAAATCTCCGTTTGTTCTTACTAAAATAGATGCCAGAAGACGATCAAACGATTCAGCCTCGTAGCAATTGGCGGTAAAGCGTTGCATACTCAGTGGCAGAGACGTTCCAGGAGAAGTCTTTTTTCATCCCCCGGCGCATTCTTTCCTGCCATTTTGGTTGATCTTCCCAAGCTTTAAGAGCCTGATGGATCGCTTCCAGCAAAGCGGCTCCAGAATAGTCCTGAAACTTAAATCCAGTAGCTTCCTCGATAGTATCATCAAGGCCCCCGGTGGCGCGCACAACCGGCGGTGTTCCATAACGCAAACTGTAAATCTGGTTCAAGCCGCACGGTTCGTAGCGGCTGGGCATTAGAAAAATATCCGAACCCGCCTCAATTTTATGAGCCAGCGCGTTGTCATAAAGCACTTTCACCCGCACCTGCCACGGTTGCGCCTCGGCTAACTCCCTGAATATGGCTTCATATTCTGGCTCGCCAGTTCCCAGTGCAATCAGAGACACGTCGCTTTGCAGAAGCTCCGGCGCGATCTCAGCCAGCAAATCGAACCCTTTCTGGCTAGCAAAGCGCGACACAATCCCCACAATCGGACGGTCAGCCAGTTTTTCAGGAAGCCCAAATTCTCGCAGCAAATCCAGCCGACATGCCTGTTTCCCGGCAAGGTTTGCCTCACTGTAATTTGCCGCAATCAGCGGGTCAGTTTCCGGATTCCAGTCGCTATAATCCACCCCATTCACAATTCCCGACAACTGCGCACTGCGTTTTTGCAGCAGCCCTTCCAGACCAAAGCCATATTCCACCGTCTGAATTTCCCGTGCATAAGCTTTGCTGACCGTGGTCAGCCAATCGCTATAGTTGATGGCACCTTTTAGCAGATTCACATCCCCGTAAAACTCCAGCCCATCCACATGAAAGACATCCGCACCCAATCCCAACTCCCTTAGGATGCGCGGAGCATTGCCGGAAAATCGACCCTGGTAGCCAAGGTTATGGATGGTGAAAATCGTCTTTACGTTGGAAATGCGCGGATCTGCCTGATAGTAACTGTGTAGATAAACAGGAACCAGCGCCGCTTGCCAATCATGACAATGAATTATGTCGGGACGGACAATGTTGCGAGCAATCCCAATGGCCGCCATGCTTAGCGCCCCAAACCGAATATGATTGTCCGGGTAATCGCTGCCCAGATGCCCATAAATGCCATCGCGATCAAACAGGTAGGGGATGTCGACGAAGTAGAAATCCACTCCACCGTGACGATGCCGGTCAATTGCCGCACTGAAGGAATTGGGTCCAACATGTACCGGTAAATGATCCCAAACCCGTTCCACACCCACTGGCTGCACACCGCGGAATTTGGGAATCACAACGGAGACCTTTTCCCCGCAACGCGCTAGAGCCGCTGGCAGTGAGCCAAGCACATCGGCCAAGCCGCCAGTCTTAACGTAAGGAGCAGCCTCGGAAGCTACCATCAGAATATTGGGCATAAGGTCCAGCATTCATGATAAAGCAGCAGGCGGCTTGGTGTGGAAAATTACAAGGTCAATCGACTGACGGTAATCGCACCCTGAAAGCAATGATCCACATCGCGACCAGGGGTCCGTGCGCGTGTCGAATAAGCTCCGCAGAAGCGGAACTCCTGCCCATCCCGATCAAAGCGAACATCCAGCGGCTCATTGTCAGGATCGCAAAACACTAACGTCGATGGCTCGCCTGCATCAAGGTGTGGCAGATTCACGTTGTAGTATCCCTTGATCGGGCATTTTTCCGCCATCAGTTGTTCAATCACAGGCAGCGCCATTTCCGCTGCTTCTTTCCAATCAAAAGGCAAACCACGACGCATATATTGTGAAATTGCGATGGCCGGTTTTCCCAATAGCGCCGCTTCGCGGGCCGCGGCCACGGTCCCCGATGTGAAAATATCCGCCCCCAGATTGCCACCACGATTAATGCCTGATAACACCCAATCCACATCTGGCAACAGTGACGTTAATGCCACTCGAACGCAATCCGCCGGTGTGCCGGAAAGATGGAACTGTTGGGCACCAGTCTCCACTAAGTGCAAAGCCACATCGGTGGTCACACGGTGCCCTGCATAGGAATGCGGATCACGTGGTGCCAATACGAACACATCGCCCACATGCCCTGCCAGCGATTTCAAGGCATCCAATCCGGGTGCATCCCAACCATCGTCATTCGTGATCAGCAACCGCAAACCAGCCATTAAACGTAAATCCCCGGAGCCTCATGGCCCATCGCTTGCACATATTCCACATAGGATCCAGGATAAATTCGCGGATTGCGATCCGTTCCGCTTTCCCCACCCAGTTCCAATACACGCGATCCCAGGCCGCGCAGAAACATGCGGTCGTGCGAGACAAAAATCATGGTCCCTTCAAAGTTCTTCAACTTCTCCACCAGCATCTCTTTCGTAGCCAGATCCAAGTGATTGGTGGGCTCATCGAGAACCAGAAAATTTGGCGGATTAAACAGCATCCGGGCCATCGCTAGCCGTGACTTCTCACCGCCAGACAAGGACCGAATCTTTTTCTCCACATCCTCTCCGGAAAACTGAAAGGCTCCAGCTAGAGATCGCAAAGAACCAACGGTATCCTGCGGAAAATCCCGCTGCAGTTGCTCGTCAACCGTTAGCTCAGGGTCCAAAACATCCAACGATTGCTGGGCAAAGTAGCCCATATTCAAGCTGGCACCCAAACGCACACTGCCTGAATCGGGTTCACTTGCTCCGGCAATCATCTTGAGCAGCGTGCTCTTGCCCGCACCGTTACGACCCATCACCGCCCAACGTTCCCCCCTGCGGATAATCAGATTGAAACCCTGATAAATTACCCGATGCCCATAGCTTTTGTGCAGATCTTCCATAATCGCCACTTGATCGCCAGAGCGTGGCGGCACCCGGAAATCGAACCGTACGATTTGTCGCTTTTTCGGTAACTCAATTTTGTCGATTTTATCTAGCGCCTTAATGCGGCTCTGCACCTGCGCAGCTTTGGCCGCGTGCGTTTTGAATCGTTCAATAAAGCGCTGCTCTTTAGCCAGCATGGTCTGTTGACGGGCGAAGGCTGCTTGCTGATTGGACTCGCGAATGGCCCGTTCCCGTTCATAGAAATCGTAATTACCCGAGTAAGTGACAATTTCCCCAGCATCAATATCGGCGATCTTGGTAACAATGCGGTTCATAAATTCGCGATCATGCGAAGTCATCAACAATGCCCCAGGGTACGATTTCAGAAATCCTTCCAGCCAAATAATAGATTCCAGATCCAAGTGATTGGTAGGTTCGTCCATCAGCAGCGCGTCCGGTCGACCAAGTAGGACGCGGGCCAGCGCGACACGCATTTTCCAGCCGCCGGAAAGTGCTCCTACATCGCCGTCAATCTGATCGTCCTGAAAGCCCAGGCCGTGTAGAACTTCGCGGGCATTCGCCTCCAGCGTGTAACCGCCCAAATGCTCGTACTCTTCCTGCACTTCGCCGAAACGTGTCAGGATTTTGTCCATCTCGTTGGCCCGTGCCGGGTCTTCCAAGGCCTGCTGTAAATGCTCTAACTCATGGTGAAGGTCGCCTGCCCGGCCACTGCCTGCAATCGCTTCGTCAATCACAGAACGGCCCGACATTTCCTCCACATCCTGGCGAAAGTAGCCGACCGTCAATTTCTTAGGGACAGAAACATCACCATCATCCGGCGATTCCTCACCGGTCACCATACGGAAAAGCGTCGTCTTGCCGGCACCGTTGGGGCCCACCAGACCCACTTTTTCACCGGGGTTCAATTGAAAGGAGGCATCAACGAAGATGAGCTGCTTGCCATACTGCTTGTTGATGTTTGAGAAAGATATCATCCACTTCCAAACTAGCAGAATATGGAGGGTTGCGGCCCGAATGACTCATTGTACTGAAGGGAAGCTATATTTGCGGGGTGAATGGATTTAGCGTGATGACGGAAAATTGCTCAAAATCGGCGATATTGCGAGTCACCACAATCAGCCGGTGCACCTTGGCCGTAGCGGCAATCATCGCGTCCATGGCCAAAGTACCTGATTTGCCGTGCATTAGCAGCGCCCATTGGCGGAAGGTGGCGGCATCCATGGGGAGTATTGGGTAATATTCCACCATTTTTGCCAGCCAAGCTTCAATTTCCGCTGCTTTTTCAGGATTTTGAGCTCTGGTATGCTCCACTCCTACCTGAATTTCCCCGATACTGACAGCGGAAAGCACAAGTTCATCCTCATTGCGGGAAGCAAGAAATTCAAGGACGCCCCCGTGTGGACGGTTTTTCCGGGTCTCGGAAATGACGTTCGTATCCAGTAAAAACATTCTTAATCGAATTCCACAGGAGGTCGCAAAGAGTATTCGCTTCTTGGTCTTAGAGGAATGTCGAATTTCGGTGTCGGGGCCAGCAGCCACTGCTTCAAGGTGGGCCTTGAAGCCGCTTTCAGCTTCCGATATTCTTCCACAGTAACCAGAACAGCGGTCTCTTCACCATGATAAGTAACCGTTTGCGGGCCCTCTTCAACGGTTGCTTTCAGGAATTCGCTAAATTTCGCTTTTGCTAGTTGCACAGCCCAGGATGGCATATCATCATCTCCCAAACTAGTTATAACACTAGTTACCAAAAATTACAAGCACCAAATTAAAAGCCAACCAAAATCAAGCGAATTTATATTGACCCAGCCTTAACAATTTCCTTTTCGCATTCGCTTGACACAGCCTCTTCCTCCATACCCTAATATGATTGAGGACTTTTTCCATGTCTGATAACAACGTCTCCCGCCGCCACTTTTTTTACGGCGCCCTCCTGGCTGGCCCTATCCCCGCTGCCGGATTCGGTTCCGTTCCATCGCTCCGCGCCCTGGGCTACAAGCCTTTCTACGACAAGTTAAACGTCGCCGCCATCGGTTGTGGCGGACAGGGTGGGGTGGACTTAAACGACGCCGCCCGTACCGAAAATATTGTGGCCATGTGCGATGTGGATGAAGCCCGTGCCGGTGCCAACTTTCAGAAATATCCCAAAGTTCCCAAGTACAAAGATTTCCGGACAATGCTTGATAAAGAAGGCAAGAACATTGATGCTTGCACCATCGGCATTCCCGATTTCATGCACGCCACAGTGGCCCTTGCCTGTATGCAGCGCGGCAAACACGTCTATTGCGAAAAACCCCTGACCCGCACCCCGTGGGAAGCTCGCCTTTTAATGGATGCCGCAGCCAAATACAAAGTGGCCACGCAGATGGGCAATCAGGGATTTTCGCACGAAGCCAATCGCGTGGCTGCTGAAATTGTCTGGTCCGGCGAAATTGGCGACGTCACCGAAGCGCACATTTCCGTCACCCCAGGAACTCATCCCACAGGCATGCCCGATCTGCCTTCCAGGGAAGATGTGCCCAGCACCATCGATTGGAATTTGTGGTTAGGCGGAGCTTCCCCCAGGCCCTTCAGCAGTTATTACATCCCTTACAACTGGCGTGGATTTCTGGATTTCGGCACGGGCCAAATCGGCAACTGGGCCACCCATACCGCCGGTCCAATTCACGTCGCACTGCAATTGGGCGCACCTACCAGCGTGGAATGTATCAGTGTGGAAGGGCTCAGCAGCGTCACGTTTCCCACCCAAGCAGTGGTTCGTTTAGACTTTCCTGCTCGTGGCAAAATGCCCGCAGTGAAGGTGTTCTATCACGATGGGCCACGTTCCGACGATCCCAAGGCATACCGCGTCCCCGGTATGGAAAATGAAACAATTCTGCCTCCCGTCAATAACCTGGTTGCCAGGGGACGCGGTTCAGCGTCCACTGGCGGAAACTTTCAAGGACCGCCCGCTGGCACCACCCGCAAAGGCGGCCCCCCAAGTGGCGCACCTCAAGGCGCGGGTGGTCCAGGCGTCAAGGTATTCGGATCTCGTGGTCCGGCAGCGCAGCCGGGAATCTTAACCGGCAATGGCTCCGTATTCATTGGCACCAAAGGCATTTTATCAACGTCTTCTCGCGGCGAAGGGGTACACTTGCTGCCCGAATCGCGCTGGAAAGATTACAAATTGCCACCCCAGTTACTAACCCGGTCCCCAGGGCACATGTTGGATTGGGTTCGTGCCTGCAAGGGCGGCGAATCGTCTTGTTCCGACTTTGCCATTACCGCCCCCTTCGCCGAATGGCTGGCCCTAACCGCCATTGCCCTACATGTTCCAGGCAAGCTGGATTGGGACGCGAAGAACCTGCGCTTCACCAATAGTGCAGAAGCGAATAAGTGGGTTAAACCGGTGTTTCGCAAAGGTTGGGAGTTGAAACTGTAGTGCCATAGGGTCAGAATAAAAAGAGGCTAGATCATGTTAAACCCCGAAGCTCGAAAACTGGCTCAGGCCATTGCAAAATCCACAGGCGAAACGACGACTTCCGTTATCACCCAGGCGTTGCGAAAACGCTACGAGCTTATTCAAAGCCGTAAGGAGAAGGTGTCGGTTGAAGAATTGATTGCCATTGCTGAACGCTCTTCAGTTCAAGTCAAACGACCCTATGTTGATCATGCCGCGTTCCTATACAACGAACATGGTCTTCCCAAATGATTGTAGATACTTCGGTCTTAGTCGCCATCCTTTTCGGCGAACCCGAAGCCACAGACTATATTCGACTCATTCATGCTGCTGATCAGTGCATGATTAGTGCTGCAAGTTTTGTTGAACTATCCATTGTTGTGGAAGCACAGATTGGGCCAACAGGTAGCCGCCAATGCGATGTATTTTTTCGCGGTGCTGGAATTATAATTGAACCTTTCACTGCCGAACAAGCACACATTGCTCGTCAAGCGTTTTTAGATTATGGCAAAGGCCGCCATCCAGCAGGCTTAAATTTCGGAGATTGCTTCTCTTACTCGCTCGCTAAGTTCACGGGCCAACCGCTCCTGTATAAAGGAGAGGATTTCAAGAAAACAGATATCCTCTCCGCTATCTAAAACTTTCCGCTTACCCAATCCCCTAACTCGGCACTCTCATATAACGGCGTGCTGACCACAAATCTTGGCTTCGCTTTCATCCATCGTTCGGGGATGCCTTCCCACGGCCAGTCGCATTCCCCTCCAGCCACCACTACGTAGGCATGTGCACGATCAAAGTGGCGCCTCGCGGAATCTTTCATATCGTCTACACGACCGTCCAGCACCATGATGTACAGGTCCGGCTGGAAGTATTGCAGCAAGCTGTTCGATTCGCAAATCACGTTCTTGTTTTCCGCAAAAATCTTTTTCAACAGTGGAAGTGCGTGGCCCAAATCGCCTTGCCGCGTTCTTAGCCAATAAGACTTCGCCGCGCCCGCTTCCAGGTATCGTCCACTATCTTTTGGTGACGCGGCGTGTTCTTCAGTAATGCTAAATACATGGTCCGATCCGGCACAGTCGCAATCCCCGCCAGCAGCGCATTTACCATGTCCATACTGGGTAATCTTGATCGCCGCCCATTGTTGATCGGGCGTCATACGATCGCGCGTCATACGAATGATCGATGCCATCACCGAAGTCTTACCAATGTTGCGGCTATGTCCGCCCACTACAACTAACATCCGCCTTTCTCCAATTCACGTAATCTTTCCAAAACCTCTTTGAACTGCTTGCGCATTTCCGGTAGACGATTCATGGCCGCCAGCACTTCCAAATATTGTTTCAATTCACGCGCCGGCGTGCCCCACACTGGTTCCCCCGCGCGTACGATTTTCGACGTCAAAATTCCCGCACCCGATCCAACCACCGCCTTGCTTTCGATCCTGGCCTTATCGCCCACGCCCACCTGCCCGCCGATCACCGCGTAATCGCCCACAATCACTCCCCCGGAAAGGCCTGTTTGGGCAGCAATTACCACATGTTTCCCAATGCGGCAGTTATGCCCAATGTGCACCATATTGTCTAACTTAGTGCCATCGCCGATCACCGTTTCCCCCAGCGCTGCACGGTCAATGGTGCTGTTGGCACCTATCTCCACGTCATCGCCAATAGACACCGTGCCTACCTGTGGAAACTTTTCCCAGCGGCCACCAGTCAGGGCAAAGCCGAACCCATCAGCACCAATCACGGCTCCAGCATGAATCACCACACGTGCGCCAATTTGAACCTCAGCGTAAACCACAACATTAGGATGCAGCCTTCCACCGGGACCAATGTTCACCCCACGCCCAATCACACAACCCGCTCCGATACTGGTCCCTTCGCCAATCACTGCCGAGTCATCGACCACCGCGCTCGCATGAATTCCTGTCTGCATTGGACCTTCCGGCTGCAATATACGGATCAATTTGGCAAAGCATGCCCGTGGATCTTCCACGCGAATCACAGTGCGGGTTGCTGGCGATGGCCATTGCAGCGGAACCAGTAAACACCCGGCATTGGAAGTAGCTGACGCCTCCGCTGCTTTGCGATTCGCAACAAAACTCAGTTGGCTTGGCCCTGCCATTTCCAAACTCTGGACGCCGTCCAGGGGCAGTTCCCCCGCACCGTCAAATGTGCTGTCGACTGTGCCATGAACAAGGCCCGCCAGTTCCGCAACCGTTTTAGTTATCATCAAAACCCACGTATTGCACCTCTTCCTGCAAGTGCAAAGCAAAGCGCGCATAGACACGAGCCTTAAGATCTGCAATCACTTCACAAAGCTCAGTGGCCGTGCCCCTGCCAGTGTTGTAAATCAAGTTGGCATGATAATCGGCCACCCGAATCCCACCGTGTATCGTCCCTTTGGCCCCTACTTGTTCCAGGAACCAGGCTGCCGGAATTTTGCCCTCACGCACCACATTAGTAGGTACTTGCAGCGCTACATTTTCTGGCAAATCGCGCAGTAAGATGTTTTTGAATATGCTTCCAGCACACATCATGGTTGGTGGAAATTTTTCATCGCGGATCTTGCGGATACCAGCCGATGTCGCCACTAACTCATCAGAATTCGCCGAGGTTAGGAGTAAGTCAATCGAAAAAATGATCCACTCTTTCTCCCGTTTGAAGATACTTTCCCGATAGCGAAACTCGCACTGCGTGCTGTTCAATTCGCGGATCGCTGAACCATCAAAATAACGGACACTCTCCACGCGCTCAGAAATAGAGTGTCCATACGCCCCGGCATTGCCATAGACGGCAGCACCTG
>JANMWO010000056.1:0-13021 GCA_031394025.1 Acidobacteriota bacterium
GGCAAATCGTGGTGCCCAAATTCCATCAACTGCGCTCCTTCCACAACTAGAGGAAATGTGATCATTGCAAATTGCACAATGCGGTAAAATGCATCGTGATGATGCTTCGCTTTCCTTTCGCCATTTCTTTTCTATTGCCCGTAGTGCTGCTGTGCCAAATCGGCTCGGCGCAAACGGTGCGCTTTCATACCAACCTGGGCGATATCGACGTTGCCATGCTGCCCGATAAGCCGCTCAGTGTGGCCAATTTTCTGAACTATATGAAACGCGGAGCTTACGATAATTCCGTGTTCCACCGCTCCGTGAAGGGTTTCATTATCCAGGGCGGCGGATTCACTTTCAAGGGTGGAAACCTCCCCAACATTCCACAGGACGCTGCCGTGCGCAATGAACCAGGCGTTTCCAACATCCGTGGCACCATCGCCATGGCCAAGCTAGGGAGCGATGCGAATAGCGCTACCAATCAATGGTTTTTTAACTTGGCTGACAATTCCTCCATCCTGAATAATCAGAATGGCGGGTTCACTGTTTTTGGTCGTATCACGAACACCGCTGGCTTGGCCATCATGGATAAAATCGCCGCCGTGCCAGTTCCCAATCCTGCTATTCTTGCCTCACCTTTCAACGAAATGCCGCTGATCAACTATCGTGGCGGCAGCATCACCGAAGCGAATCTTGTTCTTGTACTTTCCATGTTTATCTTGGGCGATCCACCAACCATCACCTCCGGTGGCGTGGTCACCGCCAGCAGCTTCGGCGGAGCGAATGTAGGAACCGCCGGGTCGTTCCTTGAAATCTACGGGACCAATCTGGCAGGTGATATCAGTCGCACGTGGGCTGATGCTGATTTCAAGAACGGCGTTGCCCCCACCACACTCGATGAAGTTACCGCCACGGTGAACGGCATACCAGCGTTTGTCTATTACGTCAGCAAAAATCAGGTGAACATTCAGGTGCCAACCGGGGTTCCCACATCGGGCTTTGTCCCGGTGGTGGTTAGTTACCGAGGACAGGCAAGCGGCTCATCCACATTTCAACTGAAGTCCACAGCGGCTGGCCTTCTCGCCCCGCCCACGTTCAAAGTTGGTGATGTCCAATATGCTGTGGCCATTCATGCCATTGGCGGCAAATATGTAAGCAATGGCAATATTCCGAATGTTGACGCCGCACCTGCTGTACCAGGTGAGACGCTAACTTTCTACGGCACAGGCTTCGGCCCAGTCACTCCTTCCACAACGGTGGTTGCCGGTAAGGTAGTAACAGGTTTGGCACCCATCACCAATACACTGGAATTCAAGATTGGCGGCATCTCCTCAACAGTGCTTTATGCGGGGCTAGTGCCCGGCTTGGTGGGCGTCTATCAGTTCAACGTGACCGTTCCCACAGCGGTAGATAGTGGGGATCAACCAATCGAAGTGACACTGAACAGCGATGTGATTGGGCAGAAATTATTTGTGGCTCTAAAATAACAAAACATTCCGAACCACCACTAAACTAGTTTTGATGGGAACAGGTTCAATCATATGGCTGGCCGCTGGTTTGGCCGTTGCCGCAGCGGCGTGGTTTATTCCACTGGCAGCGGATGGCGTCTTCCGTCGGCTGAAATCGCAAGCTCGGATTCTGTGCCTCGCCGCGCCACTTTTGATCCTGCTCATTCGCGCCGCTTTGTTACCCTTTTGGCCGATACCCAAACCTTATATCTACGATGAGTTTGGTTACCTGCTGCAAGCGGACACCTTTTCCTTGGGACGCTTGACCAATCCCGCGCATCCCATGGCGCCTTTTTTCGAAAGCATCTATATTCTGCAAAACCCATCTTACACAGCGAAATTTCCTCCCGGTCAGGGGCTATTCATGGCGTTCGGTAAGACAGCATTCGGCGATGCCTGGTTCGGAGTCTGGTTGAGTTGTGGCTTGTTGATGGGGTCGCTCATTTGGTGCTTATTGGGTTGGGTCCCCACTGGATGGGCGCTGTTTGGCGCACTGCTCGCCACGCCCGTTTGCCTGTTCAGCTATTGGATGAACTCCCACTGGGGTGGGGCTGTCACGGCCATTGGCGGCGCGCTTGTGACTGGCGCATTGGGCCGATTGTTGCACAATCAAAAACCCTACAACGCCTGGCCCTTAGGAGTGGGATGCGTTGTGCTGATGTGCACCCGACCCTTTGAAGGATTGCTGCTGATTGTTCCTGCGTTTGCGATTTTGCTGGCGCAACGGCTGCCTTGGATGGTCTGGGCTCGGGTGGTTTTAATCGGCGTGTTGGGGGCTGGGTGGCTGGGCTTTTACAACTACAAGGTGACCGGCAATCCCTTGCTGCTCCCTTATGTTTTATACGACAGGCAGCACCCGTCAACAACCCACTTCGCATTCTTGCCGACACCAACAGCGAAACCGTTTCCACATCAGAATTTTGCCTGGATTGATCAATGGGAGAGGGAAGCCAGTGACCGCACGCGCACGTTGCAGTTTCCGATGAAGCGTCTAACCGATTTATATGAGGTACTAACCATTTTGTTGGGCACCTTGGCAATGGCAATGCCGCTGGTTTTGTTTGGCAGCGAAGTATTGCGCAATCGTCGAAATAGAGTGCTGGCAGTGCTGGTAGGTGTTGCGTTGGTCGGATCGTTTCTGGAAACCGTTTATTACCCGCATTACTTTGCACCGGCATTGGCGGCGTTGCTAGTGCTGCTTGTGCAGAGTTATCGACACCTGCGAATTTGGCGATGGGATGGTAAACCGGTAGGACAATTTCTGGCCAGGTTCGCCCCGCTGACGGTGTTGCTATTGCTGGGTGGCAAAGAAGCAGTTGTGATGTTGCGGCATCAACCCATTGAGGAGACCATTCCCGTGAATGGTCGACGCGATAAGCTTGCCGGTCTTTTGGAAGAGCGCGACCCCTTGGCCGACCATTTAATTGTGGTTCAATACACCACGCCAAAAATTCCACATGAAGAGTGGGTGTACAACTTGGCCGAAATTGACAAAGCACATGTAGTTTGGGCGCAGGATATGGGAAAGGTAGCCAACCGCAAACTGCTGCGCTACTATGCCGGCCGCAAGGTGTGGTTGTTGCAGCCAGACATTAATCCAGATCAGTTGAATTCCTACGTGGAGTGATATTCTGAAGGTATTCTTCAACCTTTAGATCAGTTCCTGCAAGTGGTAGTAGCGCTACTGGCGATTTGCGATCCGCCGGGTGCGGTGCCTGCCTACTTGGGTATCACGGCCTCCATGCCGCCAGAGGCCAAGCGCAAAGCTCCGTTGCGAGTTGCCCTCACTGTGTGCCTGATTCTGGGCGTGGCCTTGCTTGCCGGTGAAATTCTGCTGCGCATGTTTGGCATTTCCCTACCGGCGTTTCAAGCTGCTGGAGGACTGCTGATTCTGTTAATGGGTCTGGAGATGTTGAAAGGTACTCCGACCAAAGTGCAAGATGAATCGAAGCACGAACTGGATTCGGAAGATCGAATTCTGGTTCCCCTGGCTATGCCATTAATTGCCGGGCCCGGGGCCATTGCTACAGTAATTACCTTCTCAGCAAAATCCAAATCATGGGAAGGGAATGTGCGCATTGCTGGAGCCATTGTGGTTACCAGTTTGGTGATCTTTCTGACTTTGAAATCGGCAGCCTGGGTGCAACGAAGAATCTCTGCCCGCGGACAGAGAATTTTCTTACGATTCATGGGCCTCATCTTAGTGGCCGTGGGCGCGCAATTACTTTTGTCTGGCGTCAACTCTTTCAAGGGTTAAGAAGGCCGCTAAGCCAGTTCCTGCAACTCTTCCAGAGTGGCCACTTGCTCCTCTATCCGAGCAATGGAAATCAACCATTCCACTACCCGATCTTCCATCCGAGGGCCAGTTAGTTGCTGTCGCCGGGCCAATTCCGAGATTACAATTCCCAATCTCACGCGGCGCTCGGCGATTGGACGGAATTCAATCATACTCTCCTCCACACTTTCGCCACCGGCGCGCGCAGCCTGCAGGATAGCGTGGAACTCTCGTTCTACTAACTCACCCGGCAAAGGGAACGGATACGATTCCTCAAGATGATCCAGCACCTGTTGTTTCAAATTCTCTATCAGTGCATCCCTGCCAATGCCTGCCGCTTCCAAATCGCTATCGCTGGCCGTGAAACGCCGCAGGGTGATTTTTGAAAAGTCGGGGTCCGGCAAATCAGGAAGCTGAACCGCTGTTACATGTAACTCCAAACCGCCAGCCTTTTCCACAACATCAATAGAAGTAACCAAACTGCCTTGCGGGGATTTCGCCGCAGCCTCTGACGCCAACCGCTTCACTACTTCAGAACGCGTTGCGGCACCGTATCGGTCTTCCAAAATCTTCACTGGAATTTTGCCCGGTCGAAAGCCAGGCAGGCGAACCGTCAGACCCAGTTTCGTTAGGTGTTCGGCAACTCTTTCTTTTAGTTCACCTGCCGAAATACTCACCGTGTATTGTCTCACTGGCCCTTGGACAGCAACTGGTGTTGTAAATGTCTCTAACTTATATGCCACGGAAATGCGTAAATCTTGACATGCTCTGGCTGGAGCGCGGCCAACATGCGGAATTCGCGAATCGAAAAAAATGGCCCGGTTTGGCCGAGGCTTGACACTTAAAACTATCTCGCCGTGCTCATCGTAAAAAACCGTTTCGCCTTCCCAGTTTTCCTTCCACTCCTCCATCGGACAGTACAGCAGCGTGTAGCAACCGGGACGCTCATCGTCTATACGCGGCTGGCCACCCAATCCATAGGTGTGCCCATTGGCATACTGCCTAACCACTCGCAGCGGCATGCCCACGAGCCTTTCGCACTGATCCTTAGCCGCAGTCCAAATAGAATCGAAGGGCTCAATTCCTTCCAAATCCATTTTCCAGAAGTGGGTCAGTTCTTCATCGCTAGAGTCATGTCCAAAATACCAGCCCTTGGTAGAACTCAAATTACCGGCTTCGCCGAAAAGAGCGGCTGGCGCGAAATCATCAATGACTTTCAATAAGCGTTCAGTGGACAAAGCAAAGAGCTCCTGGCAGCGTTCGGTTCGGACAGTTCAAAAGTATTTCAAACACAAGAGAGGGCATTGGCAGGCAAAACTGCCTGCCCCACAAAAGAAAGTCACGTGCCGCCGAATTGTGACATTGGGTATCCCTGCCGGTCCGATCGCTAGGTATCCATGGAATAACGCAACAGGTTGTTATAACATTTCGATAAAAGCAAAAGCGATGCAGCGTCTTCCTCAGCTTCTGCCTTGGCTGTGGCAGTCCCCAAATCGAAAAGAATAGCTCGTATGCGTGGATCTCGAACGGCGCATTGAATCCATGTCACAACAGCAAAGCGAACGCCACGAGTGATGGGTTCCACGCGATGCAACATGGTAGCTGGGTACACCACAGCTTCCCCTTGTGCCAGCTTGATCGCCTGTTCGCCCAGCGGTTGTTCAATCAGCAGCTCTCCGCCGTCATAGGAATCGGGGTCACTTAAAAATAGCGTCATCGCTAGATCCGTCCGCAGCGGATTTGCCCCACCCATAATCGCCCCATCAATGTGGGTGCCATACTTCATACCAATTTCGTAACGACTGTAGATTGGCGGCAACACACGTTTGGGTTGCGCGAAGAGTTGGAATTCTTTATTGCGGCGCAACGCGGAAAATACAATGTCATCCAGAATCGGCCAGTCCGATCCCGAACGGTCCACTTGCAGATTCTGCTTCACATCCTTGGCCAGCCCCGATGCCGTGGCTCTGCCATCCACAAACTTAGCCGTCTGGAATTCCAGCAGGAACCGCTGAACTTCTGCCGCAGTCAGTACCTGTATAATCTGGAATTCCATAGACTTTTAACTATTTTTTCGATTTTGAGCGGAGCGCCAATGCCCCAGCCAGCGCCAATCCAACACCACCGAAAGTGGCTGGTTCAGGGGTAGGTGAGTTCGTCTTCAGACTAAAATCGTAATTAGTTCCTTCAAATGGGGTGGGGAGTATTCATAATTTCAAAGTTAACTTTGGGAAATCGTTAAGTATACATTAGCTTGACAGACGCATTAAACGGGTTGCAGGGCTCCGCTGTTCATCTATCGACGGGAGCAAGTCCAGCAAAGGAATGTACTTACAGAGATTGGTTATTTTTGAACTGCTCCTGCCCACCAACATCGTGAAACGACCGTTTTTAGGACCATCCTAAAGCATTAAGATTTCGTATATTAGTAGTATGCAGGCTACGCGTTTGGCAAACTTCTCGAAAACAATCCTGGTCACTGCCATGGCTGCAAACTGCTCGTTGAGCTACGCTCAGCAACTGCCCGATGGTCCAGGCAAAATGGAAACCACCAAGCTCTGTAGCCAATGTCATGAACTGGCTCGTTCCATTTCTGTGCGTCAGGACAAGGCCGGTTGGCAGATCACCATGGCCAAGATGACCACCCTGGGCATGAAGGGTTCCGATGCTGATTTTCAAGTCGTTTTCGATTATCTGGCATCCCATTATCAGGCGGATGAAGTGGCCAAGTTGAACATCAACGTAGCTGAATCCATCGATATTGAAAGTGCCCTTGGCCTGCGTCGTTCCCAAGCCACCGCCATCATCAGCTATCGGGCCAAGCACGGTCCATTCCAATCAGTCGACGATCTGAAAAAAGTTCCGGGCCTGGACACTGCTAAAATTGAAGCAAAGAAAGATCGATTAACTTTTTAATAAATCATGACTCCTACTAAACAGTTCCTGTGCTTTGGCATCGCAACCGCACTGCTGTTTTCCTGCGGACGATCGAATCAACCGCTTGGCACCGTGCTGCACATTGAAGCCCCACTCGGCCTTCCCTCCCCTATCGCGCCCGCTGACAATCCGCCCACTGTGGAAACAGTTGCACTGGGTCGAAAACTTTTCTACGACAAAAAACTTTCCGCTGACGGCACGCTTGCCTGCGCCAGTTGTCATAGTCCTGAAGCAGGCTTTGCTGATCCTCGCCGCGTTTCTGCAGGCATTGGCGGAAAGTTGGGAACTCGTAACTCACCCACAATTCTGAATGCTGCGTACTCGCCCGTTCAATTCTTTGATGGCCGAGCCAAAACCCTTGAAGAACAAGCAGGCGGACCCATCGCCAATCCCCTAGAAATGAATCTTCCACACGAAGCCTGCGTGACTAAGTTGAATGCCGATGCGGAATACACGAAGCTCTTTCAAGCTGCTTTCGGCCCCGGCGTTATCACCATGACAAAACTGGAACGAGCCATCGCCAGCTTTGAACGGACACTGCTCAGTGGCAACTCCTCTTTCGATCGTTATTTTTTCGGCGGTGACCTGACAGCTATGAGCCCGGCAGCCATTCGTGGCCTGGAACTTTTCAACAATACGAAGAAAGGGAACTGCGCAGTCTGCCACCGCATTGGCGCGCAGAACGCTCCTTTCACCGATGGCAAGTTTCACAACATTGGAGTAGGCTTTGATTCCGATGGCGAATTGACTGACTTGGGCCGCTACGCTCAAACTAAAGACGAGCGCGATAAAGGTGCCTTCAAAACGCCAACTCTGCGCAACATCGCCCAAACCGCCCCTTACATGCATGACGGTCGTCAAAAGACACTGAAAGATGTTGTCGATTTCTATGTCGGCGGAGGAACTTCCAATCCGCAGCTTGACGTAGAAATCAAGGAACTGAAACTTACTGGTCAGGAGCGGATAGATCTGGTGGCCTTTATGGAATCGCTTACTGGTGAAGCTCCACCAAATTCGGGTCCGCCTACTGCTGGACTACAAACCTCTGGACTACAAAAATGAGGCAACTGCTGGTTGCCGTATTCCTGCTATCGGCATGCACCAGCAATCCCGAAAAAAAGCTGGCCACCCCTTCCCCCAAAGAAATTGTTTATACCGAAGTGGACCCCACCACATCGGGAACTATTTCTGGAACCATCCTGTTCAACGGCAAGATTCCGCCCCGTAACAAAGTGGATATGGATGAAGATCCGCAGTGCGCGAAGTTACACAAGCAGGCCGTCTATAACGATTCCATCGCAGCCAACGGCAAAGGCAATCTAGCCAACGTTTTTGTCTACGTGAAGCATGGCCTGGAAGGCAAAAACTTTCGCCCACCTGCCAATGCCGTAACCATGGTTCAAAAAGGATGCTGGTTTGAACCACGCATCCAAGGCATTCAAACCGGCCAAAATTTCCAGGTGATCAATTCCGATCCCGTCACCCATAACGTTCATCCACGTCCCAAAATCAACCGCGAATGGAATCAAAGTCAGGAGTCCGGTGCTGTGCCGCTGATTCGCCGTTTCAGCAAGCCGGAAGTGATGGTCCGCGTGAAGTGCAACATCCATGGCTGGATGAAAGCCTGGGTTGGTGTGGTTGAAAATCCTTACTATGCGGTGACCACTGCTGACGGCAATTTTGAGCTCAAGAATCTGCCCCCAGGAAAGTATACGATTGAAGCTTGGCAGGAAGAACTGGGTGTGCAGGAACAAGAAGTAGTGGTACCGCCATCGGGCAAGCAGACCCTGCTGTTCACATTCAAGGGAGAATAACTTTTATGAATTCCAACGCCCGTTACTGGCTGCTGCCTTGTCTTGCTCTGTGGCTGACAAGTTGCGCGGCACCTCCCGTTGTTGTGGAAAAGCCCACTGGTTACCGCATCTACGTGACCAACGAAAGTTCTGGCGATCTCAGCGTCATTGATTCCAACACATTTGAAGTTACCTCCACCATTCCGCTGGGTAAACGACCGCGCGGAATCCACGCCAGTCCCGATGGCCGCACCATTTACGTGGCCCTCAGCGGAACGCCTCCAGCACCCCCAGGCGTGGATGAAAGCACGCTACCGCCGCCCGATAAATCAGCCGACGGCATCGGCATTTTCGATGTGCAATCGAACAAGCTGGTGAAGATAATTCAAGGCGGTTCCGATCCGGAAAATTTCGATATCAGCGCCGATGGCAAAACATTGTTTGTCAGCAATGAAGATGCTTCCGGAGTCAGTTTCATTGATCTGGCATCGGCAAAAGTTACCCATACCATCAAGACCGGTGCCGAACCGGAAGGCGTTAAACTTACTCCCAATGGCAAACAGGTTTGGGTAACTTCTGAGGAAGAATCCAGCGTCGGTGTGGTGGATATCGCATCGGCCAAGTTAGTTAAGAAAATTAAAGTAGGCCGCCGCCCTCGCACCATCGCATTTCTTCCGGGAGGGGCACAGGCTTACGTAAATGCTGAAAATGACGGCACGGTGGTGCTGGTGGATACGGTCAGTCAGGAAGTCATTAAGACCATTAAGATAGGCGAGGCGGGTGTCAGTAAACCAATGGGCGTGCTACTTTCACTGGATAGTTCCATGCTGTATGTCACCACCGGCAGAGGGCATCAGGTCTCCGCGATTGACACTAAGTCAAACGAGGTCAAGTCCTGGGTGGAGGTAGGCGGCAGGCCTTGGGGTCTGGCGCTATCGCCAGACGGCAAGACCCTGATCACGGCCAATGGGCCAAACAATGAGATCGCAATTGTGGATTTAGGGACCATGACCCTCAGCCGGAAGATCAAGTGCAGCGGCAGCCCGTGGGGCGTCGTGGCCTTGGCTAAATAACTTCGGCTAAATTTTCCTCTAATACAACTGCTGGCAGCGCCGATATGTCTGACAATGGCCCGCTGCCCACAACATCCCCTGAGAAAAAATAACAGGAGTGGTGCAACTCTTATAGAAATGGCGATGATCCTGCTGCCATTGATCGCCTTTGTCGGCGCCACTTTTGATTTTGCCGTGGCCATCACCATGCAAAATACGATGCAATATGCCGTTCGCCAAGGGGTACGCTACGCTGTTACCAGTCAAACCATGACCGGTATGAATCACGATGCGTCCATCAAATCGACCGTTGTGTTGAACGCTATGGGCATGATGAACCTGCTCATCCCTGCCAATTCGGACATCAATAGCTATATTTCTATCAATTACTATGACCCCGCAACATTAACTTTAATGACCGGTTCCGGTAGTAATCGCGGCGGCAATATCTGTCAGGTTTCGGTTACGAATCTTTCCTATAAGTGGATGATTCCGCTGCTGCGCGGCGCGGGATCCCTACCCATTCTCGCTTCCTCTGCTGACATTATGGAGGCTTCGCCCAATGGCATTCCACCCACCCGGTAGCACGCGCCATAACCAGCGAAGAAAGGGAACCGCCCTGATCGAATTCGCGATTGTCATGACCATGCTGATCCCCATGTTTTTCGGCATGGTGATTTTTGGAATCTCTGCTGGACGTGCTATCCAGGCGACGCAATTCACTAGAGATATGGGTCATATGTATGCCATGGGAGTCGATTTTTCCACTGCACCAAGCCAATCGCTGATGACCAATTTGGCCCAAAATCTGGACGTCTCCTCCACTGGAAGCGGCGTGGTGATTTTTTCGCAAATCAAAAAAGTGTATCAGTCCGATTGCGACGCCCAGACCATGAGCACTTGCCCAAATTTGAATGCGTTTGTCTTTGTGCAGCGGCTGGTGAAGGGGAACTCGTCAGCCCGTCCCAGCAACTTCGGGACACCCCCGTCCAATTACATTAATTCCCTGGGCAATATCGCTCCTCCAGATTATTTAGTGCAATCGTCGTTGGTCGCAACCGGCACCAGTGTCCTGCCCATTGTTCCGGCCGGCAATTCTGTTTGGGTGGTGGAATCTTACTTCGGAATTCCTGGACTTGCCTTTCTTTCGTCTGTCGGTATTCCCATGACTGGAGTCTATTCTGTCAGTTATTTCTAACCTTCTTTCCTCGGACATTGGCAGTTGGCGCAAAAAGTCCCCCTGTCTACGCCAAAACCCACGTAACAACCCACGTACTGCTGCAAACCAACGCGGTGTCGCTATTTTTATCTTCGCTCTCTGTCTGGTGGCCATTGTTCCAGTGCTCGGATTAGCAGTCGACGTCACCCTCATCTATCTGGCGCAATCGAAACTCTCTGCGGCAACGGATGCGGCGGTGTTGGCAGCGGCTCGCGGATTAAGTCGTGGGGCCGATTCTTCCGCCCAGCAGTCCAGTGCCACTTCCACTGCCACCAATTACGTTGCAGCCAACTTCCCCGCAGGATTTCTTGGCAGTAGTGGATTAACTTCCACCACCACCATCACTACCCAATCCAACCAGCGCACGGTAGATACCAATACTGCAGTCACTTTGCCTTTGATGTTCATGCGCTGGGTGGGCCCCTCCACCACTACCGTAAAAGCATACGCCACCGCCACTCGAAAGGACGTCAACGTGATGCTGGTGCTGGATCGGTCTGGCTCGCTGACGTTAAGTAGTTCCTGCACTCCAATGAAGGCAGCCGCCACTGCGTTTATTGGTCAGTTTGCAGCCACTCGGGATAACGTAGGGCTGCTCACCTTTGCCACTGGATATCGCATTGATTCTCCATTGTCCACCAACTTTCTCTCTGGATCGCCCACCCTTACTACGATCATCAGCAACATTACCTGCACCGGGGCAACCAATAGCGCAACTGCACTTTCCCAAGCCTATGCCGCTCTGGCTACCTTAAATCAACCGGCTGCTCTCAACGTTATTCTCTTTTTCACGGACGGCCAGCCAACCCACATTACTGCCCAGAACTGGATTCCGGCCACCAGCTCCTGCTCCAATAAAAATGCCTGGATTCCCGGTGTCATCGGAGGAGGATTCAACATCAGCACTTGGCCCTACACACCCTCTGGAGTCAGCGGCTTGTACAACTGGAATTCCGGAGCTCAGCCTCTGGCTGCTGATAACACGGTGATCGTCAATAGCGGCTGTGCTTTCAACTCCAGTGTCTGGAATGTTGATAGTGATGTGGATACCGTGAAGAGCACCGATAATTGGGGAAATGCCATCAATAACAATTACACCAGCGTGAGCTACGACGGTTCCGGCAACGTCAACTTTACATCGCAAAACATGATGAACATCGCCACCAACGCAACCTATTCCGCTGCAAAAACTATTCAACAAGGTGGCAATAGTCCGGCCGGAAATTCCTTGGCCAAGGTGTATATCTTCAGCATTGGATTGGGAAATGCCGGCTTCCCTCCCAATACCAATCTGCTCAAAGATGTTAGTAACGATCCTACCGCTCCAAATTTCAACGCCACCTACCCTGCCGGATATTACGTTGCTGCACCCACTGCCGCCGATCTCAATCCCGCCTTTCAAAAGGTTGCATCAGAAGTCTTACGGCTATCGCGCTAGGTCAACGCTTCATTTTTAACCGCAAAATAGTCAACGAACTCTTTGGGAACGTGTAGCTGGCACTGCCTTGCGACATTGCCAAATTCACCATTTTGATGCGCGGTCGTACCTTGTTATCGTCACCAAAAGTGTGCGTCGCCTTCAAATCAGGATGATTCATTTCCCACACCTGGACTTGCGATTCCAACTGCCCATTTTCAATGTTTGTAGCTATATCCATTTTCTCGCTACGATTCAAAACGTTTAAGTACACATAGCCCGATTTCGCATCGTAAGTAGCTGAACTATCCAAATAATTCAGCTTCGGTTTATTGGCCACTTGATAGGTTGGCGAAGATACCCAAAGGTCAATCGATTGATTGCCTTTTTGCTTGGCATATTCCGCAATCGGGAAATAAATAGGCTGCAGGAAAAGGCCCTTTTCATTGGTGAAAATCGGGGCAATCACGTTCACAATCTGAGCCAGATTGGCCATCTTCACACTGTTGGCGTGACGGAAAAAGGAATTGAAGAACATCCCCATAGCCAGGGCATCCTCGTAGTTATAAATCTCTTCCAAGCCAGTCTTGCCGGTGGCCAATTCGCTATTTCCGCGAGCCCTGTACCAGACATTCCATTCGTCGTAAGCAATGGCAATCGGACGAGGATTCGCTTGTCCTGATTGCGCCGCCTTAATCAGCCCTTCCACCACTTCAATTCGATGA
This sequence comes from Acidobacteriota bacterium, assembly GCA_031394025.1. Classification (GTDB taxonomy): domain Bacteria; phylum Acidobacteriota; class Terriglobia; order Bryobacterales; family Bryobacteraceae; genus JANXSF01. Next base: position 12,909 of record JANMWO010000056.1, read on the forward strand.
TCCATGTCCGCCGACGCGGAAAGAAATTCCTCAAACTTATTCGTCCGATTGCCAATGTACGTGTGCAACGAAATGTAGTCGATCTCGTCCCGCATCCCATCCAGTATTTTGCG
>JANMWO010000147.1:0-11762 GCA_031394025.1 Acidobacteriota bacterium
CCTGACCTAAGTCAGGCGAAGTTTTTTGGCGGAGTGGATGGACGATCCCTGTTAATGATCGGCCTCTTCGTTTCTGCCGCCGGATTATTATTCGGCTTGATGATGTACAAAAAGTTACAAAATCTGCCAGTTCATGAATCCATGCTGGAAATTTCTGAGCTGATTTATGAAACCTGCAAAACGTACCTGCTAACCCAAGGCCGATTTTTACTGATCCTTGAAGCTCTCATTGGCGCAATCATCGTTTTCTACTTCCTTGTCCTGCAAGGTATGGAACCCTTTAAAGTGTTTGTCATTTTGCTGTTCAGCTTAATCGGAATTGGTGGCAGTTTTGGAGTGGCCTGGTTTGGCATTCGCGTCAACACCTTTGCCAATTCCCGATGCGCCTTTGCTGCCCTTCGCGGCAAACCATTTCCCTGTTACGCCATCCCGCTGGAAGCCGGCATGTCCATTGGCATGCTGCTAATTTCAGTGGAACTTTTATTGATGCTGTTCATTCTGCTTTTCGTTCCTGGTGACTTTGCCGGTGCCTGCTTTATCGGCTTCGCCATTGGTGAATCTCTGGGCGCTTCGGCGTTACGCGTGGCAGGCGGCATTTTCACTAAGATCGCCGACATTGGTGCGGATCTGATGAAAATCGTTTTCGGCATCAAAGAAGACGATGCCCGCAACCCTGGCGTCATCGCGGATTGCGTTGGCGATAATGCTGGCGATTCTGTTGGTCCCTCCGCCGACGGGTTTGAAACCTACGGCGTTACCGGCGTTGCCTTAATCAGCTTTATTCTATTGGCCGTCAACAGCGACGCTGTGAAAACGCAACTCCTAGTCTGGATCTTCATGATGCGCGTGATGATGGTGGTGGCCAGCGGAATTTCTTATTTCCTGAATGACTTTATGGCCAAGTCGAAATATCAAAATGTGGACAAAATGAATTTTGAGGCCCCACTTACAAACCTGGTTTGGCTTACCTCCATCGTGTCCGTAGCGTTGACCTATATTCTTTCCAGCGTGATGATTCCCGATCTTGGTGGCGACCCAACCTTGTGGTGGAAACTTGCCACGGTGATCACGTGCGGCACCTTGGCCGGAGCCATCATTCCTGAACTTGTGAAAGTATTTACGTCCACGGAATCGGCACACGTAAAAGAAGTTGTAATCTCATCGCGGGAAGGCGGCGCATCGCTCAACATCCTGTCTGGCTTGGTCGCTGGCAACTTCAGCGCCTACTGGCTGGGCATGACCATCATGGTTCTGATGAGCATTGCTTACTATATTTCCTCCATGGGTATGGGCGGTTTAATGAAAGCACCAGCCGTGTTCGCCTTCGGTCTGGTAGCGTTCGGATTCCTGGGTATGGGTCCAGTAACCATCGCAGTGGATTCCTACGGCCCGGTCACCGACAATGCACAGTCCGTTTACGAACTTTCGATGATTGAATCGGTTCCCAATATTCGGCAGGAGATCAAACAGAAGTATGGCTTTGAACCGCAATTTGAAATCGCCAAACAGCACCTGGAAGAAAATGATGGTGCAGGGAATACGTTCAAAGCCACCGCTAAACCAGTGCTGATCGGCACCGCAGTGGTGGGCGCAACCACCATGATTTTTTCTATCATCGTGCAACTCACCCATGGGTTAGACCCGGCACTGCTGATGAATCTTTCCATTCTTTATCCTCCGTTCTTGCTTGGGCTGATCGCCGGTGGCGCGGTGATTTACTGGTTCACTGGTGCGTCCATCCAAGCTGTCACAACCGGCGCTTACCGGGCAGTGGAATTTATCAAAGCTAATATCAAGCTGGATGGCGCAGCCAAGGCGAGCATCGCAGACTCGAAAAAAGTAGTGGAAATTTGCACGCAATATGCCCAAAAGGGCATGGTCAACATTTTCCTCACAGTGTTCTTTTCAACGTTAGGATTCGCGTTTCTGGAGCCGTACTTCTTCATCGGCTATCTGATTTCCATTGCACTCTTCGGTTTGTATCAGGCTATCTTTATGGCCAATGCGGGCGGGGCTTGGGACAACGCAAAGAAGATTGTGGAGACGGAGCTGAAGGCCAAAGGGACACCTCTGCACGAGGCAACGGTGGTTGGCGATACGGTAGGCGATCCATTCAAGGACACGTCCTCCGTAGCGTTGAACCCAATCATCAAGTTCACCACTTTGTTCGGATTGCTGGCAGTGGAATTGGCGGTGAAGTTGACTGAGGATCAAGGGGCTTGGCTGAGCACCAGTCTGGCCGTAGTGTTCCTGTTGATCTCCATGTTCTTCGTCCACCGGTCATTCTATGGAATGCGGATCGACGCCAAGAAGTAGCTTTCGCTGAAATAAGTGTAAGTGAGGTGAGTCCAGATTTTGTCCGGGCTCACCTTACATTCATTAGAAAAACTTATAATTTAAGGAAACGTTAATATAATCACCTATTAATCATTACAAACACGGTAAAAACTTCTCGATTCTGCAAATACTGCCTGATTCATACTTACCCGCTCCATCAACTCTTCCCAAAAACCCCTCTGATTGCAACATACGCATGTTGGCTAATCACTTGCACACTAGTTCTGACTGCGGCTGAGGATAACTCCGTCGCGGTAAAGCCACCGCGAATCTGCATGACGTAGGTTCGATTGGGCTGCAAGAACTAACTCAAGGAGACTGCGATGCTGAAAACAATGTTGATGCAAATAACAAGTCTGACTCTTGCGAGTGCCGGCTTGATTTTGGGTGAACAATGGACTGGATGGATTACGGATGAACCGTGCGCCAAAACAGGCCAATATGCAGGTGAAGCACATCAGAAACACGCAGATCAAGGACGATCTATTGTTTTTGTTGAGGAATCCACCAAGAAAATCCACGTGATTCAAAACGCGGATTTAGTGAACAAGCTGGTTGGCCAGAAAGTAACTCTTACCGGATCGGCTAAGCCTGATGGAAGCATAGAGGTAGAGTCAGTCGCTCACATCAGATAACTGAAGCGGAATGAAATGGAATGGGCGGCGAACCTGCCGCCTGTTCTCACCATAGCCCCGACCTGAAGCCAGGATGCCGCTACTATAGTGTAGTCGCCTGTGCTTAGTTTTCGAATCTTTATCTATTTTTTATTAATCGCTTTAGCTGGTTGCAGCCTACAGCCCAAATTGTTATTGGTGGATGGAGACCGCAAATTCACCCTGGATAACAATGGTTCGCTGCAGGGTGCTGAAGGTTTTACAACATCACAAATCCAAACAATTAAAGGCTTGTTGGGAGGTGCCCGCTTCCCCGTTCCCAGTTATTTGAAAGACATCCTTACCGATGACTACGATGCCGTGGATGGTGAAGAACTCATTGCTTTGGAACCAGTGAAAGTGATTGTCACCACCGATTCCCCAATCTTCCGCTGGAAGCTGGTGAGCGGTATGAATTCCTATCAGGTGCTGATTCGTGATCATCGTGACATTGTGGTGAAGCGAAGCGGAAATATTGCAGAAACTGAGTGGACGCCGTCAAAACCATTGGCCCAAGGGGAAGTGTTTCATTGGCGCGTCACTGCTGGAAAAGGTAAGGAAGAAGCCGTCTCGCATTGGACAAAATTCGCAGTGCCAGGCGAAGCGGCGTTAACAGAAATTGAAGCGACCCGAAAGCTGGGTTCGCACCTGCTGTTGGCGATCGCGTACGCAAGGTGTGGCGCGCTAGGCAGCGCCGATAAGGAACTCGGCGAACTGGAACAAGCCAGCGTTGGTTCCGATTTGGTGAAACGCTGGCGTGGTCAGTTAAAGCCCGATTCTGTAAAGTAAGCTACGCCGTCACTAAAGCCGTTGTCCGAATACCGGAAATGTCAAACCGGCGTCGACACTTCTTGCAATCCATCTTATCGTCCAACAAAACCATATAGCTTTCGGTCTTGGCGAACTTCGCATGGTCGGCTGTGCCTGCTCCATTTGGCAAGCGATCTTTTTTACGACGCACAAGCCATTTCAGGTCGTAAGTATCCACGCTCCGGCAAAAGCTGCAATTGAGCTGCGCAGGTTTCGTGGTTTGCGATTCAGTATAAAAGTTTCTCTCATCCATGGGGGGTCCTTTTACAACGGGAGAATTTCTTCGCGATCCGGATCAAAATGCAGTGTTCGTTTTTGGACGTAGGCGATATTGCCCAAGTGAGATGCCATTGCCGAACGGTGTCCAATCAATACATCGCCATTCGGACGTTTGCGACTGCGGCAGCAATCCAGGAAATTTTCCACGTGATCAATGGTCTGATCCCGTTCCGATTTCACTGTGACAGGCACCGCATTCCTACCGACTGGAGTGAATGTATAGGCCTGCCGCGTAATGTTCAGGCGTCCCTCAGTGCCGCACATTTCAATGGCCGCCCCAGTGATGCCAGGGGCCAAGGTAGCTTCAAAAGTGGCCGTCCATTCCTTAGGATATTGCAGCAACACGTTAATGGTATCGGGTGCAGTGCGTCCATCTTTGTAATGATAAATCCCGCCGCTGGCCGAAGCCATAATGGGGTTGTCCTGGCCCATAAACATGTGCACCACGTCGATCCAATGAGTGAACAGATCGGTAACCTGTCCGCCGCCGTAATCCAGGTAAGCGCGGAAATTGTAGTACTGTTGCGGATCGTAATCGCGCCACTTAATGGGCCCTAAGAAACGTGCCCAATCCAAATTAGAAGGCTGCGTTTGAAATTCAGCCGGGGCTTTCCGCAAGTGATACGTGTTGCCGTGCCACCAAGTGCGGGCCATAGTGATTTTGCCAAGCCGATTGGTATCGAAATATTCCTGCTTGGCCTGCAAATAAATTTTGCCGGAGCGTTGCTGCATGCCCACCTGACAAATACGATTGTTCACCCGCGCCGCTTTCACAATGGGCGGACCCTGTTCAATGGTAAGCGTCAGTGGCTTTTCCACATAGACGTCCTTGCCAGCATTTAACGCATCAATGGCGATGTTTGCATGCCAATGATCTGGAGTGGCGATAAGGCAGGCATCAATGTTCTTCTGCTCAAGAAGCTTGCGGTGATCGTTGTAACCCTTGGCACCAGGAGCCTTGCTCTGCACACGGTCCAGCTTCGGACTGTAGATGTCAGCAACAGCGGTGACGTCCACTTGATTGGTGCCCTGAAACTGGGTCATCACAAAATAGCCGCGTTCGCCAGCGCCAATGAGACCCAATTGAATTCGGTCATTGGCGCCCAGGATCCGCGAGTAGGAAGCAGCCGTCATAGCAGCCGCAGTTCGCAGCACTTGGCGCCGTGTGTTGGTAGAAATCTGCATTGCTACGAATTATAGCGGATGTTTATGCTCAGTGGCTGGCGGTGTTCATGCAGATATATTTCGTTGGGAGAAAATGGGGACTGGTCGATCTGGCCACTCGCTTAGGGCAACGCGGAAGGTTACTTGGACTTTGGTTGCTTGGGCCAGATTGGCCATCCCCATTTTCTCGCAGTAATCTACCCGTCGCGAGGACGCAGATAAAACTCCAGGGCGTATTCCAGACTTACTCCCTTCGGTTCAGCGGATGCTTCGGGGTGGGTGCTACGGTAGCGAGCCAGCATCAAGCCTCGCAACTGCTCCACCACATCGGGATGCTTGGCCGCCACGTCGGTAAACTCACCAGGGTCGGCATTCAGATCGTACAAACGAATGTAGCGACCGGGGATGGGCTGGTCCGTTTCATAACCATCGGTACGCTTGCGGGTGCCACTGCAATGCACAAACTTCCAGCGATCCGTACGAACGCAGGCTTCTTCGTTCTCTAAGTATTGGCTGAAAATGTGGTCGCGACGTTTGGCTGGAGCCCTGCCTTCCAGATAAGGACGCAGACTTTGGCCGTGCTGAATAGGAAGCTTTTCCAGACCCATCATGTCGGTGACGGTCGCCGGGACGTCAATGTGTTCGGTGAAATCGCGAATCACTTTTCCTTTTCCGATGCGACCGGGGTAGCGCATAATCAGCGGGACGCGCAATGCTGGGTCATAGCAGCAATGTTTTTCAATCCGTCCGTGATGACCCAGCATGTAGCCATGATCGGCCATGTAGATAACGTAAGTATTATCATCCAGCCCCTGTGCCCGAAGGGTTTCCAGCAGTTCGCCGATTTGTTTATCGAGGTAATTTACCGACGTGTAGTAGCTGGCGATAATGCCGCGACGGTCATCTTCGCTGAGGTCGCGAAAAATCAGCGGCACTTGCCAAGCATCCTCAGGTCCAATCGTGGGTGGAGTGAATTTGTCTTTCGGAAACTTACCAGTCCATTCAATGGGGAAATCGAAAGGCGAATGTGGTTCCGGAAAACTAACCCACAGCGCGAACGGCTGATTTTTATTCTCAACTAAAAACTTCTGCGACTCGCGCAGAGTGAATGTTCCACGCATGTCCTCGTAATAGCGCCCAACGGGACGCTGATCAGCATTCAACCAAATGCGCGATGGATCTTTAAACGGCTGCCAAGGTGGTTTGGCTTTTAATTCGACGGGAACGGCTTTTGCCAGCGTGCGCTTGTTCCATTCGCGATTGATATCTTGCTCCGTCATCATCGTGTCAAACCCATGCAACCCAGGTTTCGACGGTTGATTGAAGTGCATCTTACCGAAAACCGCTGTGTGGTAACCAGCCTTCTTGAATTGCTTGGCCAGTGTCGGCTTACCCGCATCCAAAGGAGTTTTCAAAACAGTAACCCCGGCCATGCTCGGCATCTGCCCCGTTAGAAAGGATTGCCGCGACGGCGTGCAAACAGGCTGATTGCAGTAGTGTGCCGCAAAGCGAACCCCTTCCCTTGCCAAGCGATCCAGGTTTGGTGTTGCGGCTTGGCGATTGCCATCGCATCCCAAAACATAGCCTGCATGATCGTCCGCCAATATGAAAAGGAAATTCGGTTGACGCTTCTGCGCTTGTACCAACGGTGCCGATAACGCGCCCAGGGCTCTGCGTCTAGTAAGCATCGTATCCCTTAATCCACCACAGTATTCCAGCCACGATTCGATAGATCCCGATAAATTATGAAACCAGCAACAGCGGCGATAGCCAGCATGCCGAAGCCCAGCGCTGTTTCCTTGAACAGTATTTTACCCACGCCGAACAACGTGCCGTAGATCAGCACACAGCCGCAAATCCAATCGAGCAGATTCACCATACCGTCTTGCACAACCTTTACATCCTTAGCCTGAGCTGCGATGGGGCCCCAACCATTGATGGATGGACGAGTGCGCCGGAAGAATGCAACCAGCGTGGCATTTGATTCGGGTGGCGTCAGGAATGTGACGGCCAACCAGACCGCAGTGGTAATTCCCACGGTGATCATCATGCTATACGCAAAGTCTTCGGGCTTGTCATTGTTGTAACCGAAGATATGCGAAAGCGACAGTGACACTACCGACGCACTGAGCATAGCTGAAATCTCACTCCAGGCATTAATACGCCACCAATACCAGCGAAGCAACAATACGCCACCAGTTCCCGCACCAATGGAGATCAACAGTTGCCAGGCACCACTAATGGAATCCATATTGTAAGTGACTGCGGCAGATATTAGCGTGATGCCAACCGTTGCCAGTTGCGAGATACGGACATAGTGTTGATCCGATTCATGAGGCTTTAAAAAGCGACGGTAAAAATCGTTGACAATGTAACTGGCACCCCAGTTCAACTGCGTTGCAATGGTGGACATATAGGCTGCGGCAAAGGCAGCCACCATCAATCCGCGCAAGTAAGGCGGCAGGAATTCAATCATCACTTTGATATAGCCGCTTTCCTTATCTTGCAGGTCGGGATACAGCACCAGACTCACCAAACCCACCAGAATCCAGGGCCAGGGGCGCATGGCATAGTGGGCGATGTTGAAGCTCAAGGTGGCCAGCAGCGAATGCTTTTCGTCTTTCGCGCAGAACATGCGCTGAGCAACGTAGCCGCCACCACCAGGTTCCGCACCGGGATACCAGGTGGCCCACCAGTTCAATGAAATGTAGACGAAGAAGGTGATCATGGGCATCCACGGCGAGTTCATGTCTGGAATAAAATTCAGCGCATCACCCCGACCCATGGCATGTAGTTTGAATATCAATTGATCCATGCCGCCCACTCCATTCACCGCTGAGACGGCCAGGATAATCACCATCCCCATCTTGATCACGAATTGAAAAAGGTCGGTAACCAGAACTCCCCACAGACCACTCAGCGCGCTGATGAAAGACGTGACCGCAATCAGGCCTAAGACCAGCAGCAGTGCCGTATCTTTCGGGACACCCAGGATCAGCATCAGGATTTTCACCATCGCCAAGTTCACCCATCCCAGCACAATGCAGTTGATGGGGATGCCCAGGTAGAGTGCGCGGAATCCACGCAAAAAGGCGGCAGGTTTACCGGAATAGCGAATTTCAGAAAATTCGATATCGGTCATTACGCCGCTGCGTCGCCACAGTCGGGCGTAGAAGAAAACGGTGAGCATGCCACCTGCGACAAAGTTCCACCATAACCAGTTCCCTGCGATCCCAAACCTAGCGACCAGGCCAGTGACGGCCAGCGGAGTATCGGCGGCAAAGGTGGTTGCCACCATGGACGCTCCGGCTAGCCACCAGGGAACATTCCGTCCAGAGAGGAAGAATTCGTCAACGCTTTTACCAGCACGACCGCGATAGTAAAGGCCAATGGCCAGGTTGAAAACGAAGTAAAGCGCGACAACGATCCAGTCAAGTGTAGTTAGCTGCACAGAGTTGGATTGTACCGCCGATCAAGGTATTTAAGCCACTTCCGGGTCCTTATACATGTACTTAATCACCGATTTGTACAGCAACAAGTTCGGCTCATCCTGACGATTAAATTTCAGACAGGTCTTGTCGTACCATTCAATATAGCCCTTCAGGATTTCCCCATCCTTCAACACCGCTACCATTTGAGTCTTACCCTGCATCTGCTTCATATAATAGAAGTTTTCAGCATTCGTTTGCTCTGGTGGCACCATCTTTTTTGGAGCTTGACGCGCTCCTGTGCCCATCGGCTCCCTGCTTGCTGGGCCCATGCTGGTAGTGCGAATTACTCTACGTCCAGTTGCTTCCACGGTGCAACTCCTATTTACTCAATGCGGCGATCTGAATTCAGCCTACCAAGTTAGACGAAACCAAGTTAAGAAGTGTTTCGCCAATTTGTTTCTACATTGCATCACATTCCACTGGTCCCCATCAACCTGCCCGACGCATGCCAACGGCGAACGCATCCAATGCAATTCCCTTTTGAATACTGCGGCGAGCCAAATCCACCAGTTCATCCGTCTTTCCCACAGCCTTGCGAATCCATTCAAAGCTTATGACGTTGGAAAGTGCGCGAAGTTCCCTTTCCAGATCAATATTTCTGATTTTTGATCCACCCTCATGCAGCACCAACAAATCTTCCAACAGCATGTAGAGCACTTTTAGATACCCTTCCAGCTTTTCTGATTTCGACGCGCCAATCGATTCCGAAAACTTCGCCCAGCCTTCCATTCCACCTTGACCCGATGCCACCCGCAGCAGCGCCAGCATGGCCGTCCGTCGCTTTTCGTAGACATCCAAATCAAGGCTCACCGCCAATCCCGGACATCCTGAAGCCAGTGCAATGCGCTGCTCAGACCGGTCCAGCCCACGCGCTTTCACAAACTCTTTCATCTCCGCATCACTCAACGCGCCAAGAGTCAGTTGCACCGCGCGTGATCGGATGGTAGGCAGCAGATCGTAGGCATTTTCAGCCGTTAGAATCAGAATCAAATAGGGCGGAGGTTCCTCCAACGTCTTTAGTAAAGAATTGGCCGCCTGTTCATTGGCCCGGTCAATATGGTCAATTAAAAATACGCGCCAGGGTCCTTTCAAAGGACCAAATTGCGCCTTCTGTTTCAACAAACGCATCTGTTGAATGGAAAGCTGCCGCAGCGGACCATCGGGCGGAAACGTTACAAAATCTGAGTGCGTGGAAAAAAATAGAGGATCGTCAGAGCGCTTCTCGCTGGTCCACTTTTCGCGATCTGCAAGCAGTTCCCTGTTGTCCTCGCTCCCCAAATCATCTTTATCAATGGAATCCGTATTGGGCAACAAAGCCGCTGCAAAACGCCGCGCCAATGTCGCTTTCCCCACCCCTTCCGGACCGGAAAGCAGCAGCGTTTGCGACATCCGCTTATCGCGCACCATGGTTTCCAAAGTTTCCACCACGGTGCGGTTCCCGAAAACATTTTCAATCATTTTCGTTCCTCTACCAACCGCCAGATATCGGTGGCAATTTCCTCAACCGTACGGCTGGCATCCACCATGCGGAACCGCCCTGGATAGCGCTGCGCCAACTCAAAATAAGCTTTCCGTACCGTTGCATGAAAGTCCAGGGTTTCATCGTCCAATCGTGATTCGTTAAGCTGAGTCTCCACATTGCGCGACCTTGCCCGCCGCAACCCGGTTTCCAAATCAATGTCTAAATAAATGGTCAGGTCTGGAACCAATCCACGGCAGGCAATGGTGTCCAGTTGCTCTACTAAGTCAGTTCCCAGACGACGCCCAGCGCCCTGGTAGGCCCAGGAAGAATCGGTCCATCGATCACTGATCACCATATCGCCACAAGCCAGTGCCGGGTTCACCAGTTCATCCACGTTCTGCGCCCGCGCTGCAAAGTACAACAGCAATTCTGCGGTTGGCCCCAATTCGGAATTCGCCGGGTCCAAAAGAATCTTGCGGATCTGCCGTCCAATGGACGTGCCGCCGGGTTCCGCAGTCTCCACCACGGTATGGCCTTCGGCCCGTGCCCGTTCCATCAGCAAACGGAATTGCGTGCTCTTCCCGCTCCCCTCAGTACCTTCAAAGGTGATGAACAATCCGCAGCTAGTCATACACAAAATGCAGAACCTTTTTTAAGTCTTCCCAGGCGTCGCGCTTTGCATTCTGGTTATAAGGTCGCAGTAAGTAAGAAGGGTGAAACGTCACAATCACGGGGATATCATGCCATTTGTGCCAATCGCCTCGCAGTTTTGTAACCCCTTCTTTGGTTCCCAAAATAGCTTTGGCCGCAGTGGATCCCAGCGCGCAAATCGCTTTGGGTCGAATAGCCATCAATTGCCGAAACAGAAACTGTCCGCAAATTTCCATTTCATCCGGTTGCGGTGCACGATTTTCCGGTGGACGGCACTTCACCACATTGCAAATATAAACATCTGCCCGGGTGATAGCGATGCCTTCTTTTGACGCCGTACCTTCTATCATCTGGGTGAGCAATTGCCCAGCCCGACCCACAAATGGAAACCCTTGGGCATCCTCATCCGCGCCAGGTGCTTCGCCTACAAATACAAGGGAAGACCGTTCATTGCCCGACCCAAAAACAATCTTGTTCCGGCCTTCACACAAACCGCAACGCTTGCAATCTCCAATATCCTGGCTGATCTGCAAAAGCGTATCGCCTTGCGGCGCAATCGAAGGAAGTTCAGGAATGATCATTGGTGTTTTAACTTGTATTGGTTCAGGCGATGATTTAGGTTGCGACGATTGGGGCACAGGTTGGCGTTTGTACAAAGTCTCAATGCCAATGTCGCGATAAAACTCCAGCGCAGTGCGTAGCTCTTCACGATCCATGAACTAGTAGTTTAGCAGCCCCCCAATCCGAGCCGTGACCGCGAGGGAGCGGTGTTTGAATTCGTTCGTCTCCGCTTCTATGTCGCGCACACGATAAACCGCTCAAAATTTAATGGCAGAAGACAAAGCTTTCCGTTCCACCCACAATTGGTTGGGACGAAAGGCCACCACCAGCATCTTCTGAAACTCGTCCGGGAAT
>JANMWO010000167.1:0-5541 GCA_031394025.1 Acidobacteriota bacterium
CGCCGCGCGGTTCAAGTCCTAGAACGGATCAGTGGTTAGCGCTATATTCGGATTCTTTTGGAGATGCCAACAATTAGCCTGACGCGGGGAAATTACGATGAAAAAATGGATAGCGGGTTTGATTCTGGCCTTATTTTCTTTGGGTGTCTTAGCGCAGTCCGAGGGAAAGGCGGGGGGTGCGGGAGGAGGTGCGGCTGAGGGAGACGCTGGTGCGCCAGCGAAGCCGGTAACCACCTCGATCAAGACGATCGTAAAGATTTTGGGAGTAGCGGTGGTAGCAGCCGTTGTGGCGAGCGCGGGTTCATCTTCCACCACTAACCACTGAGAATATTTAAGCGGCAAGCTCAGGCAGATGTTCAACCGCGCCGCGCACCTGAAAACCCAGGCGCCGGAGCGGCCTGGCGGTCTTCCTCAAGCTGCTAGAGCCGGTGATGATCCTGGTCAGGGGCCGCGTCGTGCTGCTCATCGTGCTCGCGACCTTGCTGTCTATCATCGAGATCAATCCGTTGGTGCATTGATCCGGATCAAAATGCGCTGACGCATAGCGCTTCATAAAGATTACGCATTACCGAGTCCGCTCAGGCGCTTGCGCTCATCGGGAGACACGGCCTGAAGTAGTTGATTAATGAATTGATCCTGCAACAGGTACGCTTGCGCCTCATCCCGGTCGATTGAAGAAACCCGGAACAGCAATCCGTCCGGGATGCGTCCGGTCAGGCCGTACCGCAGGTCCACCAGCCGCTTCTGTGTCGTCCCTTGCACCGCGGTGTCGCCAACGGTGAACCAGTAAGTCAGCGGCTCTGCGCGCGCGCCCAGGGTGGTAAACAGGCGGCGCACAGGGATACTGCCGAATGCCGTGGCGAGCAACCCGGCTGCGTTTTTTTGAACAATGAAACCTTGCGCCGGGTAGCACACTTCCGGTTTATGGGCCTGCAACGAGCCGTGCTGGTCGCTGCCATAGGCGAGCGAGAGCATGATGCGGTAGCCGCTGGCGTTCACATAGGTGCGGGCCAGGATTTGGCTATACAGCCTGTCCAGCAGCTCCTGTGTCTGGGGATTCACCACCTGCACCTGGCGAAGAGGCTCTTCGCGCCAGTCGCCGAACTGCTTCGGAATCATGCTCTCCAGCGAAATAGCCGGCCGCTGGTCGGCCAGTTTCGCCGATGGTTTGGCGACAATGGCGCCGACGCTTGCCGCAAACATCAGGGTAGCGATAAGAAATGCAATGCGATTCGAACGTATGACCATTGGGCTCCCGGAAATCAGTTTCAGGCATTGAGTCTCGAAAGGATCCCGATGGGCGGCTGTTCCAGCAGGCGCGTCCGGACATCCCCGCTGAATCTGGAATCGGCGTCCGCCAGACAATCGATTGGGGCGGTCAATACTAATTGAGTCAGGTGAGCCAGGACAAGTTTGTTCGGTGACAGGCAGGCGCACGGCGATGCCGGGGGCGATACAGAGCAATTTGATCCGCCACGGTTTGCTGAACCGGCTTTGCGGAGATAATGCGCGCGTATCCGCGCTAGTTAAATAGAATATTTTGTTGATTGTTCATGAGATTAGCACGTACAATTGCAGTGAAATGGGAACTTCATTTTGTGTCACCGAGGGCCTAGCCTAATGTCTAAGCACAAGAAGGTCGGACCAAGAGTTTTATTGGGCCACTTTATTACGATTACGGTCGTCTGCGCGAGTCTCGGCCTCTTAAGTTGCGGCGGGGGAAACTCCAACTCCAAATCGACGGGAGCGACCAAACTCGGGTGCACCATCGCCTCGGGATGCGTGCAGGTGACGGGGGGCCCCATCGCGCTTTCTCTGGTTTCGAGCCGCGTGTCGGGGGTTGCACCCTTGGCGGTATTCTTCGACGCCACAGGCACCACCGATAGCTCGACGCCCCGCCCTTTCCACGACCTAGAGTATCGGTGGGACTTCGGTGATGTGGGTAGCGGCACCTGGACTACCGGGAGCAGCGTCGGTGTCAGTAGCCGTAATACGGCGACGGGTCCGGTGGCGGCGCATGTTTTCGAAACGCCGGGCACCTACACCATTGCCCTGAGCATCTTTAACGGCACGAACACGGTATCGAATAACAGCGTCCAGATTACAGTCACAAGTCCGGATGCTGCGTTCCCCAATGCAGCAACGGTCTGCTTCTTCAATTCGACGGTTGGCACTGGATGTCCTAGTGGTGCCACTCAAACATCGACAGCGGCATTTGATACTGCCCTGAATTCCTGTATTGGAACCAATAAACGTTGTCTGTTCAAGAAAGGCGACACGTTCATTGCTTCAACTGCTTCAATTATCAACGCGAATGGGCCTGGATTGATCGGCGCGTATGGAGTAGGGGCCCGCCCTCTTATTCAAGGCATATCAGTTTTCAGTCCACAGAAAAACATGTCTGAAAATAACTTAGGGGTACTGCACGATCAAAACGTCTTTATCGTGTTGTCCAGCAGCGCGACCCCGACTATCTCGGACTGGCGCATTATGGATTTGGAGTTCGATGGGCAGTCAGCTGTTGACACAATGGGAATTGCTGCTGATGGTGGAATAGATCAGGTTACTGTTCTCAGAATGAATATCCATCATATGGCGACAACGTGTGTTTCCCTGAATGACGGGATCCTCAATTCCAAAAATGGAGGCGCTGCCGGCCCACATCACATCTGGGATCAAGTTGCAATCGTAGACTCTAATCTTGATAGCATCACCGGACTTGGGCACATAAATAACTACATGTCCGCGACGCAGGTGATGGTACTTGGGAATACATTAGATACCGGAACGAATGAAATCCTGCGGTTGCCCTATGTCGTCAAAGGTGTCGTCAGCAACAATTACATGGCGAATTCCAACAAAAACCATGTCGTCAAGATCCATGCTCCGGACTTGACGACGCCGGGCGCATGGTATGCCATTCAGACTGCGGGGGTCACGCAGTACCTCGTTTTCTCGGATAACAAAGTAATTGGCGATAACGGCGCACCCACTAATCCCATTGCCTGGCCTGTATCGATTGGCCCACAGAACAATTTTCATGATGAACGTGTCCTGGATGTAATTTACGAGCGCAACTGGCATGTTGGCGCATCGACGACACAGATAGCTGCAATATTCTGGGCCTCTGAAGTGACAGTCAGAAACAACATCGTCAACATGACTGGTTCTTTGAACTACGCGGGATTTTCAGTAACTCAGAGAGGGATAGAACCGGCACCAAACAATAATCGTATCTATAACAATACGTTTTACAGTGGTGACACGACGAATTCGGGGAAAGATATTGTGGGAGTCGTGATCGGCGCGGCCGCGACAAACACCACGGTGAGGAACAACTTGGGTTATGCACCCAATGCAGCGATTACGCACCTGATTTCAGGTACAGGTGCATCAGGGCTCGTAGCATCGAATAATTCATCTGACGCAGATATGCGGACTTTCGACCCCTTATTCGCTTTAGCAAGCCCCTTGGTTCCTGCCGACTTTAAACTGAATGCTGGAAGTTATGCGATTGATACCGGCGCTTCTGTTCGGGTATTTTCGGATTTCTTCGGTGTAAGCAGGCCCCAGAATAGCGTAATCGATCTTGGCGCCGTGGAGCAGTAAGCAGAGGCCAACTAGAGCTCGGTAGGTTTTTGCCAGCAGTAATTGATTAGCTGGCAAAGGATTTCCTGCTGGTCTAGTAATCAGAGCGCCGTTCACGTTTGTGAGACTTCCGCGGTACTCCCGTCCGCACTAAGGGGGTAGGGTCTTCCTTCGCGAACACTGCCATGCAAAGGTGAGTTCGATGATTGAGTTTGATAGAAAGCCTCAGGGGATCATGGATGGTATCGAAGTCTTCCTTCCTCTAGGTCCCATTGGTCGGCTCGACGAGTACCAACAGAGGAATCCATATCGTACCGATGTGACGAAGCAGTCGGTTTGGGATCAGGCCAGGTTTAAAATGATTCTCGAGGAGACGGAAGGAAGAGATGTTCTGGATCTCGGCAGTGGCGAGGGCGAACTCAGCTCTGCACTAGCCTGCAAGCACCAAGTAGAGGGTCTCGATATTTCGATCTCGGCAGTTCGAATGGCCAAGTCTCTAGTCCCCGATGCACACTTCGTCGTTGGGGATGCAAATGATCCCCCCTACGGTGCAAAGCAATTCGACACAGTCGTCCTCGCGAACATTTTTGAGCATGTAGAGTCACCATGCACTCTCTTGCGTGCGGCTCATCGGCTACTCCGCGAAGAAGGACGTCTTGTTATCTCGACGCCCAGTCGATACAAGACTCGAAACATGCGCCGTGCTCTCATGGGTAGGCCGGTTATGCTAAATAGTCCGCATCATGTAACCGAATACACCAATGGGCAGGTCGAAGAATTGCTCCGCTGGTGCGGCTTCTCTCTTGTGACCGCCAAGACTAACTTGAGATGTAATACCATGATGGGAACGGCACTGGCCTACGGCATGCAAATCGGCGCGAGGCTCATTGGCTCACATATTCAATTTGGGGACCCTACGGTTTATGTTGCAAGACCCATCCGCTCATGAGCATGGACTGATATAGTGCTATTTCCTGGTCTTGGGTGTACTGCGGAGTTCTGGTAGCCAACCGACAGGGTCACCCATTAGCCAGCCGCCGTACCCTTCAGCAGCCCTCGTGCATCGGCCTTCACCCAGTCATGCTGCGTCTGAGTGGCCACCCCCAGCACCTGCGACATCGCCCCTACTCTCTGGCCCCCGCACACCAGTCGAACCGCCTCGATCTTGAATTCCAGCGTGTACTGCGCCCTCTTGCTTTTCGACATTTCCGCTCTCCTTGCCCAAAGATTAATTGCTCAGCAAGGGATGCGTTTTTCGGGGGCAAGGTCAAGGTACTCAAGTGACGCCGCCCTGCAGTGTGGCTTTAGCCGCCCGCAAAGGGATTCTTGTATAGACCCATCTTCTGCCGGGCGAGAAGATATAGAACCGGCGGCTGGTGCACGAAGTAGCGATGCCAGCGCTGACGCGGCTCGCGCAGGACGCGATAGAGCCATTCAATGCCCGCATTTGTGATCCACGGGGAGGGGCGCTCCAGAGTACCGGCCTCGTAGTCGATCGTCCCGCCAAGCGGTAGGAACATCTTCACGTGCGGAAAACGTTCCCGATACTTGACGATGAATTTTTCTTGCCGACCGGCGCCGAGCCCAACCAGGAGCACGCTCGCTTTCGATGCGTTGATCCGGGCGATCATCCGCTCAATCTCTCCCGCTCTGCTCTCGTAGTCGCGCGCTGGCGAGTCGGTCCCGACTACCATTTCCCGACCCACTTTTGCGTTCACATTCTTGCGCGCAATCTCGGCCACGCCAGGGGCACTGCCGCAGATGAACACTGTGATGCTCGGATCGTTCTTGTGCCTGGCGTAGAAGCGCGGGAAAAAGTCCGAGCCCGATACGCGTTCCTTAAGTGGCGTACCGAGCATCTTCGCCGCTGCGAAAAGGATCTGGCTGTCGCAGGTGACCACGTCGAAGTGCGGCACGATCTCGTAGAACTCCCGATCTTTCTGGAGCTTCATG
>JANMWO010000262.1:0-2448 GCA_031394025.1 Acidobacteriota bacterium
GGAACAAAGAACCCAAGGTCCATGGCAGATGGCCGCCACCAGCTTGTTCTGCGCATCCATGTCATGAACAAATTGCGTCGCCTTGGGATGCCGACGAATGTGGTCCGGTGCGAATCCACCGGGCACCACCACTCCATCAAAATCAGCGGCGGTCACCTCGTCATAAGAAAGTTTGGCGACGCAAGGATAGCCTAACTTGCTGGTATAGGTTTTCCCTTTTTCAGCACCCACTGTGATTACAGTGGCCCCGGCTTCTTCCAATCGATAAAGCGGATACCACACTTCCATTTCCTGATAGACATTATCTACCAGTAAAGCTACACGTTTTCCCTTCAGTTCCATAAGCCTCTTATTGTAGACTGCGACCATACTTGTTGGAGCGGGCTACCATCTCAAAATGATGAAACAGAATCTTGGTGATTTCAGGGACAGGGCTGGTTTCATTGGCCAGAAATGCACTGGCGACACTTAATGCAAAGGGTCGCTTGTCCAGGAAAATGATTCCAGTCTCACAGCGCACTCCAGTCAATTCACCGGGCTTGGCCGCCACGCGGACATTGGCGGGAATAGCAGCACGCATATCCGCTTTCACTCTGGAAAGGATGTTCAGCATTTCCGCAGAAGCCGCTTTATCCACCACTTCCCCTCGATACAGCTTTGCAACAAGAGTGGCCATCTCCAGCGGAGTTGAAACATTTTCTTCATTTCGCGTTGCCGCTGCAATGTCAATCATTTTTCGACGAAGTCTGGTTTGGCGCAACTGCATTCCGTCCAGCGTGCGGTTCACATTGGCCATGCCAACCAATTCAATCAGCTTGTTGGTTGCGGCATTGTCACTGGCTTCAATCATCGCTTCCACCAGTTGGCGGACGGTCATCTGGCCAGTTGCTTTCAACGCTTCTTCGAATCGCGTACTGCTATCCACCACGTCGGCTTTTGAAATGGCCACAGACTTTTCCCAACTCACTTTTCCTTGCTTAATGTCGCTCATCACTTGAATCATGATGGGGATTTTGATGGAACTGGCTTGCGGAAATATTGTCTTTCCGTTGTAGGAAATCGTGTGACCATCGGTCAAATCAATCGCTACAACGCCCAGAATTCCATCAAGTCGGACATCAGCCCGTTCAATCAACTGCAGTGTTTTCTTTTCTAAAAGGTCATGGACAGAGGCTTGACCAAACAAGACACCACTTGCCAGCAAGCTGAAAAATAGTAGATGAGGCATCTGCTAATCTTAGCGCTCCCGCCCCATCCGTTACACTAAATACTCTATGCAGGATTACGAAAAGTTAGGTGCGTTTTATCTGGGTCGCACAGAAAAAGGCCCGCTGCTCTACAACTCAAAAGACCTGGTCACCCATGCCATCTGCGTAGGGATGACGGGAAGTGGCAAGACTGGTTTATGTCTCAGCATGCTGGAAGAAGCAGCGATTGACGGCGTCCCTGCACTGGTCATTGACCCCAAAGGAGATCTTTCCAATCTACTGCTGCAATTTCCCCAATTGCGTGGTGAGGATTTCGAACCATGGGTTTCTGACGACGAAGCTCAGCAGCAAAGTATCACTAAACAACAGTTGGCAGCCAACACCGCGCAAGCATGGAAAGATGGCCTGGGTAAGTGGGATGAAGATGGTACACGAATTCAACGTCTGAAGGATTCGGCGGACTTTTCCATCTATACACCAGGAAGCAATGCCGGACTTTCAGTGTCAGTCTTACGATCCTTCGATGCGCCGCCGCCAGCCGTCCGCGATGATCGTGAAGCGTTTCGCGATCAGATCACTTCCACCGCCACAGCCTTACTGGGCCTCCTGCAAATTGACGCCGATCCACTGCAAAGTCGTGAACATATTCTAATTTCGAAGATCCTTGAAACAGCCTGGAATCAGGGAAGCAATCTGGATCTGCCCACGTTAATCGGACAAATTCAAAAGCCTCCGGTACAGAAAATCGGCGTCATGGATTTGGATTCCTTTTTCCCCTCAAAGGATCGATTCGCATTGGCCGTACAGTTGAACAACCTGCTGGCATCGCCAGGGTTTGAAGCGTGGCTGGAAGGCGATCCACTGGACGTCAAGAGCTTGTTGTATACGGCGAAAGGCAAGCCCAGAATTTCCATTTTCTCCATCGCCCATCTAAGCGATCCAGAGCGAATGTTTTTCGTTTCGCTATTGCTGAATCAGACATTGAGTTGGATGCGCACGCAACCAGGCACGTCGTCCCTGCGTGCCATTGTCTACATGGACGAAATCTTCGGCTACTTCCCACCAGTGGCCAACCCACCGTCCAAGCAGCCGCTTCTCACCATGTTGAAGCAAGCCCGCGCGTTTGGAGTTGACGTTGTGCTGGCCACACAAAATCCTGTGGATTTGGATTACAAGGGTTTATCGAACTGCGGCACTTGGCTGATCGGCAGGTTGCAGACCGAACGGGACAAGGCTCGAC
>JANMWO010000186.1:0-25340 GCA_031394025.1 Acidobacteriota bacterium
CGATCCGTGCTGACGTCCCAACCAGGGGCAAACACTCCGGCGCAATCGTCAGGCAGGCAGGAATGGCGTGTTGCGTCGAATGACTGCGGGATGACTGTTCCGGAAGGTGCCGGGCCGAACAATGCCACTATGGCTGTCATCGTCTTATCGCCTGGCGTGAATTTATTGCCGGGCATTTGCAGATTCGCGGGCAACCGTGTGTCGCAAAGCGGAGATGGCGGCACGCCCCAAAAGGCTCTGGGTACGCTTTCAAATAATTCTCTCTGACCTGCTGATGGGAAAAAGTCTGGAGCAGCTACTAACGAATAACAAGGTACTGTGCCCGCAGCCAATTCAGGTTTGCCTGCAAGAGCTGGAATGCTGACATCAATTTGACCGTCGCCGGTGAAATCCACATGATGAAGTGCTTTATAATTTCCAGTGGAAACGGTGTCATTCACATCTGGCCGGGTAGGGTCATTGTTTAGATCTATCGTTACACCATTGCGGACTTCCGTTCGTGCATGGACGTAGGCTGGCGCGGATCGGATCTCTGAACCATCGGCACTTTGACTGGCCCCTGGCTCCAACGCTGCAAATGCTTTGGGTCCATTGGGAACCACAAAGGTCAAAAGCTGACCGTTGACGGAAGCCTGTTCCACCAATCTGGGATGAGGTACGGGCATCACAATGCCTGTTCCAAGCGATGGATCTGTTGAAAGCTGTGCGATCCCTGTGGAGAATTGAAATGGTGCAGTGGTGGGGACCGCAGGCAACCCAAGGGTCACCACACGCGTGCGACGGATCTTATCGTTGTAATGGAATGTTGAATAATCCACCTGAAGATTCAAGCCGGAAATACACTCCGTGCCGTTAAATAGTTTGTGGATAGGAATCCAAACATCAAGAGTATTGTCGCCCGTTTGGGGTCGCATGATACTGGCTGCAATGCCTTTCTTTTGCACTGCAATAAATGCCCCGTAGCGGGCTGGGCAAACCTGAAACGCAAACGGATCGTTGGCCGTTTGTGATTGGAATCCGCGGTTGGGAGCGTCATAGACAGCGGGTCGCGTACCAACGCGAGCAACGCCGGTTCGCGAGAAAACCATATCTGCCTGGCGACGCGTGCAGGTATCCCGAGCTGGCCGATACTCGTAGGCAAACAGCACCACGGAAAGTCGCTGCGCAGAAGTTAAGCCAGCGCGCGTTTTAAGACTGGCCAGGGTAGGAGGTTGAATGCCGAACACAAAATTTTCAACGGTCTCAATTTCCTTCAACGTAGCAAAGCCGCTGATTCCGTTGCTAACGTTTGGAGATGCCAGTGCGTGGTACAGCAGACTGTTGGCTGGGAACCCTGCGGTGATGGCTTTGCTGCCGTTCAAGGAAAAATCAGTGAAACCCGCGGCAGTGCGGTCAATGGCCGTAAGGGTTTTGGTCAGCTCCGTTTTAAGTGCGGCGCTGTTCGGTTTTTGGATATCAAGTTGCCCGCTGGTGATTGCCAGTAGGGCGTTGCGCCAACCCAAGGGGGCTAGCCGGTCACAGACAGCTTTTACGTCATCAATGAGTGGCATGGGGGGATCCTTTTATTTTTTATTTACGCGGCAAATTACGGTACAGCGAACAACAGGTTACCCGTCTCGTTCAATTGTTTGAACAGCGGATTGGTTAATGCTTCTTGACGTCGGGACAGAACCACATCGAACAATCGCTTCAATTCCGCTTCCCTGGTGGCGACGTTGGCCAGCGCAGCCTGCTCACGCGCCAGATATGCCTGAACCCGTTGCCGCAACAGTATCACCGGATTGGGAGCTTTGAGCAAAGCCAGGAAATCTGCTTGCGGGCTTCCGGCCACTGGCGATGTTGCCTGCAATGCCGCAATCACAGCCTTCGTTAGTTCATCGGGATGTGGCGTGGCAACGCTATCGTTGACACGAGGATTGAAGCGGAAGGTCTTGGGGATGAATTGCAGCAACGCTGGCGTCTTTGATGAGAAGACCGGATTTTCAACATCTACAGCAAGTACTGCGGCGGCAAACTGCTGCGTGATCACACCATTGATGATCAGACGGTCCACCATATGACTGTCCGAGTGGCTTGCTTCCGGCACAAACCAGGCAAAGCTGCTATCGCCCAACGTGTTGTTCAACTTGGTGGCAGCATCATTGACCAGCTTTCTGTATTCGGCGGGCTGCACAACTAATAGCGATGCGAAATCGCGTGCTTGCTCAATGCCCAGTCCCTGATATTGAGTTACCTTACCTCCGGCAAACAAGTTGGCATTCAAGAAAAATGTGTCAGGCACTTTGACCACCCCTGAAGGTAACCCTGGAGCCGATCCTTGGAAGGGATGGAGTCCAGAAAAAGCATCACTGCTAATGGCGTTGAATTCGGTGGTCTCAAACAGGGATCTTAGCGCCCGTTTGCCATCGAGGATGGAAGCCGTGCCATCGGCGTTCTTTTTGGTCAATCGATCAATGCGGCGACCGTTAAACTGTTTCAGTGCAGGAAGAATAAAATCGGTTTCCATACTTTCCGCACCTTCCAGTGTTGCCAGATGGGAACCTTCTGCAATGGTCCAGTGGCCTGTACCGCCTGGCCTCAAATACAAAGATTGAGATTGAAAGGAATTCCAATTGTTCCAAGGAAACGGCAGCTCTTTCATCACTGGCCCACCGTTTAAGTGGCAAGCCATGCAAGTTCCATTTCGTTGCGTTTGAGTAAGCTTATCGGCGTCAATGCTGGATCCACGGAACTTCCAACTTACGGTTCCTCCATCGTTATCTAACCGGTAATAATTGTAGCGGCTGCGCTTATCGTCCCAACCCCAGGCCTCAATAAAACCTGGCCGCACTGTGTTCGAATCAAAAATGACGCTCAGCATGACGTTTGTAACCAGAACGAGCCCCTGGTTTGATCCCTTGAATCCAACCACGGCGCGGCGCGATTGGCCAATGGCCGGGTCAATTATCTTTTCATCCACAACAAAAAAATGCTCTGTACCGGTGGCCCCTTTCAACAATCGAACCACTTCATCAAAACGGATTTCGTTGGGCTTCGCTTTCAGCACCAGTCGAAATAGCGGATCACCCAGTACGGACAATTCCGTGGACGTCATGGCCAATTGCGGAGCTCCATCCCGCGCCTGTTTTTTGATGGATTGCGCGGAGAGGGTAGTGAACGCTAGAACGAGCGCGAGTGCTGAGAATCGGATCAACCTACACCTCCCGCTGCTGCAACCTGATTCAACCGTACTGAGGCTTCCTGACCGATACGCGACCATTCCGGCATATCCGCTTCCATTGCGGAAACTACCCGTGCCTGCACCCGAAGTCGACTGGCAACCTGAGCACCAGTGGTGATGCTATCGCCGTCCAATGTTAGTCCAGCAGCATTCTTCAACACACCGCGACGCCCATTGCGACTGATTGCCCAAAGGCCGCCATTGTTCACCGAATCATTGATGTCTATGGCTACACCATTGCGCTTCCAGATACCGCCGAGAGTGAAAATTTCAATGCCTGCCGGATCGCGCAGACTCAAATCACGCTTGGACCGTGCCAAATTTTGTACCGCCGTTGCTATGGAAGGATCGGAATTACGGTTTGGCCCACACGAACTATTCAGCGTGCCACAAATTGCTCCACCAGGCACCGTAGTATTCACTATGGCGGCTGGCCCCGTCAAATTGAACAATGCACCCAGAGTATTGAATTGCTGAGCCAGACAAAGGATTCCCTTGACACCGTTATTCCACGGATTCTGTTTTGCAAAACTGCGGAAAGTGGAAGCCCGTCCTACTGGTGTTGATGTGGCTGGATTAAAACTCTGGCCGAATAACTCAACCGCTGTTGGGTTAGCCCCAGGGATCACAGCCTTGATTCCAGTGATCAGTTCCGCCAAACCAACGGATGCCAGAGCCTCGTAGTATTCCAGGAATTCGGTGGTGAAAGTGATCTGCTTCACTTTGCCCGCTGTGCGCTCAACCTGCCATTCCACATACTCATCCTGAAATTTGAAACGCTGTTCGTCTATCTGTGTATTGTTCCCGGTGGCCGTGATGGGAAACGCAGACCATTGAACGGCGTCCACTTGAGGAACTTTACCTGGCGGCAGTTCCTGAAATGCTTCCAGAAAAGTGAATGCTGAATTGGGCTTCTTAGCATGAAAGCGATACTGTTCATGCAGGGATTGGCGGTAGTTGGCCAGCGCCTTGGCTGGTTTCAGGGTCCCACCCGGGTCTTTGTAATTGAACATTAATTTTCTCCAATCTTATTCAACACCTATGGATCTGTACACCGTGAATAGCGCAAACCGATTCAAGATGCGGCCACTAACTTTCCATATAAGTATGAGTGAAAACTGAAGCCAAACCGTTTCACGCCAGACTGGTACTTTCCTGAAAACAACTTAACCCATGGATAGCTAGTTAATTCTCGATTGGTGATGTATGCTACTGTGATACCCCTAAAGGAGGGGGTAGTATATGTTTGAAGACTTCAAAGAGTTTGCGGTGAAAGGCAATGTTTTAGACATGGCCGTTGGCGTAATTATGGGTGCTTCGTTCGGCAAAATTGTCGGAACGTTCACCGATGGAATTGTGATGCCTCCCATCGGAAAATTGTTAGGCGGAATTGATTTCAACAACATTCTTGTGAACCTGGGCGATAAGCCTGTGAACACGCTGGCAGAAGCCAAGGCTGCTGGAATTCCGGTGATGACCACCGGTGTATTGCTTTCCAATATGCTTGATTTTATTATTGTTGCGTTCGTGCTTTACCTTTTGGTGAAAGCAGTGAATCGTATGAAGAAGGAAGCGCCTGCCGCAGCTCCTGCAGGTCCCACTAAAGACCAGGCGTTGTTGTCGGAGATTCGTGATCTTCTCTCCAACCGTAAAAGCATCGGCGCGTAACCCTTCCGTTACCCCCCTCCTTTCGAAATAAAAACTCCGGGCCTTGATTGTGGCCCGGAGCGTCCAATTGGACTTTGGTTCGAGGAAGCAGATAGCACACTACAGAATTCTGCGCGAGTCGATTAGGACCCCGACACAGACTTCTCTGTTCTACCTTCCGGCAGAGCAAAGACCTTGATTTCTACGCGACGATTCTGTTGCCGTCCATTGCGAGTATTGTTATCCGCAGCCGGGGCTTCCGTGCCAGCACCCAATACTTGGATTCTACGTAGAGGAACTTGATGAGTAATGTTTAGGTAGCGAACCACAGCATCTGCGCGTTGCTTGCTGATAGCCAAGTTAAAATCCTTGGGCCCAGTAGTATCGGCGAATCCGCGGACTTCCAAAACATACTTTGACTTGTTTCCCAAGGGCGCAACCAATGTGTCTAATTGAGCCTTGGCATCTTTTGAAAGATCAGTGACATTCGATGCGAACAGCACTGCGGTTTCATTCAATTTTTGATAGTTGTCCAGGTTGGCATACAGCTTGTCCATCGATTCATTAACCGTGGTTCCAAGCTTGTCTGTCTTCGCTAAGCCATCGTTGGCCAAGCCGTGAGCAGCATCGGCACGGGATTGTGCGCCAGCCGCGGCACCTTTCGCATCAGCAGCCAACTGGTTCGCGGCTTTCGCCTGGCGTTCCACGTCAGTCAGCTTCTCGTCGCTCTTGGAGGTTTGGGCGTGCAACTGATCGATGTCGCTGCCATTCTCCTTGGTTTTCTTTTCCACGTCGCCGAGACGACCCTCAATGGGAGCAATTTTGGCCAGGACGTGTTTCTTGGTGGCACAACCAGTGGTTCCCAGCGCAAGCGCTGTACCAGCGAATATAACTAACAGTTTTCGATTCATAAGGGTGACCTCTCCTCTTGCAGTCTTTGTATTGCAAGACATGGGCCAAAGCAAAGGTCTACTCAGAATCAATGACTTAGCTGCATAAGCGTTTTCGAGTACTGGTAATTATTACGATGTGGCTGTAAAAACTCCCCTCATTTGGAGGTAGCGTTTCAGCTCCCAAAAGCGTCGCGCAACAGCCTATAACTCTTAGCTACGGCCGTTTGCGGATCTTCTTTGCCTTCCATTTCCAACGAAATGTAACCCGTATAGCCAGCGTTGCGGATGATCTGGGCAATGCGCTTGTAATCCAGATCAAGCGTGTACCATTCACCACCACCGTAATACGTCTTGGCTTGAATGATGTTGGCATAGGGGGCCAACTGCTCAATGCCCACGTAGGGATCGCCAGGATAGTTGCCTGTGTCCATGTTGATGCCTAGCCACTGGGAACCTACCATCTTGTGGATGCGCAACAGCACGTCCACTTTAGTGGTGAGGCCCCAATGGTTTTCCAGGGCCATAATCACGCCGTGCTTTTCTGCTGTGGGAATGCACTCTTTAATGCAATCAACGCACCAGCCGATGGCATCGGATTCTTTGAAGCCGGGCAGTGCCGGTTCATCGCCTTTCACCTTCATCAAATCGTCAAAACTTTTGATGGTCTTCCAGCGGCCTGAATTCAAGCGGATGGCTGGAATGCCCAATTGCGCAGCCAATTCAATGCAGTGCTTGGTGTGGGCCACGTGCTTGGCGCGCTCTTCAGCCGAAGGAGAAACGAAATCCTGATGAATGGAAAGCATCACCAAGTCCAGCCCCTTCCGAAAGGCCTGTTGGCGGAGCTTATTCAAGTAGGGCAGCTCTTCACTATCGAATTGACGATGGAGTAATTCCACACCATCGAACCCTAAGTCGTAGGCGCTGTCAATGACTTTCTCAAGAGGATATTTTGGTCCACGAAGGTGCCAATAGGAATAAGTGGAAACCGCCAGACGAATTTTTCCTTTCGTGTTGGCGGCAGCCCACATGGGGGCCAGTGCCGCACTGCCTGCGATTAAATTAGTAGCCGCTCTTCTTGTCAACGACATTTTCAAGTGTTTCTCCTTTGGCGTAACGGTGGAAATTATCTACGAAAAATTGCATGGAGTCATCCATCCAGGTTGAAGTGTGGTCGGCGCAATGGGGCGATACCAACACGTTTTCCATATCCCATAGCGGGCTGGATTCAGGTAAGGGTTCCTGATCAAACACGTCCAACACAGCACCGCGAATCCACTTTTCTTCAAGAGCCTTGGCCAGCGCTACTTCGTCAATAATGGGACCACGACCCAGGTTGAGAATAACTCCGGAAGGCTTCATAGAACGCAGTTCCGCTGTGCCAACCAAATGCCTGGTTTCTGGCGTTAGCGCTGAACACACCAAAACATAATCACTTTCCGCCATCAACTGATTCCGGTCTTCAATGGCAAAGCTCTTGGTGACGTAGGGATCCCCATCGTTCAATTGCGGACGGAGACGGGTGGCGATGATCCGCATGCCCATGGCGTGGGCCCGGCGTGCAACCGACTTTCCGATTTCACCGTAGCCAATAATACCCAGCGTCTGACGATTGACCATGTCCACATCGAATTGTTCCCAACGGTGGGCCAACTGATTGCGGCGCATGCGGGGCAGGTCTTTGGCGAAGTACATAATTCCCAACATACCGAATTCACCAAGCGATTCCTTATACACACCGCGGGCGTTGGTCAACACGGCGGGACCGTTGACAAGATCGGGAAACAGCATAGTATCCAGCCCGGCAGACATGGAATGGACCCATTTCACGTTTTTGGTGACATGCCAAATATCTTTCAGGGCCACGCCGGCGTTCATACAATAGAGCAACGTATCGGCTTCGGCACCCAGGTTTTCAAAGGCCTCCGGGCGGTTTCCTACGGCAATACTTGTCTCTTTGGGCAACTGGTCGAGCAGGCGTAGATAGGGGGCAGTCGGGCTTCCGACAACGAGTAAAGTTTTTCCAGGCATGAATTCATGAATTTACCATAGCGGAGAGGGGTACAGTTGAACTTGCTGCGCGGCTCACATTGAAGGACACTGGAGTTGTGCCTGAGTTTTGTAGTTGCGGAACAGAATTAGTAGAGTCGGCCCGCTTTTGTCACCGTTGCGGAAAGCCGCAAGGGGATCTGATCGCCGCCGATCCTGAAGAACATATTGAAGAGGCTGCACCAGCGGCAATTGTTCAGCCTCCACCGCTTTCGCCACTGGCTGGGGTGGCGCTGAGTGAAATCAGTTTTCATAACAAAGCAGCGGTGGCTGTGGCCATGCTGGTAGCGTTGGTGTTCTGGTTAATTACCTTTGTCCCACTGCCGCCGATTGTTTCCATCCCATTGCTTTTTGTAGATTTACTGGGAGGTGGTTTCTTTGCGGTCTGGTTTTATGCCCGCCGCACAGGACAATCCTTGACCATCCGCAATGGTGCGCACCTTGGTTGGATCACAGGCATCTTCTGCTTTGTGATTGGCATTGTAGTGGCCACCATCAACATGTTGGCTATCGCATTTTCACCCGAAATTAATTTTTGGGATGCCTACAAGAAAGTGCTGATTGAAAACGGTCAGCCCGCTGGGGATGTTGAAAAGTTGATGCTGGCGATTCAGGACCCTTCCGCAGTGCTGCTGATCGTCTTCGTATCCATGATTGTTTTCTTTGGAATTTTTGTGCTGTTGCCGGTATTGGGTGGAATGCTGGGTGCTAAGGTTTTAGAAGACTAAGCACTCCACCGCCTATTTTCACTTCTGGTAACTAACGTGCCAAATTTTATTGTTGGCGTCTTCTGAAATCAGCAAACTTCCGTCAGCCAGTTGCAGAATGCCTACCGGACGTCCCCACACTTCCCGTTCGCCTTCACCTATCATGAAGCCAGTCAAAAAACTTTCTCTGGGTCCAGCGGGCGAGCCCCCTTTGAAGGGGATAAACTCAATGGAATAACCATGACGTTTGGCACGGTTCGACGACCCACGAAAAGCTAGAAACGCGCCGTTTTTATACTTGGCGGGGAACTGCTTTCCAGTATAGAAAATAAAATCCATTACGGCGGAATGTGCCGGCAAAATTACATCGGGCTCAATGGTCTTGGCCACCAATTGCGGCGATTCCCCTTTACGACGTGGCTCTTCATTTTTCCCAATGTAAGCGTAGGGCCAACCGTAAAACGCTCCCTTTTTGATGGAAGTGAAGTAATCGGGAACAAGATCATCACCCAACCCATCGCGCTCCTGCACCGTGGACCAAAGCACGCTATTTGCTGGATTGAAGCGAATGCTGACAGGATTGCGAAGTCCTGACGCCAGAATTTCATGCCCTGTACCATCGGGATTGTAAACGTTGATTGCAGCCCGATCTGGTGGGTCACCGGCATCCACATTTGAGCCTGACCCAATGGAGATGTACATTTTCTCGCCCTTTTTATCAAACTGAATGGAACGAGTCCAATGGGCCTTACTGTAGCCCTTCAACGAAACCACTTCTTCTCCTACGCCGGTTTCAAGAGTTTTACCGTTGAACTTGTAGCGCTTGATGGATTCTGCTTCGGAAACGTACAGGTAATCCTTCCAAACTGCCATACCAAAGGGCCGATCCAATCCTTTGATAAGTTCCTTTTTCGACTTGTCCGCAAGTATGGCAATCACTGAACCGTTAGCCACAGCATCGGTGACAAGAACGGCTCCGCCAGATGCTTGCACCATGTAGCGAGGCTTTTTAAAGCCTGCCGCGTATTCCTCAGACTTAAATCCAGATGGTAAGGTCAACTGTTTGCCATCCGGCTGCGGAACCACCTTCGGCGCGTTGGTTGCAGAAGGAGTTTCAAAGGGGGCGGGCAATTTGAACTTAGGCGAATCGGCGGCCAGCATTAGGCATGGCACAAGCAAGGGGACGAACAGGGACTTTTTCATAGAATTGCCCAGTCTATCATTGACTGGGCGATATGGCTGGTTGAATCAGTCCTGCTTTTTTCGATTTTCACCGAATCACTTCAATGTGGATGCCAAGTGCAGGCAGGGCTCCCCAATTCCGATCCGCTGTGACCGCCGTAACCTCTAGCTTTCTGGCAGTAGCCAGACATGCCCGGTCACCCAGGGAAAGGCCATGGGTCCAACCCAGCGGACTCAAGTCGGCAGCTGCTTCGGCCAGTTCGTGATCCCAGGGAATGACGCGTAAATTCAATCCGGCAAGATTCGCCGTGGCCAACTGGAAGCTGGCACCCATGCGAATCTGGCGTGACAGAACTTCGGAATAGTTGATGGCGGAAATGGCCGCGCGGCCTAACAGGCTGGTAACACGCTCATGGCCGGTTTCGGCGAACAGAGCGGCCAGAAGCGCAGAGGCGTCCAGTACAACTGCTGGCTTCACTCGCGCGCAGCCTCTTGTTTACGTTCGGCCAGGAATTCGTCCACCACGCACTCTCCCGGTTTCTTGAGAAGGCTCAATGCTTGTTGCGCTTGCTTTAAAGCCTGCATTGGAGTGGAAAGGCGCAGCTCTCCATCTTCCAAACGCACGATGACTTCGGAGCCTTCCGATAATCCGAGGGACTCCCGGAAACGGTGGGGGATCATGATTCTTCCCGCTCTATCGAGTTTTGCGGCAGTCTGCATTCTTTACCACTTTAGCATAGAAGTGGGAAACTTGGTCTTAAGAGTCTTATCCAATACAGAATGAGCTTGAAGGACAGGGTCGTTTCCAATACAAAATGAGCCTGAAGCGAACAAACCCGACATGCTGGGGAGTTGATAGTCAGCATGAAGACCGAACGATCAATAAGCCTGGATCAAATCAGGGAATTTGTGGGATCAAGCACTGAGATTGAATTCGAGGCGCACAACAAGAAGGAGAAATACGAATGGATTCGAACGACGCTAGTGGAGCACAGCTACCACCGGCAGGGCAAAGCGGATAAGGGACTGGTAAGGAAGTACATCGCAAAGATGACCGGGTCGAGCATAGCCCAGGTGACAAGGTTGATCAAGCAGTATTTGGAAACCGGGAAAATCGAACAGCGTCAAACGCGGCGGCGAACTTTCCCTAGGAGATACACGGTGGAGGACATCGAGTTACTAGCAAAAGTAGATGAGGCGCACGAAACACTAAGTGGACCAGCAACGAAGACCATACTCTACCGGGGATTGTATGAATACAAGGATCCAACTTACAAACGGCTGGCGAATATCTCAGTAGCGCACATCTATAACTTACGAGCAACAGCCGCATATAGGAGGAGGCGGGTGGTGTTTCAGAAGACGAAACCAACATCGGTGAGTATCGGAGAAAGGAGGAAGCCGGAGACGAAAGGAAGGCCTGGATTCATCAGGGTGGATACAGTTCACCAAGGCGACCGGGATGGAAACAAGGGTGTGTATCACATCACTGCGGTGGACGAAGAAACACAATGGACGGTATTGGGATCGGTGGAGAGAATCAGCGAAGCACACATGATTCCTGTGCTGGAACAGATGTTGGAAGAGTTTCCATTCACCATACTGGGATTCCACAGCGATAACGGAAGCGAGTACATCAACCAAGGTGTAATGGTCCTATTGAAGAAGCTGATGGCCGAGCAAACCAAGTCGAGGCCAAGGCACACCAACGACAACGGACTGGTGGAGTCAAAAAACGCGGCACTGGTGAGAAAGCACATGGGCTACGGGTACATTGCCGCAAGACACGCGCCGGCAATCAACAAGTTCTATCGCGATTACTTCAACCCTTATGTCAACTTTCACCGGCCGTGCGCAGTTCCAGAAAAGACGACTAACAAAAAGGGGAAAGAAAAGGTGACCTATAACTGGTATGCAACGCCGTGGGAGATACTCAGGCAGTTATCGGATGTGGCAAGAAGGTTGAAGCCGGGAGTTACACTGGAAAGTTTAACTCGACTGGCTAAAAGCATGAGCGATACGGCGGCGGCACAACTTATGCAACTCGAAAAGCAAAGGTTGTTCCAGACGATCAGTTGAGAGGCAAATCACATGACAAACAAAGACGAAGAGTGCTATGGAAATGCCGGGTGGTGGAAAACGAGGAAAACCAAAAGCAGGTTTCCCGTCGTTTCCCACCGCCCTTGGAAATCGCTAAAACCGCGATTCCCACATTCCCACAGCCCCGGTGAGTGTGGCCGTGGAAAAGTGGAAATCCAAAAGCAGGATTCCCACTTTCCCACCGCATCTCCCCTTCCTCTCACCCAAAAACCAACACAAAACAAAAACTTGTCGGCTTCGCCGACTTCAGGCTCATTCTTGGATTAGAAAATGGTGGGGGGACATGTTCTGGAAATTGAAACTGAAACCCAACGACTCTCAAGAACTTCAAAATAGCTAAGCGTCATCATAGGAATATTGTCTTGTGTCTATAGGTAAACTTTTGAGTTCAACATGTGGATTCAAACACCACAGTACCAAGCGCTTTTCAGAGTACGATAAAGCTCAATGCATCAATCCGCATTTCGTTGGCTCTACGCACTATTCTTCCTATCTGGCTTCCCCGCGCTCATCTATCAAATAGTTTGGCAGCGCACGCTATTTGCTATCTACGGCGTCAATATTGAGTCGGTCACAATGGTGGTCAGTGCCTTCATGCTTGGTCTGGGACTGGGTAGTCTTGCTGGCGGCAGAATTTCCAAAAACCCTTCCGCCCCATTGCTACTTTTATTCGCCGCCGTGGAATTGGGGGTTGCCGCTTTCGGATCTGTATCGCTGCCCTTGTTCCACTGGGTAGCGAACTTCACCGCTGGCGCACCGCCTCTCGAAACGGGTCTCATCTCGTTTGCACTGGTGTTGATTCCTACAGTCCTGATG
This sequence comes from Acidobacteriota bacterium, assembly GCA_031394025.1. GTDB lineage: Bacteria > Acidobacteriota > Terriglobia > Bryobacterales > Bryobacteraceae > JANXSF01. Next base: position 12,612 of record JANMWO010000186.1, read on the forward strand.
GGTGCCACCTTACCGCTGTTAGTGGCCCAGTTAGTGCGACTCTCCGGCAATGTTGGCCGCTCTGTAGGCACGCTGTACTTTGTGAATACTCTAGGATCAGCGGTGGCCTGCTTTGCGGCAGGGTTGTTTCTCATGCGCAACTTGGGTATGTCCGGGTCCATTGCCGTCGCCGTGGCACTCAACGTTCTTGCGGCCGTGGTCGTACTGCTTCTCCATTTCCAATGGCGAGGTTTAATGGCCGATAACCAACCGCACACAGAGACATCCGATGCTGTCCAGATGATTCCTTTTCCAGTGGCCATGATGTTGGCTGCGGCGTCCGGTTTCATTGCTCTTTGTTACGAAATTGTCTGGTATCGGCTCTATTCCTTTGCCAGTGAAGGCACTGCCCAGTGTTTCGCTTTTGTACTGGGAACATTTCTTACAGGCATCGCCTTTGGATCCCTACTTGGCCGACGCCTGTGTAAGACTGCTTCTGTCCAATCCATTGGTATGCTGGTGCTGTTCGCCAATCTGGTTGGCTTTTGCATTGTTCCGGCTGTAGCATTCCTTGTCCGCTACATGGATTATGTTTGGACACTCCCGCTGGTGGCCATTGCCGCCGGGCTATTGGGTGCAACGTTTCCGCTGATGTGCCACATTTCCGTGCGCCCCAATGGCGATGCGGGTCAGGGGCTCAGCTATCTTTACCTCAGCAACATTATCGGATCAGCCGCCGGAAGTTGGCTGGTTGGTTTCGTGCTGATGGATTACTTTTCGTTACGTTCTATCTCATTGCTTTTAGCCCTGCTCGGCGTCGCTGTAGCTGCGCCATTGTTTGGAGCGACTAAACGGAACGCGTTGGTTGGTGTTGCACTTTGCGCGACCCTGCTGGTTTCCTCTGGCCCACTTTTTGCCCCCGTATACGACGAACTGCAATCGAAGGGAGACTTTGGTAAGCCCTGGACTCGCATAATAGATATTGTTGAAAATCGCAGCGGCGTCATCAGCGTGGACGAAGCGCACGGCATTTACGGCAGCGGCATTTACGATGGTATGCTCAGCACTAACTTGTTGCAGACGGAAATTTTGGAGCGCGCCTTTGCTGTAAGCCTGTTCCATCCCAATCCCAAAGAAGTTTTGATGATCGGACTTTCCGGCGGCGCCTGGACGCAGGTGATCGCCAACAACCCGCATGTGGAAAAGGTGACTGCAATCGAAATCAACCCCGGCTATCTGGAACTGATCCCTCGCTACGCCGAAGTGGCACCCATGTTGACGAATCCGAAAGTGCAAATTATCATCGACGATGGACGCCGCTGGATGTTTCGCAACAAAGATCGTAAATTCGATTTTATCGTGATGGATACCATCTATCATCATCGGGCCCATGCCACCAATTTGCTTTCTGTCGAAATGATGGATTTAGCCAGAGAACGGCTGAAGCCCGGCGGAGTGCTGTATTACAACTCCACCTATTCCGAAGAAGCACAACGCACAGGTGCAGTGAAATTCCCCTACGCCTACCGCTTCGGCCCTATGATGGCAGTCAGCGATAGCCCCATTCTTTTAGACAAAGATCGTTGGAAGCAGGTGCTGGTGAACTATCGGCTGGACGGGAAACCCGCGTTGGATCTTTCTAAGCCGGAAGGGGTGAAACGATTGAACGAAATTCTGGGCTACGTGGATACGCTCCCCGGCTTTCCATTGGATGACGAAAAGATGGAGACCAGGGACATCTTGCTAAAGCGAACCGCAATGCTCAAGGTGGTCACGGATGACAACATGGTGACGGAGTGGAAGTAATGTATTGAAGCGAAGTACATCTGGACTTTGAAAAAACCGCTCCCTGGCGGTCACGGCTCGGTAACATATTAATTCTACAGAGCCGTGACCGCAAGGGAGCGGTTTTTCAACCACAGGATATCCCAACGAATGTTGGAGAGTCCTACCAAAATCACCCTAAAAAGGAACGTCGTCGTCAGTAATTCCCTGATCGAAACTTTCCGATGCTGCCGCTGCTGGCTGTGCCGCCCTGGCACTACGAGGCATGGACACTGGACCACCGCTGCGTTCCGATGACGCTCCCCGCTCCTGCTGGAATCCGCCGCCACCTGCACCGGCACCTTCCCCTTCAGCGCGACCTCCCAACAGCATCACTTCTTCAGCAACCACTTCGGTTGCGTAAACCTTTTTGCCGTCCTTATCTTCGTAGTTCCGAGTCTGTAGACGACCCTCAATGTAAACTTGTTTACCCTTTAACAGGTAGTTGGCAAGGTTTTCACTGCGCCACAAAATAACATTGTGCCAGTCTGTCTCTTCTTTCCAGTCGCCCGTTGCCTGATCTTTCCACTTACGCGTGGTGGCTATTGAAAATGTAGTCCGAGCCGCACCGGCCGGGGTGAATTTCGTTTCCGCATCGCGACCGAGATTCCCAATCAACATCACTCTATTTAAGCTTCTCGCCATATGGGCAATGTAGCACAGCGGTTTCCTGAGTCGCTGGCGTTTTTATGAATTTTCCTTCAAAGAGTATTTTTCAGTTCCAAAGATCTTATTTTTAGTAGATAATAGCGCGTAGTCACTCTGTGCCGGAAATTCACCACCGTGAATCATCGGCACACCAGTAACCGTGCATTCCTGAGGGAGAGCATGCTGATAAAAAAGCATTGTTTTACGACCATTCCGGCGTACTTGCTTTGGGCTTTAGCCCATATGCCTATGTTGTGCGGCCAAACCCCCATGGGTTCCGCTGGCAATCTGGTTCGCATGATTCCCACCGATTCGGCAGTGCTTGAGATGCAGGAAGTGCGTAACGATCTTCCCTGTAAAGTCACTCCATCCAAAGCGCCGCTGGGCTTCGATCTTAAATTTCATACCGGTTTTGAAGTGAATGTTCCCTTTCGTGAACTGGCCGGTTCTGAAAATCTGCTGACCATTCTTTTCCGCGTCACTGCCAAAGACAAAGTAGAAGAGTCCTCCTATTTCATCCAAAAGGTAAAGGTTCCGGCCATTGAAGACGATGCTAAAGGCGAGGCTAGCCTGGAGGGTGGCTTCGATTTGGGCGCCGGGAAATATCATGTGGACTGGCTAATGCGCGACCGGGCCGAAAGAGTTTGCTCATTTTATTGGGATGTTGAAGCAACCCTACCGCCAAAGGATACGTCACTTACTGTAGCAATCCCGCAATCAGAAGTTAGACCGGTTGAATTGGAATATTTCCGTGAGGAACCCGCCGTTGAGCGGACCCCTGCGGCTCCTATTAATGTGAAGGTGTTATTGAACTATGCCCCGCAAAATGCAACTTCAGCAGCCATGCGCCCTCACGATATTACGGCGCTGGTCTCCATTTTGCGCAGCATTTTTCGCGACCCGCGCATCGGCAAGTTTTCGTTGGTCGCATTTAATTTACATGAGCAACGTATTTTGTTCCGCCAGGAAAATGCCGAAACTATCGACTTCCCAAGTTTGGGTGAGGCTGTGAGTAAAGTGAAATTAGCAACGGTGGATCTTACTCGCCTTGGTCAGAAAAAGGGCGAAATTTCTTTTCTCTCCGGGCTGGTGCAATCGGAATTGTCCCGCACAGATCGGCCCGATGCCATTGTCTTCGCCGGACCCAAAGCAATGGTTGACGCCAAGATTGAGCCCGATGTCTTAAAGGAGTTGGGCGCATTGACCTACCCGGTCTACTATTTGAATTACAACTTGTTCCCGCAAGCTGCACCCTGGAGGGATGCTATCTCCCACGCGGTTAAATATTTCAAAGGGCAGGAATTCACCATTTCCAAGCCTAGAGATTTGTGGTTTGCGACGTCAGAAATGGTGGAAAGTATTGTGAAGCAGAAAAATAACCGCGCCGCTTCGGCTGCCGGTGGGGGGCAGTAAGTAATATGAAGTTACGAACAACGCTCTTATTCAGCATGGCTTGCTTAAGCATGGTTGCGCTGGCCCAAAAAGAAGGCCATCAGCTAGCCCCGTATGTTCCTTCGCCACAAGATATCATTGACCGCATGCTGGAAGTTTCCCAACTGAAGCGCGGGGAAATGGTTTACGACATTGGTTGCGGAGATGGCCGAATCCTGATCACTGCCGTTCAAAAATTTGGAGCCAAGGCAGTAGGGATTGAAATTTCCCCCAAGCTGGCGCAATCCGCATCTGAAATTGTAAACAAGCTCGGTTTGCGCAATCGCGCCACCGTTCTCAAGGCTGATGCTATGGATGTGGATCTTAGCCCAGCCGATGTGGTTACGCTGTATTTAACAACTTCCGCCAATGAAACGCTTCGTCCCAAATTGCAGGAAAACCTGAAAGCGGGGACGCGTGTGGTGTCACACGATTATCCTGTAAAAGGTTGGAAGCCGCAGATGGTGGAAGAAGTGTATGCCCACAACCGGATGCACAAAATCTACCTTTATATCGTTGAAAAAAATTAGCTGATTATTTAAGATAAAAAGTAATTGTCCAGACCTATTTCGTTAATCATTTTGGCTGCTACGGCGGCCTTTGTTTTATCCAGCCAGACACCTGTTGCCATCAATCAAGAAGGCAAGGCTCTCCGCAAGCTGTCCACCCTGGAGCGCATTCAGTCTACCCATCTTGCCGCAGTGCAGCAGGTTCGGGCAGAGTTCGCGAAAGCTCGCAAGACACTGCCTCCTTTAACCATCTATCAGGATTTCCGATCAGTTCTGCACGTCCATGCTGAAGATGCCGAACATACCCAGGGTACCCGTGCTCAAGTCCTGGAAGGTGCCAAAAAAGCTGAAGTGAAAGTAGTGCTTTGGACCGATCATCGAGGTCCGAAGCCAGCCACCTGGACCGGACTTCACGACGGAGTTCTGTTCATTGCCGGATCTGAAGATGAAGGCAATCAGCTTCGCTGGCCCTCACCTGGCGCCGATTTGCTGGTGCTTTCCCATCTGGAAGAAGCGCCAGAAAAACTGTCCACTGGCTATGCCGGAATGGAAATCTACAATCGCCATGCCGATGCCAAAGATGAGCCGGAATTCTACGACTACTTCAAAGCAGCCATGAAGAAGCCAGCGGAATGGGCCACTTTAGTCGAACGGCAGAAAAACTATCCTGCAGAAATGTTTGGTGCCCATCAGGATTATTGGCCAGAGCTGTTTGCACGATGGGATAAAGAAACGGCCAATGGGCCATTCACCGGCATCGCCGCCAACGACGCCCATCGCAATCAGGTTTATGAAGGGACCACTTTTGATCCTTACGAAATCAGCTTCCGTGATGTTTCCACGCATATTCTGGCAACGGAATTGACAGAGCCCGCAATTCGGAAATCGTTGCGTGAAGGTCGTGCCTATGTTGCTCACGATTGGCTTTGTGACCCTACAGGATTCTATTTTGGAGCTCAAAATAATTTGGGTGTTTACGAAATGGGCGATAAAATTCCCCACGCCGGCACAACCAAGCTTATTGCATTCTTGCCCATTGCCGCTCATTGGAAAATCATCCATAACGGAAAACAGATTGCCGAAGGCCAAGGGGAAAAGGTAGCTTACGATACAAAATCAACCGGTACGTTCCGCTTTGAAGCCTGGCTTACAGTAGACGGTGAAGAGCGCCCGTGGATCTATTCCAACCCTGTATTTGTTCGTAAACCAGCCGATGGGGAATTGCAGTTGCCCGCAAATTCCATTGCCGACGATATTTCCCGAACCAAGGGAATTGAGTACATGCAAGGCAAGGCCACAGACAAATCAAAGCAGAAGTTGGATGTTTATGTGGCCAAGGGCAAGTCCAATTTGCCGGTGTTGTTTTTTGTCCACGGTGGTTCCTGGAAGAGTGGCGATAGTAGTCAATATCCTGGCTTTGCCAACCGCTTCGCCAAGGAAGACATTGCCGTTGTGGTTCCCAGTTACCGGCTGGCACCAAAGTATCCCCATCCCGCCCAGATTGACGATGTGGCCGCAGCGTTTGCCTGGACTGTGACCCATGCCAAAGAGTTCGGTGGCGATCCCACGAACATCACCATTGTGGGCCACTCTGCGGGCGGGCATTTAGTATCGCTATTGGCTAGTGACGACCAATATTTGAAACAGCATGGGCTTTCCCTGGCGAATATTCGCAAGGTGATTTCCATCAGCGGAGTGTATTGGATCGGCGAAGGCTTTGAGAATGTTTTTGGAACAGATCCAGAACAACGGCGCAAAGCCGCAGCCATGGCTCATGTAAAACCAGGGTTGCCCCCGTTCCTCATTTCGTATTGCCAATGGGATTATCTGACGTTGCCCTTGCAAGCTCGTCAGTTTCACGCAGCGCTCAACAAAGTGGGTGTGAAGGCAGACCTGCTGTATATCCCCGCAGAGAATCATATTTCCGAGATCGTCCGGGCCGTAAGACAGGAAGATCCTACGGCCATAGCCATTGTGAAAGCGATCAAAGGCAACTAATTTCCCCTCCATTAAGTGGTGAACGCCATCACCAATGCGATAATGAAAGCTCCCCATGGAATCAGGACCGTTCGACCTGAAGAAGACCGTCAACCTGCCACGCACGGACTTCTCAATGAAAGCAAATTTGCCGCTGTTGGAACCGCGGCTTTTAGAAGAGTGGCATAAATCCGATCTTTACGGAACCATCCGTAAGTCCCGCGCAGGCAGGCCTCGCTACGTCCTGCACGATGGGCCCCCTTACGCCAATGGCGACCTGCATCTGGGCCACGCTCTCAACAAAATCCTCAAAGATTTTATTGTGAAATCGAAAACCATGGCTGGGTTCGATTCTCCGTATATCCCCGGTTGGGATTGTCACGGCCTGCCCATCGAAATCAAAGTGGATTCGCAGTTAGGGTCGAAAAAGGCCCAGATGACGCCTTCGCAAATCCGCAAAGCGTGTCGTCAATACGCTCAAAAATACGTCGATCTGCAACGCAAGGATTTTCAGCGTCTGGGTGTCCTCGGTCGTTGGGATAACCCCTATCTCACCATGAGCCCTGGTTACCAGGCGGTGATCGCCCGTGCCTTTATTTCCTTCTTCGAAAAGGGTTACGTGTATAAAGGATTGAAGCCGGTGAACTGGTGCATCAGTTGTCGCACCGCCCTGGCCGAAGCTGAAGTGGAATACGCCAACCACACCAGCCCTTCCATATTTGTCCGCTTCGCGCTTACCTCACCGCCCGAAACAATTGATCCCGTTCTTGTCGGTAAGCAAGTTTACGGCTTAATCTGGACCACCACACCTTGGACCATTCCGGCCAATATGGCCATCGCCTATAACCCCAAGTATCAATACGTGGCGGTGGAAGTGGAAGGTGTCGTTTACCTGTTGGCTGAAGGCTTGCTTGAAGAGACTGCGACGAATCTTGGTTGGGGCGATGTCAAAAAGCTAGCCCAATTCGAAGGCGCAAAAATTGAAGGTGCCGTCTTCCGTCATCCATTCATTGAACGGGATTCCAAAGGCATTCTAGGGAACCACGTGACGCTGGAACAGGGCACTGGCGCGGTCCACACTGCTCCTGGGCATGGTGCTGACGATTACGTTGCCAGCCTGCAATATGGCATCCCCGTGTATTGCCCGGTGGATGGCGCTGGCCGCTTGTATCATACGCCCGATGAACCAGGGGTGCTGCCGGAAGTGTTGATCGGCAAAACTGTTTGGGATGCCAATCAGGTTGTCATTGATCTGCTCCAGGAAAAAGGCGCGTTGCTTGCTGTGAAGAAAATCGATCACAGCTATCCGCATTGCTGGCGCTGCCATAAGCCGACTATCTTCCGCGCTACGGAACAATGGTTCATCGGCATGGATCGCAACAACCTGCGGGAACGCGCGCTGGAAGCGATCCACAAGATCAAGTGGATGCCCTCGTGGGGCGAAGATCGTATCTCGAATATGATCGCCAGTCGTCCCGATTGGTGCATTTCCCGTCAACGTATCTGGGGTGTTCCCATTGTTGCGTTCCACTGCATTCCTTGTGGTGCGTTGATGGAAGATACTGCTCCCATGCACGCTATTGTGGATCAATTTGCAGAAGCCAGTGCCGACCTCTGGTACGAAAAGACTGCCGCTGAACTGCTTGGTCCCCATGTGAAATGTGCCAAATGCGGTGCCAGCGACTTCCGCAAAGAGAACGATATTTTAGACGTCTGGTTCGATTCCGGCTCCAGCCATTTGGCCGTGCTCACTCCAGAAAATGATCTCACTTGGCCTGCCGACATGTATCTTGAAGGCGGCGATCAGTATCGAGGCTGGTTCCATAGTTCGCTATTGGTAGGAGTCGGATTGAAGGGCGATGCGCCGTATCGCGAATCGGCAACTCACGGCTGGACTCTGGATGAGCATGGCAAGGCCATGTCGAAATCCGGAGGCAATGGCATTGAACCCGATAAGATCATTAAACAGTTCGGTGCCGATATTCTTCGTCTGTGGGTTTCGTCAGTGGAATTCACAGAAGACGTCACACTATCGGATACCATTCTGGCGCGTCTCACCGAAGCGTATCGCAAGCTGCGCAACACCTTCCGCTATGCACTGGGCAACTTAGCCGATTTCGACCCCGCCACTAATTCCGTGCCCTTCGACAAAATGGAAGAGATCGACCAATGGATCCTGGTGCGCGCTGGCGATGTCTTTGCCAAGTGCCGCGCTTCCTACGGCGAATTCGCTTTCCATCGTGTCTATCAGGCTCTTTACAACTTCGCCGTCATCGATCTAAGTTCGCTCTATTTTGATGTTTCGAAAGACAAGCTTTATACCGCTGCTGCAGATTCGCATATGCGACGCAGTGCCCAAACCGCGCTGTATCAAATCACCCATGAATTCGCCCGCATGATTGCTCCTATGCTCAGCTTCACCGCTGAAGAAGTTTGGAAAAATCTGAAAAAGCCGGAAGGTTCTGAATCCAGCATTCATCTGGCCATGTTCCCTGATACGCGTCCAAACCCTATTAATAAGGCCCGTTTGGATGAGTGGACCAAGTTGATTGACCTGCGTGAGCCCGTCCTTAAAGCGTTGGAAAGCGCTCGGCAAGCGAAGTTAATCGGCGCTCCACTTGAGGCAAAACTCACCCTACGGGCCAGCGGTGAACAGTTAGGATTGCTGCAATCCATGCAGAAAGATCTGGCAGGTTTGTTCATTGTGTCGCAAGTGATTGTGGAACCGGCCCCCGGTGAACTCGCCATTCAAGTAGATCTCGCCGACGGCGTCAAATGCGAACGTTGTTGGAAGTATACAAATGACGTTGGTTCCGACGCGGCATTGCCCACTGCCTGCGCCGCCTGTGCCCTGGCCGTGCGGCCGTTGCTTCAAACCACATGAACAACTCCCGTTACGCCATTGCCGCCATTGCCCCATTGATTTTCCTGCTGGACAGGATGACCAAGGCGTTGGTTGAAACACGGGTCAGCTTCTGGGATAACCATACTGTTATCCCAGGTTTTTTCAGCATTATCCACACACAGAATCGCGGTGCCGCATTCAGCATGTTGCAGGACGCTCCCGATTGGGTACGCACGGTGGTGCTTATCGGAATCTCCAGCATGGTGGCCATTGTGGTTGCTTACATGCTTGTTCGTTCCCTGTTCCCCGGTGACCCGCAAACCAATTGGGTGCGCATTGCCTTAGCCTTCGTATTGGGTGGGGCCTGCGGCAATTTACATGATCGAATCTTCAACGGCAGCGTAACTGACTTCTTGCTGTTCTACTGGCAGGATTACCAATTCCCGTCTTTTAACGTGGCCGATAGTGCTATCTTCATCGGAGCCTGTCTGCTAATTTTCGACATGATGCGCGATAGCAAGAAGTCCATTCCCACAACCTAACATGCATCCCAAACTGATTTCATTCGGCGACTTCTTCCTTCCCAGCTACGGGGTCCTGGTGGCGCTCGCGTTTCTAGTGGCACTGTGGATCACTACGAAAATCGCCAAAGAAAAAGGTCTGGATTCAGAAGTGGTCACCAACCTTGCGGTTTACTGTGCCTTCGGTGGAATTCTTGGGGCCAAGCTCACCATGTACCTGTTCGATTGGAACCTTTACTGGAAGCATCCCGAAGAGATTTTTGCCATTACCACTCTGCAAGCTGCGGGCGTATATCAAGGCGGCCTCATCCTCGCCATAGTGGTTGCTTATTGGTACATGCGCAAACATAACCTGCCGTTTCTGGCAACGGCAGATCTATTCACTCCAGGTCTGGCCATCGCCCACGCCATCGGTCGCATGGGATGCTTTGCCGCCGGTTGTTGCTATGGCGAAAAATGTGATCTGCCCTGGGCCGTAACCTTCACTGATCCCGATGCTGCCCGTCGCGTCGGCGTGCCATTAGATATTCCGTTGCACCCCACACAGCTTTACGAAGCAATGGGGAATCTTGTGTTGTTCGGAATTCTATGGTGGCGCTATCGTCACGGTTACAAAACAGGTGAACTGCTGGGCTACTATCTGGTGCTGTATTCCATCCTCCGCTTCGGCGTGGAATTCTTCCGTCATCACGAACAAGCCCTACCATTCGGATTGCCTCTATCGCTGACCCAATGGATCTCCCTGGCCCTGCTGGCACTCGGTTTCTACATCCTGACCAAGGCAGGCAAACCTAGCATTGTGTGATGTTTTCATCTGCGTTCATCTGCGACATCTGCGGATAAAATTCCCATTAAACCCCATAAACCGCCCGTTCAAAATCGTCCAACAAACCTACGGCTTGCTTATCCACAAAGGGCAGGAACCGCATCAACAAAACAGCGCATAGGGAACGCTTTGGGTCAATCCAATAAAATGTATTCTCCAACCCTGCCCAAGCCAAACTTCCCGCAGAACGCCCTCCGTCATAAGCCGTGGTGTTAATCAAAAAACCCAGCCCCCACTTTTCGGTGTGCCCTGGCTGAATATCCACGTCACTTGAAATAGCTGGCTTGAAGCTTTTCATCTTACCTGCAGTCAGATTGCCGATCTGATTCATCCGCATGCTAGCCACTGTCTGCGGCTTCAAAATCGCTTGACCCTGATTTAGAATCACCTGCATGAAGCGGGTGTAATCACTGGCGGTTGAATAAAGTCCACCACCACCTCCAAACGTCTTCGGCGGAGTGGGCAGCGCGCGTTCATTTGGGAGCAGCGGACCATTTTCCTGACGACGGTAACCCGTCACCAATCGTTCAAACTTTCCCGCAGGCACAATGTAGCTGGTGTCTGGCATGTCCAAAGGCTTAAAGATTTTTGTTTGAAAGTAATCTTCCAAGCTCATGCCGCTGATTTCTTCAACCAGACGCCCGGCCCAATCTATGCTTTGCCCATATTGCCATCTGGTCCCAGGCTCGAACATCAGCGGAGGCACTTCTGCTGTTTGCTGCCCACCGGTATAACGAAACATTTGGGCATCCCAATTGTCGTAACAAAATCCTGAAGTGTGCGTCAGCAGGTGCTTCAACGTTACTTGCGCCTTCGCCGGATGCAGCATCGGCTTGCCTGCTTGATCAAACCCATGCAGCACTTCCAGCTTGGCTAACTTTGGAAGATATTTCGAAACAGGTTCATCCAATTGCACCTTGCCCTGTTCCACCAATTGAAGTGCCGCAACTGTGGTGACGGCCTTGGTCATGGAATGGATGGCAAAGATGGAATCCACTTTTACGGCAACACCCGACGAATCGCGTGTGCCAAATGCTCCTTGATAAAGGATCTTGTTCTGGCTGGCTACCATGCCCACCGCTGCAGGTATTTTGCGTTTTGCAATTCCCGTACGAAGAACCCCGTCGATCTTCGTGTTGTTAGGTTGCGCTTGTAACATTGTGGTATTTAGCATGGTGGCCGCAAACGCTCGCCGACTGAAGGATGGCATCGGTATCATTGTACGATGAAGTATACCTATGGTTTTCGCCGATAAGATTGACGCCCTGCCGCTGCATTCCCGCACTCCTGCCGCTTGGGGACATGCCGTGCTGGCAGATCCAATCAACCTGTTAATTGATCACGCATTTCTGGAAAAGAAGGCGGCCATGAATGCCATGGAATTGATGACCCGTTGGCCTGAGGAGTGGGCTCCAGGTTGGGTTGAAACCATGACCCGTGTGGCTCGCGATGAAGCAGCCCATTTGGCCCAGGTTGTGAAAATCCTTCTCAGTCGTGGAGGGCGATTAGGCCGTACTCATAAATGCCAATACGCCACAGATCTGCGGCAGTTGGTGCGCAAGGGTGAAACTGGCGATACTCTGGACAGGCTGCTGGTTTCAGCATTGATCGAAGCCCGGTCCTGTGAACGATTTTCAGTTTTGTCGGTTGCCGCAGCAGAGTTAAACGATCCGGAATTGAGTGCCTTCTACACGGCATTATTTTCCTCTGAACTGGGACATTTCAAAGTGTTCCTGCGATTAGGTTATAAAATGATGGATAAGGCAGCAGTAGATCGTAGATGGCATCAGCTTTTGGCGGCTGAGGCAAAAGTGCTGGCGCAACAATTGCCCGGACCGCGTATTCATTCGGGGTTGGAAATTTGATACCCTTTTTGGTTGGGCAGTTTGTCGCCCTTGAGAGATAACAAACTACCCGCAACCCGGCTTTCCCCGATGATCCAAAAAAACCGCACTATACCCGTGTCTGCCTATAGACGGAGGATTAATTGAAACCTACTAACGTTCATGACCCCGATTATTTCCACAAAGTAGTAGATTGCCAATGGGCGTGTCCTACTCATACCAACGTGCCCGAATACATTCGCATGATCGCCCAGGGCCGTTATACCGATGCCTACATGTTGAACCGCGCATCCAACGTGTTCCCGGCAATTCTGGGGCGCACCTG
>JANMWO010000219.1:0-9910 GCA_031394025.1 Acidobacteriota bacterium
CGGATATCGCGCCCTTGAACCATACACGCACCTTACGGCGGAACAAATCCGAGCAGAGTTGTCCAAGACCGATTTGGTGAATCGTCTGGAAAGCGGCCAAATTGAACCGCTTCCCTTTTTCGATGAGCTGCGGCGAATTCTGAAAGCGGACCTGACTTATGAACAGTTCTGCCAGATTTGGAGCTGTATCTTTTTACCCGATATTCTGATTCCCGAACCGTTTATTGAGAAGTTGAAAGATCGTTACCGGGTGATGGTTCTATCGAATACCAATGCTATTCACTTTGAAATGGTCAGTGTCAACTATCCGATTCTGAAACATTTTCATCATCTGGTGTTGTCTCATGAAGTTGGCGCAATGAAGCCCGAACCAAAAATTTATGCCGCCGCAATTGCCAACGCCCAATGTCCCGCTGACCGGTGTTTTTTTACGGATGACATTCCCGCTTACGTGGAAGGTGCTCGCAAAGCAGGCCTTAATGCCGAGCAGTTTTTCGGTTTTGAAAAGTTGCAGGAAGATCTGAAACGCTACGGGGTCGTCTGGTAACCGCTATTCGCGATTAATCAGGCTGGCCACATACCCGGCACCAAAGCCGTTGTCGATGTTCACCACGGTCACGTTTGAGGAACAACTGTTGAGCATGCCCAGCAGAGCGGCCAGGCCATGGAAGCTTGCCCCATAACCAATACTGGTGGGCACGGCGATCACCGGGACAGCCACCAAACCACCGACCACGCTTGGCAGCGCGCCTTCCATTCCAGCGCACACCACGCAGACCTTGGCTTCCATCAGCCGCTCTCGATTCTGCATCAGACGATGAATGCCGGCAACGCCCACGTCGTGAATGGCATCCACTTCGTTACCCATCACCTCTGCGGTGACGCGTGCTTCTTCAGCCACGGGAATGTCGCTGGTACCGGCGCAAACAACGGCGATTTTGCCACGACCTCGCATGGTCCTGTCTCGCCAGACGCGGATGGCACCGCAGGCCGGAAAATATTCCGCCTCCGGTATGGCTGCAAGTACCTCCTCAGCCGCAGCAGCGTTCGCCCTGGTGATTAGAAGATTGCTGGAGCGATCCAAAAGCTTTTGACCGATGCCGATAATCTGTTCAGGAGTTTTTCCAAGTCCGAAGATCACTTCCGGCATACCTTGCCGCAACGCCCTGTGATGATCCACTTTTGCAAAGCCCAGATCTTCAAATGGCATGTGCCGCAAGCGTTCCAGTGCGGCGGCCACGTCCACTGCGCCGTCCTTCACTTGCTCCAAAAGATTTCGTAAATTTTGTTCGTCCATTTTAAGCTGTCACCACTCCAACTGATCCCCAAGTTTCAACCCATGCTTTTCGGCCATGCCACCATCCAATTCCAGTACAAAAGTAGACATTGCATTGCCGCCATATTGTGGACATTCACTGGCCTTACGGCTGTCATTGCAAGGCTGGGATTGTGGGGAAATTTCCACAATTCTACGCTGCCTGTCTAACCATAGGATGTCCAAAGGAATCCTCACCTGATACGTCCAATAGGGCACTTTGGCCGAATTGGCGTGAATGAAAAGCATGCCGTTATTGGGGGGCAGGGAATCGCGAAACATCATGCCGCGCATCATCTCCAATTTCTCAGTCATGGTTTCACAACGGATCATCTGTCCATCGGGCAGCTTCACATCACGTTTTTTAAGATCCGCCATGGTGAATTGTTTTTCCGCAGTGCATGCTGCCAGCAACAAAATCAACAGAACTAGAACCCACAGTGGAACTTTGCTCATCGAATACAATAGTAACGCACAATGTTTTTTCGACGACTGCTGTTAACGCTCGAAATGATTAAGTTCGAGCACTCCGTTTTTGCTCTCCCATTCGCTCTTACTGGCGCCTTGCTGGCATGGCGGGAACTTGGTTTTCCGGCTGATCTGCTGCTCCCTAAATTACTGGGAATCGTCATCGCAATGGTGGCTGCCCGCTCCGCTGGCATGACTTTTAACCGTATACTGGACGCCGATTTCGATGGCCTCAATCCTCGCACCAAAATGCGTCATCTTCCCGCAGGCATGCTTTCTCCAGCCTTCGCCTGGACGTTTCTCCTATTGGCATCCTCCATCTTTTTTCTAGCCGCAAGGCAGCTTGGTCAACTGTGCCTCTACCTTGCACCGGTCGCCCTGGGGATACTGTTTCTGTACAGCTTCACTAAACGATTCACTTCATTCTCCCATCTGATTTTAGGGCTCTGCCTGGGCATCGCCCCCGCCGCCGCCTGGATTGCGGTCACCGGTTCGCTGGACCCTCGCATTCTTTGGCTGACGCTGGCAGTTACTTTTTGGGCGGCCGGGTTCGACATTATTTATTCCTGTCAGGATTACGAATTCGATAGCTCTTCGCCCTTGTTCAGTCTGCCAAAACTCCTTGGAATCGCCGGGGCTTTGTTGGTGTCTCGCCTGCTTCATGTGGCCATGATTATTTTTCTGGGAATTCTGACCTTCAGTTTCCACCTTGGGTGGCTGGCTGGAACTGGAATTGCCGCTGTAGCATCGCTGCTAATTTACGAACAAAGTCTGGTCAAATCAGACGATCTCAGCCGCGTGGATGCGGCCTTTTTCACCATGAATGGCTATGTCAGCGTGCTATTCTTTATTTTTTGGGCAGCTGATGTTTTTGTTTTCCGGCAAGCCTAAAATGGAACCTCGTATGAACCAACCAAATTTTGATGACAAAAGACTGATCCCGATCCTGGAAAAGGTAAAGGCTGGTCAGCGGCTGCCGTCTGAGGATGGCGTCACGCTTTACCGCACTCCCGATCTTTTGGGTGTCGGTTATCTGGCGAATCTTGTGCGCGAACGTCTGCATGGTGACATCACTTTTTTCAACGTCAATCGTCACATTAATCCCACCGATGTTTGTGTTGCATCCTGCCGCCTGTGCGCTTTTGGCAAACAGAAACGCAATGAAAACAGCTACACCATGTCGCTTGAAGAAGTGTGGCACCGGGCAGGTGAAGGGTATAAAGAAGCAGTTTCCGAATTTCACATTGTCGGCGGATTGCACCCGGAACTGACGCTGGATTGGTATTGTGAAATGCTGCGTGGATTGAAGCAGCGCTACCCCGACGTGCACTTGAAAGCTTTCACCATGGTAGAGATTTCCTACTTCGCCCAACGCACTAAACTTTCCCATCGGGAAGTGTTGTTGAAGTTAAAAGCTGCTGGTATGGATTCCCAACCAGGTGGCGGTGCAGAAATTTTCAGTGAACGAGTACGACGCATTATTTGTGACCACAAAATCGACGGTGGCGAATGGTTGGAAATTGCTCGCATCTCCCATGAATTGGGCCTCAAAACCAACTGCACCATGCTCTATGGGCATATTGAATCGGAAGTGGATCGTGTGGATCATCTGGTAAAGTTGCGCAATTTACAAGACGAAACTGGCGGCTTTGTAACCTTCATCCCACTCGCTTTTCATCCTGATAATACGTCGCTGGAACACATTGATAAAACCACTGGCTTTGACGATATTCGCAACATCGCTGTTTCCAGGCTGATGCTTGACAACATTCCCCACATCAAAGCGTATTGGGTGATGATGACGCCGCAAATTGCCCAAATTGCTCAGCGTTTTGGTGCTGACGATATTGACGGCACCGTTGTAGAAGAAAAAATTTATCACGATGCCGGTGCTACAACAAGCCAGTCATTACGACGTGGAGAATTGCTGCGCCTCATCACGGAAGCGGGTCGCGTCCCCTTTGAACGTGACACCCTCTACCGTCCGGTGGAACGTACCGAAGCTGCATTTACTATCCTGGTTTAGGTTATGTTCAAAATTACTTTCCTGACCGCAGCGCTTCTGCTTCCGGTCATCGCCCAACGGCCCACCTTATTCGAAGGTCGTCCCGCCCACATTCTTGAAAACGACAAGTTGGAACTGGTGATCCTATCTACTGGCGGAGCCTTCGCCAGCCTCACCCTGAAAGGCGATGCCACTAAGACTGACCCCATGTGGAACCCTGCTCGAATGGAACGCGAGCGTGGTAATCCAGGACGAGGCGGTGGCGGTGGCGTGGGTCATTTCGTCTGTGTGGATGGCTTCGGCCCAACGTCATTAGAGGAACGCGCAGCGGGTCTTAGTGGCCATGGTGAAGCGCATACCGTGCCGTGGCTCCTGACGGCTTCGGAAAAGCAAGGGCCAATGAACCGCTTCCTATTTCAGACTCGTCTTCCCTTAGTTCAGGAACTGTTCACTCGCAAAGTGGAAGTGGTGGATGGGGAGCAGGTGGTGGCTGTTGAAAGTACACTGGAGAATCTTTTAGCTTTTGATCGCCCCATCAACTGGGCTGAACACGCCACTGTCGGAGCACCGTTTTTGGCACCGGGCAAAACTGTTGTCGACGCATCGGTAGGCCGTTGCCAGGCACGCCCAGTGGATCCCCAACCCATCCGTCGCCTTGTTTCAGGCAAAGAGTATACCTACCCGATGGGGCCAACCAAGGGCGGCGGTACCGTTGACCTGCGCGGTGTTCCCGACCCACCGAACTCGCTAGATCATACTGGCTGCACCGTAGATCCAACGCGCACGTTCGGTTTCGTTACAGTCTTAAATTTGGAAAAAGAAATGTTGATCGGCTATTTTTTCCGTCGCGAAGAATATCCATGGTTGCAGGAATGGATGAACTACCCTGCATCCGGTGCTCTTTCCCGAGGCATAGAATTCGGCACGCAACCGTTCGACGTCCCACGTCGCCAGACCATAGAAATGGCCAGGATGTTCGACGTGCCCACCTACCGCTGGCTTCCAGCGCGCGCCGCCATTAAATCACGATTCCTCATGTTTTTCACGGCGGTTCCGAAAGGCTTCACCAAAGTGGATGATGTGACGTTGAGCAATGGAAAGTTGACCATCATTGACAAGAAGGCAGGCAAGCAAGTTGTACTGAGTGCTTCTCAAGCAGGGATGTAACGCAAGCTCGGCGTCTTTCTATACTGGTAGAAGATGAAAGCCTTAGTCAAAAGCAAAGCTGAAGTTGGCCTGTGGGTGGAAGATGTGCCCAAGCCCACCATTGGCATTAACGATGTCCTCATCAAAGTGCTGCGCACCGGCATTTGCGGCACGGATCTGCACATTTACAATTGGGACGAATGGTCGCAACGGACCATTCCCGTGCCCCTGGTGATTGGCCACGAGTTCGTCGGACAAATCGTTGCTACCGGCTCGAACGTCATCGATTTCCACGCTGGAGAAATTGTCAGTGGCGAAGGGCATGTGGTCTGTGGTCGTTGCCGCAATTGCATGGCTGGCAGACGGCATCAATGTGCCCATACGCAAGGCGTAGGCGTCAATCGTGCAGGCGCTTTTGCCGAATATATTGCGCTTCCCATGACCAATGTCTGGAAGCATCACGACGGCATCAATTTGGACGTCGCCGCTATTTTCGACCCCTTTGGCAATGCGGTTCACACTGCCTTGATGTTTCCCGTTCTGGGTGAAGATGTGTTGATCACTGGCGCTGGTCCTATCGGCATCATGGCTGCCGCAGTGGTACGCCAGGCAGGTGCGCGGCATGTGGTCATCACCGATATCAACGAACATCGTTTAGAGCTGGCTCGCAAGATGGGTGTGGATCTTGCCTTGAACGTCAAGACGGCAACTTTGGCTGAAGCGCAAGCTAAATTGAATATGCACGAAGGGTTCGATGTTGGCCTGGAAATGTCGGGTAACGCGGCCGCTTTTCGCGATATGCTGGCCAATATGGCCCATGGTGGACGCATCGCCATGCTGGGAATTCCTCCCGGTGAAATGGCCATCAATTGGCATACTGTGGTTTTCAACATGCTGACGATTCGCGGAGTCTATGGTCGTGAAATGTATGAGACCTGGTACAAGATGAGCGTGCTGCTGGAATGCGGATTGAACCTGGAACCGGTCATCACACATCGCTATCCGTGGACAGAATTTGAGCAAGGGTTTGCAGCCATGAAATCGGGCACGTCGGGGAAAGTAATTTTGGAATGGAGCCAGTTGTAATGTACGGCGAATTTCAGGATCACGTTCGTAGCACCTTGACTGAAATTACTGCCGCTGGCTTGGCCAAACCAGAGCGGGTGATTGGGACGCCGCAAAGCGCCCACATTGAAACCTTATCCGGGCAGAAGGTGCTGAATCTTTGCGCCAATAATTACCTTGGTCTGGCTGACCATCCAGCAGTGATTGCCGCTGCGCATCAGGCGTTAGACCGTTGGGGCTATGGCATGGCTTCTGTTCGCTTCATTTGCGGAACCCAGGCCGTTCACAAGCAGTTGGAACAGGCCATTAGCGCATTTCTCGGCACGGAAGATACCATCTTGTACGGATCCTGCTTCGACGCGAATAGCGGGCTTTTTGAGACGCTGCTGAGCGCTGAAGACGCAATTATTTCCGATGAGTTAAATCACGCTAGCATCATTGATGGTGTGCGTCTGTCAAAATCGCAGCGCTTGCGCTATCGCAATAGTGACATGGCCCATCTTGAATTGAAGCTCGCTGAATCCGCTGGTGCGCGTTACCGGATGATCGCCACTGACGGTGTATTTTCCATGGATGGCTACATCGCCAATCTATCCGCTATTTGCGACTTGGCCGACAAGCACAAGGCACTAGTGATGGTGGATGATTCCCACGCTGTTGGTGTCTTAGGAGCGACAGGCCGAGGCACCATTGAACATTGTGGTGTGATGGGTCGCGTGGATATGATTACTGGCACACTAGGCAAGGCCTTGGGCGGAGCCAGTGGAGGCTACACCAGCGGACGTCGTGACATCATCGCATTGCTGCGCCAACGTTCGCGCCCCTATCTATTTTCAAACTCCCTCGCCCCCACCATCACTGGTGCTTCGCTAGCGGTATTGGAAATGCTAACCGCTTCATCTGCTCTTCCTGCAAAGCTTCAGGAAAACACGCGATTCTTCCGTCAACGGATGACTGGACTTGGCTTCAATATTCTACCCGGGGAACATCCCATTGTTCCCATCATGCTGGGTGATGCCGCGCTTGCCGCTCGCATGGCCGATAGGATGTTAGAAAAGGGTGTGTACGTGATTGGCTTCTCTTACCCGGTGGTTCCCCAGGGAAAGGCTCGCATTCGTACTCAAGTATCGGCAGCGCATTCCCTGGAAGATTTGGAATTTGCGGCAACTAAGTTTGCCGAAGTGAAAACGGAATTAGGAATTTAGGCGTAACGCCTTGATCATCGCCTCAAGCGCTTTGCTACGATGGCTAACCAGTAACTTTTTCTCAGCCGGAACTTGCCCAAACGTTGCCCCGAATGGTTCGAAGTAAAACAGCGGATCATAGCCGAACCCTTCTGTCCCGCTCGCTTCGCCGTGTTTATCGTCATTGATGATGCGGCCTTCCACCTCGCCCCGCCACAAGCCTTTCACTTCCCCAGCTTCTGCCAGCGCAATGACGCATACAAAGCGCGCTGTGCGATTGTGGACCCCGCGCAACCGCTCCAATAAAAGTTGATTGTTGGCAGCGTCCCCGGCATGCTCTCCAGCAAAGCGGGCCGAGTAAACCCCAGGGGCTCCATGCAAAGCATCCACAGCAAGCCCTGAATCATCAGCAAACAGCGGTCCTGCAGCGAATTGGGAATAGTAGACAGCCTTCAAAGCCGCATTCTCTTCAAAGGTGGAACCGGTTTCTTCCGGTGCTTCAATGTCCCGAATGTTGTGCAGCGTATCCACAGTGATTCGTTCACCGCCGAAGTGTTCCACAATCAGCCGGAACTCCCGCAGCTTACCCGGATTCGTGGTTGCGCAATAAAGTTTCACGGCAATCGAATAAAGGTCTTTTGCATTTCGACCAACGACGCGATTCCGCTGCGGGCCAGGGTCAGCATCCCTTCCATCTGCTCATCATCAAATGATTTCTGCTCAGCACTGGCTTGTACTTCAACAAATTTACCGCCGCCAGTCAGAACCACATTCATGTCCACTTCGGCGCGGGAATCTTCGCTGTAGCAAAGGTCCAACATAGGCGCTCCATCCACCATGCCCACACTGGTTGCAGCCAGATAATCCAACAGCGGCAACTTCTGCAACGTCCCGAAATTCACCATCCGTTCCATAACCAGCGCCATCGCAATAAAGGCACCGGTGATGGATGCCGTACGGGTTCCCCCGTCCGCTTGCAGCACATCACAATCCACAATAATGGAGCGTTCGCCCATAGCGGCCAAATCGACCACGGCGCGCAAGGATCGTCCAACCAGCCGTTGGATTTCCATAGTACGACCAGTCTGCTTGCCTTTCATCACTTCGCGCTGAGTTCGAGTTTCAGTGGCTCGCGGCAGCATGGCGTATTCCGCAGTAACCCAGCCTTTGCCGCTTCCTTTCAGAAACTGCGGCACGGTGGATTCCAGCGTCGCTGCGCACAGCACACGGGTGTTGCCAACTTCAATCAGCACACATCCTTCAGCCGTCTGTATGTAGTCTTTCGTAATTTGAACGCGACGCATTTCATCGTTCCGTCGCTTGTCTATTCTTAAATTCATATGGGTCGTAAATTCATTTGTGTGTCGTCAACATGGCATAAAACAGCAAGCCCATCAGCCCAGTGCCGACCAGAATCAGAATGGCGCATGGAATCGCCGCGCGTATAGACGATTTTGTACTGACGGTTTGCTTGCCGCGAACCGGTTTTATTTTAGCCATGATCTTGAATTACCGATGGTAACACTTCAATGGGTCAAAGCCTTTCAGATATAGGATCACCTGCGCGAAAAAATCGGCCAATGACTTCAAAGCGGGCGGCTCCAAATCTTTCAAGACAATGGCCACTACATCGCGACCGCGTTCCGCTAGCGCCATTTGGGTAGCTAAAAACTGAGCCCTATGATACTCCGGTGAATAATCCACTCCAACCAGTTTTTCAGCCTTTTCACTGAGCAATACGGTGGAAAAACACTTGCCGTGACCGATAATCATCTCGTGAAAAGAATGATTCATCGCCGGTCCTTCATAAACATCCACGGGGAGTTTCAACTTCGCCCGGAAAATGGATTCGCCAGCTTTGTCCAACAATTTGCGGACAGCCCGACCTGGTTCGGAATAGCGTGAATCGCCAAAAAAGGAAAATTCTCCATACTGCATTCGAGCGTTCACAAACAAATCTTTTAGAATGGTCGCATACACTTCCGCAGCGTTTGCCCCTTTGATTTCCTTTGCAGAAAGTTTGTCGTAGTAAAGTGTCACGCCACCTTTCCACTTCATTTGCTTGGGACTTCCCATCAGCTTGTTCCAATCGCTATGAGTCTCATCGGAATGAACGCGGCTGGTGATTTGCTTGTACAATTCCACGCTGGGCTGGGTTACGAAATTCATCTTTCGCAACCAACCAATTCCAAACACAACGTAGTGCATCCACTGCATATAGTGCGAAAGATTCGCACCCTTATCTAACATCACCGTCGCCACCGGATATCCCGCGCGACGCAGCAGGGTGGCCTTTTCAGCAACTCCGTCGCTGGACCCTTTCACCATCACAGCCAAAAATACCCGATCTTGCGCCGCATCTTTTGGAGCACGATAGTTCGATAACTTTGGCTTTTCATCAATCAACATCTTCAAGCCTAACTCTTCACTTTTCCCTAGACTCTCTTCAAAGTTTTGTTTGGTCCAAATGCCCGCACCAGCCAGCGGCTTTGCCAATAATAAAGTCACCTTGTCCCGACCCGCCTTTCCTTGCGCATCCAAAAATGCCGACAACCGCCATGCAGTTTGCACTTCCTCCGACTTCAAAAACGTACCCTGAAACCAAGCACCAATATCCGCTTTTGCCAGCGCCAACGGATACAGACTGCCACGCGTCAGCGGACTGGAATGGCGACCCGATGTGGAATTCCCCTCATCCAGTTGCAGCGGAACCCGCGTATATCCGCG
>JANMWO010000221.1:0-14793 GCA_031394025.1 Acidobacteriota bacterium
GCTTTCCAAAGATCTTCGCCGTAGCAGACGGCTCCGTGATTGGCCATCAGCAGCGCATCGTATTTGGGGATGTAAGGCACCATGCCGTCGGTCAGCGCTGACGTTCCAGGCAGGCCATATTCGGCTAGGGGAACACAACCCAGCCCAATGATCACTTCTGGAAGAATGGCCATGTTCAAAGGACGCCCGGCCACTGCAAATCCAGTAGCTACCGGGGGATGGCAATGCACCACAGCGCGGACATCGGGACGCATGGAATAAATGGTAAGGTGCATAAGAATTTCGCTGGTGCGCTCACGCTTGCCTTCAATCTTGTTGCCATGCATGTCACAAATAATCAAATCGTCGGGCTTCATCATGCCCTTGGAAATTCCCGTAGGGGTGCAAAGAATACGAGCCTGATCAAGCCGGTAGCTGACGTTGCCATCATTCGATGCCACCCAGCCTTTTTGATAAACCAGCTTGCCGATTTCAACAATAATTTCGCGCAGTTCGCGCTCGGTCATCGGCATTGCAATTCTACGATTGTAACAAACAGGTAGGATAAAACTGCTGATCTACTTTTCATGGGCATATTTGAGTGCGCGACGTATAGGTGGAGACGAACGAGTATCCGATACCGATCCGTGACCACCAGGATGCCGGTCCTACTTAACTCTCAACTTCGGAATCGTCGCAAAGTTACTTGGGAAGAATAACGTGATCCACGGGTCGATTGCCTGAATTGGGGCCTTGCTTTTTGTAGTCTACGCCGCCGAGGCCGTCCCAATCCCAGGTTGTGGTGCCCGCTTGAATCGTCATTTGGCAGCCTAAGCGCTTGGTTGCAGTCAGGCGACCCCGGAATCCGTCAAGATAGCCGAACGTCCCTTGGTCGATGCGCAAAACAGCAATATCGGCCGGAGCGCCTACGCTTAGGTGGCCTTGCTCCGGGCGCTTAATTTCATTTGCTGGATTCCAGGTGGATGCCTTGATGATTTCCGGCAGCGGCATGCCCATCGCCAGAAACTTCGACATGGTGTTGACCATGTCAATCATGCCTGCGTTCATGCTGCCTGTATGTAAATCGGTGGAGATGGAATCGGGGTAGAAGCCTTGTTCCACTGCTGGCACAGCGTTGCGAAAAACAAAGCTGCCGCCGCCGTGACCGACGTCGAACTTCACTCCGCGAGCGCGGGCTTGTCGCAGATAATCGTAGAGTTTGCCTTGTGCATCAACGGTTGGGACCGGGCCTCGAAAGCAATGGGTACTGATGTCGCCGGGGCGCAGGCGCTTACCCACAAGCTCTATATAGGGTCGCTCTGGCAGGAAAAAACCAAAGTCCACCATAATGGGGATGTTCGCCTTCTTCCCTGCAGCAAGGGCAGAATCAACGCTCAGCCAATCTGGCTTTTGATAATGGGCTGACTTCACTCCCACCACAATATCCTTGTGCTTCAATGCCAGACGCGTCACTTCATCCGGGTTGAAATCCATCTGTTCGGCAGTGTCGGTCATCATCCCTAATCCAGCAATGTTGATCATAGCCAGCACACGAGTCTTGGCGCGATCAATTACGGTATAGCGGAATGTTTCAAAGTTACGCCAGCCGGAACTCCCGGCATCCACCATGGTCGTGGTGCAGGATTTGGGACCAAAGGAATCCGGCGCGATGCTGTTATCCCCCGCCCAGGCGTCGGCTTGGCCTGTTGTATGAAACATATGGGCGTGGATGTCCACCAGGCCGGGAGTGACAATCAGGCCTTTGACATCGACTACTCGCCTTGCTTCAGCACGATTGATGGCCGGTTCAACTGCTGCGATTCGTCCATCACGAATAGCGATGTCGCGCATGGCGTCCAGGTTGTTCTTGGGATCAATGACGCGACCACCCTTCAATAGCAAGTCGTATTGTTGGGCGGACGCGGTGAATGTAAAAAACAAGAAGGCTGCCGAAGCAGCCCTCCATTGGTTTGTTGCCATTTTGTTTTAGAATACGAAGCGCAGGCCGAACTGAACAATGCGCATGGGTTGAACAAGCGAAGTGATTTGGCCCGGAGCACCGTTATCCTTTTCTCCGATGTTCTGAATTGGATCAGTAGCACCGGGTACTGAAGGCAAGTAGGCTGGCCCGGTTCGTAAGTTGCGATTGGGTATGTTGAAATTTGCGTGGTTGGCAAAATTAAACATTTCCGCACGGAACTGGACGTTTAATGTTTCGCGTATGCGGATATTCTTGATTAAAGAAAAATCCAAGTTTTTCATGCCAGGGCCATCCAGAATGCCAACACCGGAACTGCCGTAATGGCAACGCTCGGGGAAGCGGGAATCAGCGCAGGATAGAACGCGGAAGGCTGAAGTATCGAACCACGTTTGAATCGATGGGTTACTGGTGGTGCCAGTGGCCAGCCTGTCCGGACGAGCCTGCGAAGTAGAGGTATTCAACGTGTTGCCTTGCGAGACAGTGAAAGGGAACCCGGTGCGCAAAGTAACGATTCCGTTCGCCTGCCAGCCCCCAAAGATGTACTTACCAGCATTGTTCTTCATGCCTGCCAGGGTGGGGATTTCATAAAGGAAATTTGCCACCGCGTTGTGACGCACATCAAACGGATAGCGACCTTTTTCAGCTGCACGATCATGGGGATTTTGCATCACATTCGATGTGCCACCGAAGGATTCATTGCGCCCATAACCTTCACCCAATGCTTGACTGAAAGTGTAGGCCAATCCAAACTGCAATCCATGGGACATGCGCTTTTCGTAGTTTACATGCAGCCCGTTGTACCAGGAATTGTTTCCGTTGGTCAGGAATCGAATCGTATTGATTGGGCGCAGTGGGCCACCGGGTCCATCCACGACGAACTGGATAGGACGGCGGCTCTGAATGGAAGAAGTAAGCGTATTAATGGCCGGATTCGGATTGTTAATTTCCCAACGTCCGTCAATGTTGCTGCCTTTACTGCCAACATATCCCACCGTCAGCACGCCGCGCCCTGGCAATTGATGTTGAGCATCAAAGCTCCATTGCACAATGTAAGGCTGCAGATTGGTGGGGTCCAGCGTATTGGCACTGATCGCACTTAAGTTGTTCACTATACCAAAGGGCTGAGCAAAAGTGAGCACTGTTGGGCTGATGATTTTCCCGTCAGTGTCAGCACTGTTATTGAAATTGCTGGACCCGGACAATGGTGCGTTCAAATTAAGGATGCTGTAGTTGTTCAACTGGTGAACGTTATAGTAGATTCCAAATCCAGTACGGATAACCGTCTTTTCTGATGCACGATAGGCGATACCAATCCGTGGCATAAAGTTGGTTTTCTGCGGATTGTAGAAGTTGTACTGATTGCGGATGGTTGGCACAAAAGTTGGATACCCATTGACGGTGTCCTTGAAGCTGAGGGCACGCCAAAGACCACGAATGTCCTTCGCCATGGAGTTATATTCATAGCGCAGACCAAGGTTGACGGTCAGCCGACGATTCACCTTCCAGTCATCCTGCGCATAAACCGCATAGCGACTTTGGCGGACATCAGTAAGGGGCAGACCTTCTGGCGAATTCGCTGCCGTGGGATATCCTAGTAGGAACGCCGCCAATCCATTCCGGGCAATCGTATCAGCAAACTGCAAATCTCCGCGAGCAGTGTTGGCAGCGCCGCGGAACAAGCTAACCCAGCGGTAGTCAACACCAAACTTCATGTTGTGCACACCTTTGTTGAAAGTAACGTTGTCGTTAATCTGGTGCACATTGTTGAAGTCGAAGCCATTGCCACCGTCACGGTCACCAATACTGGCAAAGCCGTTGATGTTGAAGGTGGGCAAGCCCGCTTCCCGTGTGGTGAACTTGCGGTTCGCGTCGGTAAGAACACGAAAGCCAGTGAGGCCAATGGTATCCAGATCGAAAGCACTGTTGGAGCGCGGGTTCAAAGTATTGTCTACGGAACGGTTGTAGCCGTAACGCAATTCGTTGATCAACGAAGGGGAGAAAATATGCAACCACTGAGTGGCCACATTCTGATTCCTGCCGGCGACAAAGAATTGGAACAACGGATTGTCGCCAGGAGTGGTGACGTAGGTAATGTCATTGAAGGCATAGCGTCCAAAAATCTTATCTTTGGCTGAAAAGTTATGATCGCCGCGGATAAACACCTGATCTTCATCCTGCTTAGTGCCGCCTTCGCCAAAGAAATTGCTGCCATTGATGGGGTCGGGCTTGGCTACTTGGGCCGTAGGATAGAACGGGAACAGCGCCTTGGCTGTGGCGTTGATGCGGGATGACGGAATGATGTTGCCAGGGAATGGAAGACCCGTAAGCGGATCGTTGATAGCAGTATTTTGAGCGAGGATCGGTCGATTGAGGAAAGCACTCAAGTCACCATTCTTCATCGCTTCGGTTGGCACGTTGGCACTGCGCACTACGCCGGGCTGACGTTTAGCACGATGTTCATAGTTAACCATGAAAAAGGTCTTGTCCTTGCCGTTGTAAAGTTTGGGAATCAATACGGGACCACTCCAAACACCGCCGAACTGATTCTGGCGCAACTTATCTTTGGTCCTGCGAGCTGCTCCAGGGACATTGAAGTAGTTTTGGAAATACTCTTCCGCATCGAACTTATCGTTGCGCAGGAATTCAAACAAGGAACCGTGCATGGCGTTGGAACCACTCTTGGTAACAATGATTACTTGGGCGCCGGAGTTGGTTCCATATTCAGCGGAGTAGGATCCGGAGAGAACCTTGAATTCTTCAATGGCTTCGGTGGAAGGGGCAAAGGGGATGGTGTTGACGCGCGGCTCTGTGGCCACAACGCCGTCCAAGGTCCCGTGCATGTTCGTGTCGCGCTGGCCGTTGGCTGAGATGGAAATTGCCTGACCAGGGATAGGCACTCCCCCAGCGCCACCAGTCAATCCGTCAAAGCCCATGCGACCGCCGAACTGGACACCGGGCTGCATCACGGCGAGCCCTGCTAAGTTACGACCGTTCAAAGGAAGTTCCACCACGCGGCGTTGTTCGACCACGGAACCGAGCGACGCTTCGTCGGTCTTCAATTGCGCCACTTCAGCGGTGATGGTAACTATCTCCGTTTGAGCACCAATTTCCAGGCGGAAATCGACGCGCGCCTTTTGGTTGATCTGAAGTTCAATGCCTTTCTGTGTCTCCGTTTTAAAACCCTTCATTTCAACAGTGACGCTATACATACCGACGTCGAGCAGGGGAAAGCCATAATCGCCAGTGGCCGTAGTCGTGTCCTGACGACGAATGCCTGTGTTGATGTTTGTGGCGACCACTTTGGCCCCAGGGACCGTGGCACCGGAAGAATCGGTTACTGATCCTAGAATGGTGGTGGATGTAGTTTGAGCAAAGGTGGAAGAAGCTGTAAGAAACAGCAAAGTTGCGGATAGTAGGGTACGTTGCAAAGAAGCCTCCTGAAATTTTACTTAATGAAGTAATCCTAACGGTGTTGTCGGTCGATGTCAATCCAGTTAACGTTTTCGGAAACTGTTTATGCACGCTTTTGGGCAATGTTTTGAAGTCCGGCGCGCAGCTCTGGAAAATTATTTAAAAGTTGGGAAACATCCCCTTTCGTGATGGCAACCAAGTCCGTCGGTTGGGTGGTGCGGATGGTGGCGTTGCGCGGTGAATTGGTTAGCAGCCCCATCTCTCCAAAAGATTCGCTGGCCCCGATGGTGGCAACGCGCTGGCCATCTCGCAGCACTTCCACTTCGCCTTTTTGGATAATGAATAAGCGGTCTGGGGCATCGCCTTGCTCAAACACAATTTGACCCGCCTCGTAATGTTCGTTGGTGATGTTGCTCGATGTTTGCACGCGCAACTGCACCAAGTCTGTCTTGAAGATTGCGCCAGTGAGCCAATCCAGACCGACGCGCAGTTTACGATCCAGACCAGGCATCTTCATTAGATAGATGGTGCGCCACAACACCCAAGCTGGAAATCCGGAAATCTTCAGGCCAAAGACTTCGGCCACGGCAGAATGATGTCCTAAGGAACCCAACTTGCCCAGACCTGCGAAGTTGAAGGTGCGGCGCTCTGGATTTCCACGCACGCATGCGGCCACGTTAGCGGCCACTACTTCCGCTTCACGGGTGGCGTGTTGGGCGGTTGGCGGCGCCGCCGTGCCATCGGTCATCAGAATCGTGGCACAATCGCCCATGGCCCAGGCTTGACCGGCAAAGCCCTCCATTTCTAATTGCCCGTTGACCACAAGACGCCCTTTTTCTTTCTTACATTCCATGGTTCGGACCAGTGGCGTGAGGGCTGATGGCACGGTGGAAATTACCGTTCGTGCGTCGATCACTTCCCCATTGTTGAGGATGACGGAATCAGCGGTGCAGGATGTGACGCGCACGCCCAACTTCAGCGTGACACCGCGTTTACTCAAAATCTTCTGGGCATACTGCGCCAGCTCCGGGGCCATCTCTGGCAGAATACGGTCACGGGAATGGACCAGCATCACGGTGATATCTTTTTGATTCAGAGAGCGGAAATCCTTCACCGCGCTGCGCAGAAAATCATTCAGTTCGGCAGCCACTTCCACTCCGGAAAATCCGGCACCGCTGATCACAAAGCTGAGCAGTTTTTTGCGGAACGCGTGATCCTTTTCAATGGCCGCTTCTTCCAAAGATTCCAGCGCCCGATTGCGCAGGCGAAGAGCATCACCCAGTGTTCGAAAGGGCAAAGCATATTCGGCTAACCCAGGCATACCGGAAAAATCGGTGACCGTGCCGGGGGCCATGATCAGGTAGTCGTAGGGAAGTTCCAGTGCACGGGGACGCATGGCCGGGGTCATGCGAACGACTTTGGCCTTCAGGTCTACAGATTCAACATCGCGGACATAAAGCTGAGTGCGGGGACACAGCCGTCGAATGGGCGATACCGTTTCCACCAACCCAATGGCCCCGGAAATCACTTCTGGCAGTAAAGGTTGAAAGACGAAATAGTTTTCCCGATTGATGAGACAGATTTCTGCTTCCCAGGGCTTCAGCCGTTTTTCCAAACTGCGTGCGGCGTAGACTCCTGCAAACCCACCGCCGACAATGACGATACGAGGAGGAGTGGGCATTATTTGGAAATCATACCTACAACAATTACCGCTATGAACAGCAGCACCACGGCACCTAAAAGAATCCAAAGATTCTTACCCATTCCTTCCTCAACCGCAGGGGCGCATGAGGCGGCAAAAGGGATGCCGCATTTTCCGCAGACCAGGGCATTTTTCGGATTTGCGGATGTACACGCACTACAAAATCGGACGTCCGTCGGCGGAAGTACCGGTGAAGGTGGCTTGAGTGCGGGAGTTGGCGTCGACGCCACTACCGAAGCAGGGGCTATCGGACGCGGCGTATCGCGTTTCACGACAACCGTCTTTTCCGGATCAGGCTGTGGCAAGGGACTGGGCACAGAAACCGGTGCGGCGGTTGATCCAGCGCTAGGCTGATTGTTTAGCGTGAATCGGCACAAGGCTAGCGCCTGCTTCAATTCCCCGGCGTTTTGCCATCGCTTGGTTGGATCTTTATCCAGAGCGCGGCGAACTACGAATTCAAGACCTTCTGGCGCAGTGGCACCTGCGGCACCCCAATCTGGTGGTGGATCGAACAATATAGCACTCAGAATTTCCGGCAAGGTTTTCTTCCCTGATGCATAGGGATGCTGGCCAGTAGATAGTTGGTGAAACACAATGCCAGCAGCGAAAACATCGGTGGGCGCAGTGCAAGTCTCACCACGAATCTGCTCGGGGGCCATGTAGTTTAGCGTGCCCACTGCGGAACCAACTCGGGTTAATTGGGATGCACCCTCGCGGGCCATCCCGAAATCGAGGATGCGGGTGTTGCCTGATGTTTCTAAAAAAAGATTGGCGGGTTTAATGTCGCGATGGACTAAGCCTTGCAAATGCGCATATTGAAGTCCCGAGCAAACGGCTTCCATGATTGTTAGTTTATCAGCCCAGGAAAACGGACGTCCCGATGCGATGGCCTTGTTCAGATCCATGCCTTCCAGGCACTCCATCACTTGGTACAGAACTTCACTGGCTTCGCCCGATTCAATGACTTTCACCAGATTGGGATGATCCAGCTTGGAACAAATATCTGCTTCGCGCAGAAAGCGCGCCCTTTCCTCATCTCCCAAATCCTTCACTGGCGCCGTCTTGATGACTACCTTCGAGCCATCCTTGGCCGTCGCAATGTAAACGGGTCGCTTGCCGGGAGCGAGCGTGCTTTGAATTTTGTAAGTACCAATTGCTTCCATGGCTGTTATCCATCTTGTCGCAAAAGAGCCACGGTGATATTGTCGGGACCGCCGTTGGCATTCGCCCGGTCAATGAGGGTGGCGGCTAAAGCTGGCAATGGTTGCGCACTGCCCAGAATCTGGATGATTTCGTCATCGCCTACAGGGCCATAGAGGCCATCGGAACACAGCAAATAGAGATCACCCAGCTCCATGGGTTCGGCATAGCAGCGGATAAGAATTTCCGGGCCGACACCGACGGCCATGGTCAGTACGTTTCGTTGGGGATACTTCAGCACCTGCTCTTCGGTTAACCCCAGGCTATGGCGCAATTCGTTTCCGACATTTTGGTCATAGGAAAGCTGAGTCAGTTGACCGTTGCGAAAACGGTATGCCCGACTGTCGCCGCAGTTCTGGATCCAGATCCGGTTATTTCGCCAATGGGCCATGACGATGGTGGAACCCATGCCCTGACACTCTTTTCGTTGATTGGCAGTTTCCCAAACCTTGGTATTGGCGGCGCGAATGGCCTCTTTGATTTGTTCCTCTGTTCCCAATTCTTCGCTTACTTGGGAAAGACAAGCGGTAACCGTTTCCACCGTGATGGCGGAAGCCACTTCCCCGGCATTGGCCCCACCCATGCCATCGGCGACAATGACCGTGTTGATAGCAAGTTCCATGCGCAAACAATCTTCGTTGTTTTTGCGAATACGACCGATGTGACAGAGTCCGAATACCTGCATCTAGTAAGATCCTTGTGAAGGAATGGAGAAGAGTTTACCGATCAGTTGTTGCACGCTGCGGCGGTCGTGATCCTGCTCTTTCGACTTGTTGTGATAGGCGTGGCATGTGGAGCAGTTGTCGATTTGCGTACCGCTGGCACCATGGCAGGCCGTACAATCCTTCATGCCCGCAATCAACACGTCCGATGTCTTGGTGCTGGTCTTAGCGTTGGCATGGCATCCGGCACAATCCAATGCCCGATGCGACCGGTGACTGAACTCAGCCCGTTGCAACCAGGGTTCGCCTTCCGGTTTGGATTCTACATAGCGCCCCTGAATCCGATTTACTTTCCGGATCACCGGGAAGCTGCCATCCATAGCGGCATATTCGTGGCAGTATTTGCATTTGTGATTGAACAGATACTCTTCGGACATTTTTGTCGCTTTGGCGATCCAGGCAGCAGCGTTAGGTTCAGGATTCATGTCATGATCGAGCGGCCGACGGGTCAGAGATGGATTGGCAGCGGCCAGATTTTGATATGTCTCAACAATGAATTGACGAATTTTGGCAGCATCCTTGGTATGTGGGGCCGGAGCAGCTTCCACTGCCAATCCCGGCAGAACAAATTCCAATTCCCGCTTGTGACACTGCATGCAGTTTTTATCGAAAGTGACTGGCTCCAAGCCGCCCGAGGCGAGGTTCGCTGAAGTGGTGTGGCACTCCGTGCACTTCATGGGGAGCTTCATGCCGCGAATGGTTTTGGCGTCTTTGGGCATGTGGATGGCGTGGTTCAATTTCAGAGGGCGGCTATCCACCAGACCCGGTTGAGGAAAGTTTGGATGCTTCCCTTCTTTGAAAGCGGAGATGGCGACGCTTGTTAACTGAATGCCGGTGCCATTCTCTTTCCCGGTGCCATTCTCTTTTAACGATGCGTGGCAAGTGGTGCAGTTTCGATTGGCCACGGCTTTCAATTCAGACGAACCGCGATGTTCCTCATGGCAAGTAGCGCAGCGCACTTCCCGATTCGGTTTACCGGTATCGATCATTTTGGCGGGATGCGATGCCCCGTCATGGCATTGATTGCATGTAGCATCGGCTACTTTGGAAAAAGCTTGAGCATGGCACAATTGGCAATTCTGTTCAAAGATGGCGTGGGATTTCGATACTGGACCGTTGGAGAAAACCTTATCCAGCGGACCGATGCCCGTGAGGAACGGAATACAGGCAATGGCCGCGACCAATGGGGCGATCCAAGTTAGCTTGCGGCGAAGATCGTTGAATCGGTTGGGCTTAGAAAGATAGCGCAAGTCCAGCCGCTGTGCCACACCTTTGGTGTCCAAAATCCGCGACTGGTAGGGGATGGGTTTTTCTTCTTTTGCCATGTTAGTAGCGCAGTGAAACCACCGCGTGAACCAAAGTCAACACTAAAAATGCCATCGATAACGGCACATGAAGATACAGCCAGCCATGCAGTATATGATGTAGGCGGACTTGTACACCTAACTGGCGTCGCTCTTCGCAAATGGATTCCAGATCGTTCAGCACTGAGTGCGATGCCACGGGCATAATGGTTCGCAGAAAGTTGAAATAAGCCTGCAAGGTTTGTTCTGTCTGAAATAATTTTCCAGACAGTGGTTGCGGCTTGGCGAACAGGAATGGGCGGATTTCCTGTAAGTAGTGCGAGCGAAGAATTTCTGCCGCCTCCGGTCCCACATCAATTTGACGGGTGTTCTTGCGCTGTTCCACAAACACGGCGATCTTTTCCGCTGCCCCTGCTTTTTGCGATGGATCGAAATATTGTTTTACGCCGCCAGCGCGCTGAAATTCGGCGTCGACCACTTCCAGACCCAGGTCGGCGGTAATAAATTCCGTCCGCTCATCGGCTTCCTTGCGCAATTCGATGATGTTGTGGGGAATCTGGGCAAATATAGTTTCGCGTCGAACCAGTTCCATCATGCGCCTGGGAATGTAGTTCTGCAAGGCAACCCCCACAATGCCGCTGACGGTGATGGTGGCGAATATCCACATGAGCAGGCTGGCCAAGCCGCGTCCCCAATGAAAGCCCGAGTGAAACAGGATCAGTAGAAAACTCAGCATTCCCAACCAGACGTGGGCGCGCAGCCAAAGACTGACCCGTCCAATGGGGGATGCGGGATATTTTTTACGCAGGCTCAACAGACATTCAAATACGATGACCCCGGTTCCGGCAAATCCAAACACCAAACCCATGGCGGAACCGCCGCGAGGTCCGTTGGCCGACAGTACCGCATAGGCAAGATAGGCCGCTGTGGATGCCAGGGCGATGGCTGTGGTGGCGTACACCCATTGCAACTGATCGCGTCCGATGATCATAGAATTTGCCCCGATTGAAACTCCAACATGATTTCTCCAAATTCGATTACGTCCCCGGAACGGAGCTCTATTTCAGTGACGACATTGCCATTGACCAGGGTGCCGTTGGTGGAACTGTTGTCCGTAAGAATGAACCGCTTGTTCTCCATCACAATGCGGCACTGATTGCGAGACATTTGCGTATCGTCAGCAAAGCGGTAATCGTTTTCCGCACCACGCCCGAATGTAGTGGCCGGAATGCGCAACTGCAGAGTGGAACCAGGTCGCGGACCTTCCAACATTTTCAACTGCGGGAGCAAGGGCAGCAGATCACTGGCATTGGAGTAGATGCGAGTTTCCATGTTGGTGGAATAATCCACATTCCCGGACGCTGCATTCGGATGGGACGGCAGGTTCGGCACAGCCAATTGCAAACCAGCCAATTCCTTGGCAAAAAAAGATTTCGGTTCCACGCGAATGGCTGCGTCATGAGGGCAGGCCCGGACGCAGTTCGGCTCGTCATATTCTGTGCAAAGGTCGCAAACAACAGCCTTCGGTTTGGCTTCGGCGTGCTGACCCTTTTCGCCGTTGATCATCAACTCCACAACATTAATGTTGCCGTAAGGGCAATCAATGGCACAGTTGCCACAGCCGATGCACCAATCCTCAATCACGATATCGAGCGATTCCTTACGACGAATG
This sequence comes from Acidobacteriota bacterium, assembly GCA_031394025.1. Classification (GTDB taxonomy): domain Bacteria; phylum Acidobacteriota; class Terriglobia; order Bryobacterales; family Bryobacteraceae; genus JANXSF01. The sequence goes on from JANMWO010000221.1 coordinate 11,972, forward strand.
GACCCCACCGGGCAGCGCGTCATACACAACGGATCCATGCAAGCACGGCAACTGGTGGGGGCCAGATACTTATCGAAGCGCAGACCATCGCGAATCAAACGGGTAACGTCGTCGGTATGTGTCGATAAACATGCTTTGACGCATTCATCACAGCGGGTGCACTTGGTGAGATCAATCAGCAGCAGGTTCTGACCCTGCATCAATTCCTGTTTTAGAAAGTCATTGAGCGAGACAGTTTGCACCCGATTCAACAACTGCATGTCCATTTGACGGCGGGCCCGGGCCACTTCTGTAATGGACGCATTCACTTCAGGAAACTCGCTCAGCATCAGGGCGAAGTCTTCCGCTTTGATCTTCACCAACTGAACAAAATCCATAGATGTGCAGGTGGCTGTGCGCTTGCCAGTCAGGAAAGGATCTTCCAGAATTTCAAAAGTAGTGTTGCCCACCACAAAGCTTTCCCCAGCAGGCAGCAGGAAACTATCGGCAGGCTTCATGCGGAACAGGATGGGATTCTTACCCGATGGCAGCCGCGTAACTCGAACCAGGGTTCCTTCGGCGGCCATTTGAAAATGATCGCGGGAAATATAATCGTCCCAGTTCGCGGCCAGTCCCCGATCCCCTTCAGGAGCTCGACCACAAATCAGCGGTTCAGCGGATAGTGCCCCTTCGGCGATTTGGCCGGGTTGATTCCCTTTGGCCCGAACTCGGAAGGCTGGTGGCAGCAATCCCATTTCACCGAAATAGGAGCCACGAGATAAATAGGTAAGAACGAACTCGCCGCCGGGGAACTCCTGGGCCACTTTCACGAAACCTAATCGAACAAGGTAAAAGGCATCGGCCACATCGCCCTGCTTACAAATCACCTGGCCGGGTACGACATCGACAAGTTCCACCCGATCCCGCAACTTATCCAGAAATTCCTGACTGACGTTGCAGAAAACGGGCACAGAGCGGAAGTGCGCATCAAGCGCCCGAGTGCGGTAGTTTTTATTGAGCTTGTCTTTAAAAGCCGGGGCATTGTAAAGGACGTTGTTCAAAATGTTGGGCAACATTTCCAGCATCACCACATCCGTCTGGGCTCGCACCGTTGCCGAACGCGGGTAGAACTTGGGTCGCTTCAACCGATCCTGCTTCAAAGCCGCCAGCGCCGCCAGTTCGCCGATCAATTCGCCAGGTCCGATAGTGGCAATGGGATTGTCCATTGGCAGATCTACCGATGCATCCATGGGGATATGGGTCCGCTGCATGCGCCCTTTTTCGGTTCGATCCGGTTCGCCTTTCAAGTAGCTGGTGATTTTTGTAAAGCCCTTGAACAGGCTCTTTGATTTAGCTTGCTTCGATTTTGCGGAAGCAATGGGACTGTTGATATAAATATCTACTGTGCCCGAAAGAACGTAGAAAGCAGTGCTGCCGCTTTCCCCTTCGCGCATGATGATTTCACCCGACTTGTAGGTTTTTTTTGCAATGGCACCGGGGAATTTTCCCCAGATTTCTTTGCGGATGGAGGAGAAGTCGGGGATCGCCGACAACTCTTCGCCATCTATGGGCGTGCCGCCCAGGTTTGCTGCTAGGATTACGTCCTTGGCCATGATGGGGGAGTTTGGTCCCTATAAGTATATGTGCGTAACTGAACGATTGTTAGGGTCAAAATAGTTAGCTCATTTATGAGCCAACCGGAATTCGTAAACCACCGGGCCACCAAGCGTTCCGCCGGTGGACAGGCGCGTTTTATCTTTACTCTGAATGATTGTCAATTCCCGCGGCTTTAGATCGGGAGTGGCGGCAATGGCCCCCGGTGCCTGGGCCGGATCCTGGACATTGCGTGGACCAGCGTCGTTATCAAGGCAAAGCCCCCGCGAACGCATTTGTGTAGGGTCGCAGCGAGGCCTGAGTTTGGCCGGTTGGCTGGGCTGGACATTGGAGGGCATAGTCTCTGGCAACACAGCGGAATTAGCAAGCGCAACCGGGCTGACCAACCAAAAAACGGAATCGTAACCGGCTGGGCCAGCAATGCGAAAGTGGGACTGGGTGGCGGGAATCAGATAATCCTGGGCAACCTTGACTCTGTTTGCCTGGCCAGTTTCTTCTCTGGGGAACAGCAGCGCCACCTTTCCACCAGACCCGCGATTGGTGACGTATAGGTAGCCGTCGAAATTGGAACGGAACTTGAAGCGGATCAGATCCCCTTGATTCAGCACCAGCGCCGGATCAATCGCCTTCCAAGCAGTACCTTGTTTCCCATCACTTGTTTGCCGTTCTACAGTAATATCCATCCACTGGGGTTCAACAGATGGTTGTGGTTGGGCGGATAATCCCACGCAAACCATGCAAGCTGCGAGCAAAATCAGCAATCGACCCGGCTGTGTGAACTTACTCATGTTTCAGCCTGATTTCAGCAATGACTTTGGCCCCCGGTGAGGAATCTTTAGTGGCCACATAAACTGCGGTTTCCTTCATACGATCCATAGAAGCGGCCTTCGGCTTACTGGAAGCGACATCGTTTTCTTTCACCGTCTCAATGATCAGATCGCGAGACCGAATTTTCAGTTTTTCCACTTCCGAATTTTGAATGGGAGGCGTATTGTAAGCCATCATCGTGCGATTCCCAGTTGCCGGATTGGCGTTGCGGTTCACTTCATAAATCAGCTTGTCAATGTCTTCATCGGGATTCCGGGAGTAGGCGATAAAGATTTTCTCTGTACCTGGCTTGCCCGCAAAAGTAAATGTCTTATCTTCACTGGGATAACGTACGGGAGTGTGCGGAGTCACCCGGTTATCGCCACCCTCTAGGTCTTTACGAGGGAATAGTGTCTGCCAAG
>JANMWO010000268.1:0-26854 GCA_031394025.1 Acidobacteriota bacterium
CTCACAGGTTTGCCTCTCGAGGCTTCGGCGGACAAGTTGCCACGTACACCGCTCGATTGGCTACATGTTGAATAGGCAATTTACATGGTGAGCTCCTTTCATCTCACTAGATCAGCCAGGCTTTGCCTGGCGCACCTGATGGACGCCGATGCACGCTGATAACAACAAACTAGATTCGGTGGGTCCGGCATACAGTTGAAAACATTCCCCGTACCCCCCAGCGCAGGGAACGACATCCGTTGCACACCGGAACCGGCCCATCCTGATCCGCAACGAAGCGACAGCTTCCGTCAGTCTGAATCAAGGAATCCCGCAAATTCTGGCCGGTCCTGGTATGTAGTCGCAAAACACTCCCCGTACCCCCCAGCGCAGGGAACGCTCTGCTACCCATACCAGAACCTGCTTGCCCTGACCAACGGCGGAGATAGTGCTTCCGCTCAGACTCAATCAGGGAATCCTGTTGTCGAAGTTTGATTCAGGCCGGTCCTGGCAGACACAAAAAACATTCCCCGTACCCCCCAGTGCAAGGAACATTTCCCAATCCCTACCAGAACCCGCCTACCCCCTGACCAGCCGCAGAGACACACTCCCGCCCATCAGGGAAACTCGTAAAAATTATTTTCAGGGCCGATCCCGGCGTTACCTGTTAAGCCTCCCCGAACCCCCCAGCGCAGGGAGACCCTCCGAAAGCAAACCAGAACCGGCCCTTCCAACCTTGACCTGCCAGCGAACACACCTCTCCTGAACCAGACAACAGCACGGTGGAAGTGATCACGACTTGATCAAGGATTCATTGGCATTGGAGGCCTCATGCCTCCGCCATTCGGACCACCGTCAGTTGCGAAGCAGGAGGCCAGTCGCGGATTTCAGACGGTGGAAACTGAACTTGTATGATGACGGCAAATATGAGTCCCAAGGCAGTTCCAACTGGTAGGCACACCTCGAGCACACCCGAATTTACTGAAAAGAGACTCAATTTTATTTGCCTTATTTTTGTGAGTTTGTGTTTTGCACACTTTCACTTGGTTACGCAGTTGTATATTGCAACTTGCGTGCCAAACCCCGGCGAGGGCTTAATTCGGTGGGTGTGAATATTGAACAAAGCTTCACATTGTTCTGGCTGGACGCCGCTGTAAGCCTAATCGTTTCAACGCGATTTCACCTTCAGGAGAATTCAGTTCCCAGTATTTCATCCGTTCCGATTTCACTAGGCGGGCTTTTGTACCCAGCGAAGTTTCCCATAAAATTACCCGATGTGGATGAGATTTTTCTACCAGGAATGTCTTTTTTACCTTACCTGCGAGTTCCGCCTCAAAACGTTCAACCTCGAAAGTGCCAAGCGGAACGGTGACTTTCTCGGTTACCGCTGAACGGGTCAAAGTAGCCTTGGTCCAATACCCCGGACCTTGGGCTTGACGGGCAGTTTCCAGGGCAGAGAACAGGTCAACCGTCTTTGATTCCCCTGGTTTCAACACCGGACGGGCCATTCCCCTGGCCCAAAGCAACAATCCGTCTTCCGCCACACCATCTTCAATTGGATCTACAGTCTTTTCCTGGTCAGCTTCCCCGTCGAAGTAAGAATGGCTGGTGACACGAACTCCCGGACCGTCAAATAAAGCCTGCTTGTAAATGTGGCCACACCATTCCTGACTGGAAAAGCTCACTTTAATGGGAGATCCGCCCAGAATGCCACCAGCCGTCTGCGTATTCACAAATGTGGATAGCATCAGGTTGTAATCGTAGACCCCTGTTTGAAAGTCTTCCACCAGGTTCAGCTTCATCACCGGTATTTCGTCTTGCTTGGGGTGATTTCCAGGATCGGCTTTTACTCGCAGGATGTTGGAAACGGTTTCTGTCACAAAGATGGCAACGGCGGTGCCGGTGCGCCCTGCTCCGTACTTGGAACGCTGCAGATCGTAACTGGACAGCTCTGCCTGGCCGTCAGCCCAGGTTTTCCAGAAAGCCTCGTCGAACTTTGGCGAATCCGGGGCGCGTAGTTTCCCTTTGAATTCACTGCGCTTTTCGGGTGTACAAGCACTCAACAGCAACAAGCAGGTCAGGAAGACTGGTTTCATGGTAAGTTCCTTATTTTCCATAGTATCTGGCGCAGCATACCAGACAGGTAAAGGGCATCGGCACTGGTTAAACCCATTCGACGAACCACTTGCCGCAACTTAAGGATGCTGGATTCGGTGGTCGGTTCATGAAACAATCCACTTTCCATAGATGCTTCGGCCATCAGCGTTCCCACACGATCCACTTCCGCCGCCAGAGCCGGCTTCTTCGGATCCTTGGCAATGCTGGGTGCCGCATCCAGGCGGATGATTTCATATAGAGTCACGGCCACAGCTTGGCCCAGGTTAATGGACCTGTGCTCCACACGCGATGGAATGCCCATGGTGATGTGGCAATGGCTTAGGTCGTCATTGGATAGCCCGAATTTTTCAGAACCGAAGAGAATGGCTACCGGACCATTGTGGGGATGAATGGTTTCCGCCACCACCCGTTCCAGCCGTTCATGGGGAATGGCTAGTTCGCGACGGGACCCCGATGTGGTGCCAGCAACCAGGCTGCAATCGGCAACAGCATCGGCCACCGTGGCAAATTCCTTAGCTCCAGCAAGGATCGCTTCAGCACCCACCGCCGATTTGGCTTCTTCTAGAGCCACTCGATAGGGATTCACCAGGCGAAGTTCGGGAAATCCGAAATTAGATAGAGCACGGGCTGCAGCGCCTATATTCAATGGGTTGCGAGGTTCAACCAGTACCACTCGGATATCAGGATGGGTGCTCAATTATAGTTGTAGTACTACCAATGCAGTATTTTTATCCACTTCTTTCCTGCTTGTAGTTTTAGAAGTATCTACATATGTAGAAAATTATCAGCCCCTACCAACAGCGAAAGAAGTGAACTGCATCCCATTATACTGAACCCGCACCAAATTACCGGAGTTCGATTGTGATCTTGGTGCCTGGTTCCAGGCGGATGTAGGAAATACTGTCTGGACCGTAGCTTTCGCAGGAATCCTTGGCGCACAATCCGGTTACCGGAATTGTAGCCGCGCGTTCTCCCTCCAACTGAACCCCGACGCCGGGAATCCAAACTGCTTTTGCGTTGGCGGAAACAAATGCCTGGCGCTGTTCTAGCATGGCTCCAATTGCCGATTGGGTCAGGCTAATTACCGGCAGGTTGCTGATCCCCTCCCATTTGCGCAGGGTGGCTTCCAGCAGGTCAGATAACAACGAGTGCTCTGCGGAATAGCGGTACAGATTCGATTGATGGAACATCAGTGGCGACATATCTCCACGAAACAGGTAGCCTGCCAGTAGGTCACTTTCGCGGCTGATGATTTGATCGTAGGTCTGGTTGGTCGCAAAAAACGCTCGGCCCCCGGAACCTCCCACTCGCAACAGGCCAGCAGGCCCGTAGATGAAATTGAATTCGTCCACTTCCGAACCATCTCGATATGAATCCACTTGGGACGCCTGGAAAAATACATTAGTCGGTCGCCGGGGGACTAATAATACAGATGGTTCCGACATGGAAGCGATCGGCGTATTCGGAAAAGCAGCAGTTCCTTCAGGGCGGGAGGCATCGGCAACCAGATAACGGATGCCTGATTTCGCCGCTGCTTTCAACCAATCGGGGTTGGTCAAGCCGGTGATCATGGGAGTTACCAGAGAAGTGGCATCGGCTGGTAAACCCCAGCGATTGGCAAAGGCGATGTTATCGGCAATTTCAGCGACCGATTCTTCGACATTGGCTGGGCGGCATCCATCGGTTGTTGGAGCGAAACAATCCAGACTGCGGTGGTCGTAAGTATGATTGATCCAATAAAAATTAGCGACATTGGCGAGCGCTTTGTCGCGAAGGTCGTCGTCCTGAGCTCTGGCCCCATATCCATTGAACACTAGCGACGTTCGGATTGCGGAAAACTGGGCTTTATCGCGCCAGCTTGTTTGCCAACGAACAAACCCTTCCAGGTCCGATCCGTTGATGCGCATCACAGAACAGGCCGTTCCCAGAGGGTTTCTGGGGTCGAACGCTTCACTCCCTGGGCGACACAGCTCCTGATTTCCATTGAAAAGAATGGACGGGAGAAACACATCGTCCACCTGCGGCGCTAAGAACGCTTTCCGAAATCCAAGAAACAAGCCGCGAGTAACCCAGCGCACAATTCCATAAGTAAGTGCTTGCGAATGGAGTAGGTTTGAATTGTTGTCCATTGTCACAGCAAGATATTCACGGCCATCGGCCTTCTTACTCACTGCCCCAATCACCCCACCTTCGGCTACGAGAAGAGGAACGGTTTCCTCTCCGGCAAGGGGTGTGGCATTGCTTAGATAAACGAAGGCATCGCTGATTGAAATTATGGCACTGGGTCGAAGGTAGGAGAAGATTTCACTGCCCGCGCTGGTCAGCTTGGCCTGCATCGGAGCATCGGGTGTGGTGGCTCGGCTAGTGGTGTAAGTCAGGCCGAAACGTGGTTCAGGAAAAGTATAGTAACTGGCGATGCGCACTTGATAGTCACGAGAGTAAGTCTCAATGGTGGTCCAGTTATCGGCAGAAAGGGCGCTGTGGCAAGTTGGGTCGCAGATTCCCAGATTCCCACTCGTCAAAATCACGCCATTGTAAAATCCACGCAAGCCATCGCTCAGTGTGGGCAAAGGTTCACGAAGTGCGGGACGAACCACGTCGTAGGGAGTGCCTTGGTAATCCAAAAAGCTGCGCAGGGCGGCCAAACCGGGTTCAGTACCGTCAGCGGAAAGAATCAGAATTCGCAATTCCAAAGGCTTGGCGACACTAGCGATGGTGGCGGATGGCAGCGTGCTTAGCAACTTGAAGTTAGCTAACGGCTGGGACGTTTGTTGAGCAGTTACCGGTGGAACAAAACCTTGTTCGCGACCTTGCCCAAAAGAGAGTTCACTGAGTGAGGCCAAAGCCAACAGAGCAATAACGAGAATAGACATTTAGAAATTTTCCGATCAGACTAACAGAGGATTGCTACTTGGCGAAAATCTTTTTTAGGATCCCAATACCTTAGTCACAACCTCTGCCGCTTCGTTCTGAATGCCGCACAAAACCATCAAGGTGAAAATACTTACTTTGCTTTCATAGGCAGCTTCCACGGAATTGCGGTCTCCGGCTAAAGTCCCTTCGGCCGCCAGCAATCCTGCCAGGCTGCCGTCCAAACCATTCTGAGCGCGGATGGAAAGTACTTGTTTCCGACGTTCGGCCAGTTCCATTCTCTTGGTGTTGATCTTTAATTTTTCACCGCTGGCAGCAGCCATGGATCGCACTGTTTGCAGTTCCTTGCGCAGATCCTGTTCCATGTTGGTCAGTTCCATTTCCAATAACTTCAAGCGGGCGGCGATTACTTCCTTTTCAATCTGCTTTTCGCCGTTGTCTTTCAGAGTGATGGAAAAACTTAGATCACTGCGTCCTAACGAATTTCCTTTCTTGTCTTGCCCTAGCTGCCTGCGCAACGCGTCGATGCGAGTGCGAATCAAACCCGGTTCTTTGCGATACACCATGGCCGATTGCAACAGTTGATCCACTTCCGGCAACTTGTTTGAAGTGACTTGATGAGCCAGCACAACTTCCTGAGCCACCAAATTGTTCCCTTCCTTAAAGCCGACCAAAAATGCCAGGTTGCCAGCAGCAATTTCCCGTTGCGTTTCCGCTTCCAGGGCGTATTGTTCCAGTTCCAGAACTTCCTGTTCTATGGTCATTTTGTCGAGCAACGTTACTTTCGACTTTTTCAACAACGATTCTACTTCGCCCAGCTTTCCCTTGCGCGATTCCACCATGTTTCTGGCAGAAGTAGCGATCTGTTGCTTTGCGAGAAGGTCAAAGTAATCACGGGCAGCGTTGATTTCTGTCCGCACTTTTAGATATTCAGCATTCAATTCCGCAGCCACTACATCCAACTGCGCATTTTTCAAAGCTAACGGAGAAGGCGCCCCGCGACGGCCAGTCAATAGACTGCCGCCGAGGTTTGCCGCAAGCAGGATGGGGTTAGAGAAGGCGAACACTCCCAAGCCGGGACGCAATTCCAGTTTCCATTTATTCTGGGATTCCAACAGCCGAAGCTGGTTTTGCGCCACCTCAACCCGGGCATCTTCGGCAGAAGCTTTCACAACTGCCGAATGAAGCACCTGATTAAGAGTTACAGTTTGGCCAAACGACGTTCCAATTAAGCTGACTGCCAGTATGGGAAGTGTTGAACAAGCTTTCATCATGAGTGTGTTCTCCGTTCTCTATTTATCAGTTAAAACAAAGGCACGTTGACGGTGCCGCCAGCAGTGACATGGATTTTGGAAATGGTCTGGTTGCCGTAGTAATCACAGGTTCCAGAGCAAATTCCCGTTACCGGAGTGTTCGCTACGCCAGCACCCTTAATGGTGATTCCAATTCCAGGGTTGTAAGTGGCCGAAACACCGGCACCGTTGAACTGCATGCGATCTTCCAATCTTTTACCAATCTCGGTTTGCGAAAGGCTGAGTACAGGCATGGTGCTGATTTTAGAAAACTTGGTAAAAGCAGCATCCAGAACATCGGTGATCAAAGTCTTGCTGCCGCTGTAACGGATCAGGTTGGATTGGTGATACATGGTTGGGTAAATTTCTGCCCGCAGCATGTAGGAAAGCAGTGCATCACTTTCGTGATCAATGATCTGCGCATAGCTCTGGTCTGTTGTGAAAAACGGTAAGGTTGTGCCAGTGATTCGTAATATGCCGTTGGGTCCAAAAAAGCTGTTGTACTCATCGGGCAAGGAACCGGTAGCCCCAGTGAATCCGCTGGTGGCGTTGTAGAAGATATTTGTTGCACGACGAGGAATGTAAAGAATGGAATTTACATAAGGGCTGCGCACGCCAGTGTTGGGTTTGGTTGGTTTCCAATCCGGACGGGAAAGATCGCTAACCAGATACTTCACACCCAAATCAGACGCAGCTTGTAAGAAGTTGACATTTCTTAGACCCGATATTGCCGGCGTAACCATGCTTGCACGGTCAATAGGCAGACCCAATGCCGTAACGGCAGTCAGGTTGTCAGCAATTTCCGAATCCGATTCATCATACGTTGCCGGAGTGCAGACGCCACTGTTAGGCACTGGATTGTAGCAATCCAAATGTTCATGATCGTAGGTGTGGCTGAGCCAGAAGAAGTTGTTGCGAAGAGCCTTCGATTGGTCGTCCAGTAGATCGGAAGCAGGTGCGCCACCGTCGGTCGTCAAGCCGTAAGCGTTGTAGGCCAGGGCCAGTTTGAAATTCTTGTACTGTGTTTTCTGCTGCCAACCGCGCTGCCAGTTGTCAATGTTGGAAAGGTCTGTACCAATCATCCGTTTAATGGGGCAGCTAGCGGCTGGGTCAAAAGTAGGATCAAGCGAAAACGAAGAAGGTTTGCAAGCGGCAGGGGCAGTGGCAAATAAATCGTTGGCCAGAAAGAAATCGTCTGTTTGCGGATTCATGTAAATGCGACGTTCGCCTACGAAGATCCCTTTGGTGACCCAGTTGAACACGCCGTAGTTCAGCGCCATGGAGTGGGTCAGGCTGGAACTATGATCCATTGTCAATGCCAGGTATTCGCGTCCGTCTGCCTTCCTGTGCGTTGCGCCAACGGTCAGGTTATTGGCCATCAGAATCGGGGTGGTTGTTTCACCCGCTGCCGGTGTTGCGTTGGCGTAGTACATGTAAGCATATTGAACGGCCAGCGTGTTGCTACGATTCAAATCAGCAAAAACAGTGGATGCTGCCGGGGTGAAGCTAACCAGACCAGGGGCGCTAGGTGTGGTGGAAACGGCTGATACCATGGTCAATCCGTAACGTGGTTCGGGAAATGTATACATGCTGGCCAGGCGGACGCCGTAGGTCTTCATATAAGTTTCCAGAGTGGTCCAGTTTGCGGCGGTCAAGGCGCTGCCCCAGCTTGTTCCATTGAATAGGGCCAGGTTCCCGGTGCTGAGTACGATGCCTTGATAAAACCCTTTGTTCGCATCGTTCAAAATCGGCAGGGTCTGTGTCTTCAGAATTACAGCGTCATAAGGGATGGCCAGGTAATCCAGAAAGAATTTGGTGGCTTCAAAGCTGGGCTCGGTGCCGTCGGCTGCCAGAACCAGCAGCTTCATGTCAACCGGCTTTAAGTAAAGATGAGCCATGCTCACGGGCGCAACTGCCGGGGTAATTGTGATGGTTCCCGGTGCCGCCATTGCTTGTAATCGGCTAAGAAAAGGACTTGTTAAAGGATTGGAAGGGGTGATTGTGCTAGTAACCTTGCCTTTGGACAGTTCCGGTTTCGCGTTTTGGGCGCTGGCCACCGTCCATAGTAAAGGAAGGAGAAGAAAAGCTGCTGTTTGGAATATTTTTTTCATTTAGGTATTGGAATCCTACGAGAAGAGTACAGTCTGAAAGTGAGTTCGTATAGATTACAGTGGTTCCGGCACTCAGGTAGTCCCAGGAACCATTAGTACTGTGTGGATTCTGGTATTGGTTTCCTACTAAAACTTGTGCGAAAAGTACTATAGGACAGTCCTGACTCGAAACAGTACAATTCAGCCGTGGTAAAACTACTTTTTCAAATCGCTTTCAGCATTTTTGCTGTCAACTCACTCCATGCCCAGAATGCTATTTGGCGTCCACCGTTACAAGTGGACTGGCAATGGCAGCTTACCGGTACCATAGATCTTTCCGTCGACGCTTCAGTTTTCGATGTAGACCTGTTCAATGTTTCCAAAGAAACGGTGGACGCCATTCACGCCAAAGGTGCCAAAGCCATCTGTTATGTCAGCGTGGGCACCTATGAACCTTGGCGACCCGATGCGGCCAGCTTTCCCGCCGCTGTACGAGGCAAAGTGCTGGGTGATTTCCCCGATGAAACATGGCTGGATATCCGCCGTTTAGACGTGTTGGGTCCCATTATGGAAGCCCGCTTCGACATTTGCAAAGCCAAAGGTTTCGATGCGGTTGAGCCCGATAATGTAGATGGATACACCAATAAAACCGGCTTTCCGCTCACTGCTGCCGATCAATTGAAGTTCAACAAGTTTCTGGCCAGCGCAGCCCACGCCCGTGGTCTTTCTGTAGGGTTAAAAAATGATTTGGACCAAGTGAAAGACCTGGTGGATTTCTTTGATTGGGCGCTAAACGAACAATGTTTTCAATACAACGAATGCGATACTCTGCGACCTTTCATCACCGCCGGAAAGGCTGTCTTTGAGGTGGAGTATAAAACCACCACCACCACGTTTTGCCCCCTGGCCAATTCGTTGAATTTCAATTCTTTAAGCAAGAATCTGGTTCTGGATGCGTACCGCGTCCCCTGTCGCAAGGCCCAGGCCGAAGCCCCTGCCATTGCCGCTATTGTGAATGCTGCAAGCTATGTTGCAACAGGTTTTTCGCCGGGCAGTCTGGTAACTATATTCGGCACAGCTATGGGACCTTCCACAGCAATGAACATGCGCCTGACATCGCCAGGAGTGGTCGATGCAACTTTAGATAACACGCGCATCTTATGGGATGGCGTGCAATCGCCGATCATATACTTAAGCGCCGGGCAAGCAGTTGTGGCCGTGCCTTACAGCGTTGCAGGAAAGGGGAAGATTGACGTGATCATTGAACGGAACGGGGTTAAATCGGCAGCATTCAAGGTGGATGTTGCAGCAGCTTTGCCGGGCATTTTCACAGTGGCCGGTTCAGGCAGTGGACCTGCTGCCATGTTGAATCAAAATGGCACGCTGAACACCAGCGCCCGACCCGCAGCGGTGGGCGACATTGTGGTTTTCTATGCCACTGGCGAAGGGCAAACCTCACCCGGCGGCGTGGACGGAGTCATCACAGGAAACACACTGAGCAGACCGGTATTGCCGGTGAAAGTGGAAATTGGCGGACGTTCGGCAGAAGTGCTGTATGCGGGAAGCGCCCCAGGCATTGTTGCTGGCGTGATGCAAGTGAATGTACGGGTGCCGACCATGTCCGCATCCAACACTGCTGCTGTGACCCTTACAGTGGGCACACAAGCGAGCCAGGCTGGAGTAACCATGGCGGTTGGTCAGTGACCACCAGACGGCAATTCATCGCCGGGCTGCCCATTGCAGCTCATGAAGCTCATGCAGCAAAAGCAGCCAGGGTGCCTTATCGGCCCTTGGTTGCGTTTCATTATCAGGCCAGCTTCGATGAAAAGGCGCTCAATTGGTATACGCGATTTCAGCATATTGTTACCGGGGCTATTTTAGACGCGAAGACTTCCAGTGCACTGCAAAGGAATGCTTCGCGTCTGATCGCCTATGAATGGTCATCAGGTTTTTATACGGGCGATGCTGTATCGGCACCACTCGATTGGCAGGCGCGCGTGGTTGCCAATCGCGACGCTTGGCTGCTGACTCCTCAGCCCATGACGGGCGCGGCTGCAGAAGGTGGTCGTGTTGCCGAATGGTACAATTTCGCCAATCCTGGGCTGCGCAAAGCCCGTGCCCAATTTCTGGCAGCAAGATTACTGCAAGCCAATTACAGCGGCTATTTCTTCGACACAGTAGGCATTGAGCAGATTCCCGAACCAGCAAAGAAAGCGTTTGCCGAACGGCATCCAAGCCTTGATTACAACGTTTGCCAAGGGGAGTTTTTTAAGGAACTACGCGCCGCAATGCCAGGGAAAATCATTTTCCTGAATCAAGGATTTCGTCACGCCGATGCGCTGTTGCCCTACGCCGATTTCGATCTTACGGAAAGCTATTTCACACACATCGACAGCCAGACAGGCACAGCGCTACGAGCTTGGGATAGTGCAGCAAAACCCTGGGAAGCAATCAAGACTCCCATGGCCCAATTGGTCCTACCCGCTTCAAAAAAATTCCCAAACGTCCGCTTCGTCCACGTAAACTACGCCACAGCAGGGGCTCCGCTGACAGAACGGGCAGCACGTTATGGCATGGTTGGAGCCAAACTTTACGGGCACGATTCGTACCTGATAGTCCCCGGTTCCCCATCCGCCGAAGAGAGCGATTGCTACAACTACGACTTGGGTAAACCGGTAGGTCCGCTGATGGAAGAACACGGGGTTGTATCAAGGGCCTACGAGAAGGGCGTCGTGGGATACAAAGGCAACGAAGAATTTATCCGTAGATGACGCAGATAAGCGCAGATGAAAACCAAGGCGATTTTGAAGTTGGTTTTATCAGCGTTTATCGGCGTTCATCTGCGGCCGATCAATGCAGCTTCTGTGGATCAATGCGCCAGACGTTGTGTTCTCGCAGATTGGAAAGCCAGATGGACCCATGGGCCACTCGAATGGAGTCTCCGCCAGCGCCTACCCATTGGCGGACTACTTTGTTTGTGACAGGGTCAATTTCAGTGATCGGAATCTGGAATATGGTGGCCCACACATGCCCTAACCCGAACGCGATTTCACCCCCTGGGCCGGGTACGCCGAGCTCAATCGATGCGATCACTTTGCGAGATTTCGTGTCCACTCTGGTCACCGTTCCGTCACCCTGATTCAAGGTCCAAATAGATCCAGCACCATGCGTCAGAAAGCGTGGCTGCGGACCCACCGTAATGGAATCGGTCACCTTGTTGGTCTTCGCATCCACCCTGGTCAGCATATTCTTACCGGGTGTGGTCACCCACACCGCACCATCGGAGAATTCGCAGGATGCCGAGCCTGCTGGGATCACCACTGCCGCTGCCACAGTGTTGGTTTTGGGGTCGATTCGGGAAAGCTTTCCCAATTTATCCGTCACCAGCCAAATGGCGTCGGCACTGGCAGTAATGCCGCCTTCGCTCTCAGCCGGGCCCACCGCAATGGTCGCCTCCACTGCATTCGTTGTCAGGCTGACTCTGCTGATGGTCTGGTCTACACAATTGGGAACCCATACGCTACCAAATCCAGTTGCCAGTCCTGAACATGGCTTCTTCCCTACAGTCACATTTGCGGCAATGGTATTGCGGGTGGCATCCAGCCGATGCACTGTATTGGTAGGCCCGTTTGACACCCAAACAGCATCGCTGGTGACCACCTGCCAATCTGGCGTGCCGCCTGTCTCAAATACAGCCAGGGGCTGAATCGCAGTCATTTGCCGCTTCACGCCGGGCGCGTTCACACCGGGAGGCGGAGTCCGCTTGAAGCCTTGCTTCTTCTTGGTGGCATCTGCGTTTGAGGCAGGAGCTGTGGCAGGTTCTTGACCCACCAGAAACGGTAGCCCAAACGCGATGGACAGAATTCCAATGCACTGTTTTGTCATCTGTATTACTCCGCCAGCGTGGCTGCGACGCGCTTTGGATCAATCTTCCATAGCTTGCCTTCAACCAAATTCGAAAGCCAAATTGCTCCAGTGGAAGTTTGTATGGCACCGCCACCTGCGCCATAAAATTGCTGCACAACTTTATCGGAAGTCGGGTTGATGCGGGTCAACGGAAAGCCCGTCATCGTCACCCACACCGAACCTTCCGCTACCGCGATCTCGCCCACTGCACCAGGGACAAGCAGCTCAATGGTCTTGATCACTTTATCCGTCTTTGGATCAATCCGCTCCACCTTACCTTCTTTTTTCGAGAGCACCCAAATGGAACCCTCGCCGATGGCCAGCGATTGAGGTTCCGCCGATACCGTGATCCGTTTCGTAACCAGATTGGTAGCCGGGTTGATGCGCAGAACGTGATTTGATGCGGGACAGACAACCCATAGCGCAGTCTCACCAAACACCAAATTCCTGCAACCCATCGGCAGCCGTATTTCAGCTACTTGTTCGTTCTTATCGGGGTCAATCCGCAGCAGCGTCGTCTTATCGTCCGCCAGCAGCCACACACTATCGGCGCTGATGGCCAAGGGACTACTTGCTGCCGAAATTCCCGTGGCTAAGTTGGCAGTTTGCTTCAGGGTTTTGGCATCCAGTCGCAGCAAAGTGCCGTCAGCACAGGATGGGACCCACAGACTGCCGAAACCGAATGTCATTTTAGAACATGGCTTGCTAATGCCGCTAACAGGATCGCCCGCCTTCCCGGTTTTGACGTCTAGCTTATCTAAGCCTTGCTTGGAAGGGTTCGGAACAAACAAAGAGTCCGAGAAAAACATCCAAGCCGGTTTGTCCGGCGTGGCCAAGTCTAAATCAGGCTTCAAAGTGACGAAAGGAATTTGGATGCCAGGGGTCTTGATTCCGGCGCTGGGCAGCAGCGGATTTATAGTCGTAGATTTTGTCTTAACGGCTTTGGTTTCCGGGGCGGCTGTGCTGGAAATGGAACTAACCGCCATCAGCAAAGCCAAGCCTGTAAGCGAACGCATAATGATTTCCTTTGAAAACGATTGCGACTGGGCTGGAAAGCAAGGCTGCAAGGCCTGGAGAGAAGTCCCATCATAACCCGCAATTGGGAAATTGACAAATTTTCCTAAGCGTGATAATTGTTGAGTTAGGCTGATTGCAGGCGGATTCACGTTCTCCGTTTCACTTCTCTGTAGATCCAATCTGGGGTCCGTGCTGGCACCCAAACTCCCGATACTGTTTTTGTTGAAGAAGGGTCTATGCGGATTTCGAAATATCATTTTCTTGAACTTGTTTTCTTTGGCATCATTTCTCAGTGTCTTCAGGCCCAGCCCGGACCCACCTCTGCCGATTTCTTCGAAACTAAAATCAGGCCAATTCTAGCCAATAATTGCTACGGCTGTCATACGAATTCCGCCATGGGCGGCTTACGCATGGACAGTCTGGAAGCCCTGAAAAAGGGTGGTGAACATGGTTCCGCACTGACCCCTGGCGACCCCGATAAAAGCTCTCTCATCAGCCGCGTAAAAGAAACCAATCAGGATCTTCGAATGCCGAAAGGCGGCAAGCTGAAGCCCGCAGAAATTGCTGATTTAGAATCCTGGGTGAAAGGCGGTGCCCTATGGCCCAAAAGTTCCCAGCCTGCGGCGGTGGCCGTAAATGGCAAATATACAATCTCACCAGAGCGTCGCAATTTTTGGTCATTTAAACCGCTGCAAACCTTGGCACCCCCTGCTGTAAAAAATGCAACTTGGGCCAGGAATGACATTGACCGCTTTGTTTTGGCGTCGCTTGAAAAGGAAGGATTGAAGCCGGTGAACCCCGCCACCAAACGGGATCTGATTCGTCGTGCCACGCTGGACCTGATCGGCTTGCCCCCAACTCCAGAAGATATTGTCGCTTTTGAAAAGGATTCCACTCCCAACGCTTTCACCAAAATTGTGGATCGGCTGTTGGCTTCGCCGCAGTATGGCGAACGTTGGGGTAGAGAGTGGTTGGATGTGGCCCGTTACGGGGAAGATGACTATCGAAGTTTGAACATGAATCCCAAGGGTTACCGCCCTTACCCCAATGCCTTCGCCTATCGCGATTGGGTGATTCAGGCCATCAATGACGACATGCCTTACGATCAGTTCGTAAAAGCGCAACTGGCTGGCGACTTGATGGATGTCAAAGTTCGACAGAAAATGCTGCCAGCTACGGGGTTCCTAGGGCTGGGGCCGTGGTACTTCGATAACGGTTCCAACGAAGTAACCCGCGCCGATGAACGTCATGACAGAGTGGATGCAGTGACTCGCGGATTTATGGGCATCACCGTGGCCTGCGCGCGCTGTCACGATCATAAATACGATCCTATTCCACAGAAAGATTACTACGCATTGGCCGGAGTCTTTTTCAACACTGTGTATGAAGAGTACCCCCGCGCTCCCAAGAAAGTGGTGGACGAATTCACCAAGCTGGAAAGCGATCTGGATAAGAAACAGGCACTCCTGATGGAAACCAATCAAGCCGTTTCCAGTGAATTATCACGCACGCTAGCGCTGCAGGCTGCCAACTATTTAATGGGCGTCTGGGACGTCACCGGCCGTCCCAAGAAAGAGATTGAACAAGTGGTAGAAGCCCGTAAATTGGATTATGAGCTCTTCCATCGGTGGATCAAATACATGGCCAAATCCACCGACAAGTACAAGAACAAAGAAGCGTGGCAGGCATTGATCAAGAAAGGTGGAGGAACCCAGCCAGAGGCCAAAAAACTAGCTGATCAACTTCAGGAAGAAATCATTGCGGTAATGTTGGAGCGCAATGAATTAGAGGCTGAAAATAAAGTCATCGTAGATAAAGATATGGACGGCACTAAGCCCAAAAAGCGTACCGACAAGCCCAGCAACTTTACTTCCTATCGTGACTTCAACCCCGGTTCCTGGCTGCGTCTGCGAAGCTTGCCCGATGACCAAAATAGTTTTTGGACGGAAATTTTTCAACGGGAATTGAAAGAGGCTGACGATCCCAACGCCATGATGGATGGCGGTAGCCGCATGGGGAATCCCGGGGTCCTGTTGTTCCGCGGCTGGGCTCTGGAAAGCCGCATTGGGGCAGAAGCGCAAGCCCGGCTGAAGTCTGTTCAAACCGATATTGAAGCAGCTCGCAAAAAGATGGAACCGTTTTACCCCTTTATCCATGGGGTGAAGGAATCAGATAAGCCAGTGAATATTGCCTTGGCTCTGCGCGGCAATCCCGACACTTTGGGTGAGGAAGTTCCCCGTCATTTTCTGAGTGTGTTCTCTGAAAACGAACCTTTTCTGCTGGACCAGGGAAGCGGGCGTATGCAGTTGGCCGATCAAATCTTGAAGCAGCCAATTACCATGCGGGTGATGGTCAATCGTGTTTGGAAAGGTCACTTTGGAACAGGCATTGTGGATACGCCCAGCAATTTTGGCTTTGGAGGGGAACGGCCTACCAATCCCGAACTACTGGAATATTTGGCCCAGGATTTCTTGAAAAACGGCATGTCTATCAAGCAACTTCATCGCAAAATAATGATCAGTTCAACATATCAATTGAGCACGCAGATGGACAAGGTTGCCTTTGACAAAGATTCCGGAAATCGGCTGTATTGGCGAGCGAATCCACGCCGTATGAACGCCGAACAACTTCGGGATTCCATTCTTGCCGTGGCCGGCAATTTGGATGACGCGTTGGGTGGGCCTTCTCAGGAACTTACGCCAGCCTTCACCAGACGCACTGTTTACGGTAAGGTGAGCCGATACAAGTTGGATGCCTATCTTCAGTTATTCGACTTTCCGTCCCCTAGCATCAGCACAGAAAAGCGCTTCAGCACCACCGTGCCGTTGCAACGGTTGTTTCTGATGAACAGCGATTTCATGCAACTGGAATCTGAAGAATTGGCCAAACGAGTGGGCACGGAACCGGACAACCGCGCACGAATCCGAAAAGTTTATCTGCTGGCCTATGGCCGTGAACCCAAGGAAGATGAAATTAAATTAGGTTTGGAATTCCTTCGTGTAGAACCGTTGCGCGCCTTTGAAGAAAATAAGAAAACTGAAGAAAGCAAGAAAAAGTCGGTTGAACCCGGTGCGCCTGCAGGTCGAAAGCCTCATGCCACAGAAGGGGAAGCCGACCCTCATCCAGAGACTACTTCCCCTATAAGTGATTTGGCGAAACCGGAACCCGCTGCCAATGGAATCCTGGCCGATGCTGCACCCGGCGGAGAAGTCGGGCCTGCTGAGGCGGCCATGGGAATGGGGATGATGGGTGGCATGGGCCGGCGTGGCGTGGTCCCGCCTGCGCCAGAAGTGAAGTACGAAGCCACCGCCTGGGGCCGCTACGTCAAAGTACTGCTGAGTTCCTCTGAGTTCATGTTCATCAATTAGGGAAAGGTCAATTGTTATGTCGAATCATAAATCCAGAAATCCGGTAACTCGGCGGGAAGCGTTACGAAAAGTTGGAAACGGCTTTGGCATGGCGGCTTTTGCCAGCATGTTGGGCGAATCCATGGCCCGGGCAGGTGCGGTATCTCTTCCCGATGGAAATCTTGGAGTTGCCAAGCTGGATCATCCACAGCGAGTGAAGCGCGTTATTTTCCTATTTATGAATGGCGGACTTTCCACCATTGACGCGTTCGACCCCAAACCCATGCTGGATAAGTATGACGGGCAGCCGCTACCCGGCGGTGACATCAAGACGGAACGGCGCACCGGCGAACTGATGAAATCGCCATTTAAGTTTAAGAAATATGGGCAATGCGGTATGGACGTCAGTGACCTTTGGCCGCACCTGTCTGGCGTTGTCGATGATATTTGCTGGGTGCGATCCGTCTTCACAGAAATTCCCAACCATGAACCTGCCTGCCTGATGATGAACACCGGAGCCAATCAAGCCGGCCGCCCGTCCATGGGTGCTTGGATGACCTATGGCCTGGGTACGGAAAATCAAAATCTACCCGGTTACGTTGTCCTTTGTCCGGAAACTCCAACTACTGTAGGCCCGCCACTTTGGAGCAACGGATTTCTACCCGGCATTACCCAAGGTACGTTCATCGCAAATAAGGTGGAAACGCTGGGACCAGATGGGCTGCCCATTGATCCGGAACCGGAAATGGACAAGGCCAAAGAGCTGGATAAAGACGGCAAAGAAAAGTTGAAGAAGATTGTTGTGGAAAAGAATTTCGATCCGAAAAAAGTGCTGGGGTTCGTCAACAATCCGAAGTTCTCCATGCAGGAACAACGCCGGGAATTGGATCTGCTGCAGAAGCTGGAAAAGATCCGTGGTTCAGAAACGGATCCGCAAGTGGAAGGCGTCCTTAAATCCATGGAAGTTGCCTATCGCATGCAGACCGATGCGCCGGAAGTATTTGATATCCGCAAAGAGTCGCAGACAACGCTGGATATGTACGGACCCGGTAATGTGGCACGCGGCGCGCTAATGGCTGTTCGCCTGGCTGAAAAAGGTGTCCGCATGACGCAGGTTTATTATGCCAAAGGCGACCCCTGGGATGCCCATGGAGACATTCTTGGTCACAAGATAAACGCCAGGAATTCGGACCAGGCTTTTGCTGCCGTGATCAAGGATCTGAAGGCTCGGGGCTTATATAAAGACACGTTGGTTGTTTGCGGATCGGAATTTGGTCGTACCCCGGTGCGCGAAGTGGGCGGAGGCGGTGCCATGGCCAAACGGGGTCGCGATCACAATCCTTTTGGGTTCACAATGTGGCTAGCTGGCGGCGCTGTCAAAGGCGGCACAATTTATGGTGCAACCGACGATTTCGGCTTCAAAGCAGTGGAAAAACCCGTCCATGTGCACGACATTCACGCCACAATCCTGTATTTAATGGGCATTGACCATACAAAACTCAGCTATCGCTACAGCGGCCGAGATTTCCGACTAACCGACGTTTCAGGCAACGTTCTACACGATCTGATTGCGTAGCGATTGTGACAATAGGGGAATATCGGGTGGAATACCGGTCAGCCTGAACTTACACTTTTTCGACTGACCAAAAAAGAGGCAGAGCCGACTGGCACAATTTCGTGTGAATCCGGCGATGCAAAAAGGACAGTTTTACGGCTCTTTAGGCGAGCTTGGGCGTGCATACCTAGGATATCGCTTTGTTCGCTCTCGCAGATTCCTTCTTGCCGCGCCAACTCCTGACAGGGTATTCGCTCGCAGTCGGATGTTAAACTATGTCATAACTTATTCAATCTAAAACCCTTTTGCAGTTGACTCCAAATCTGTAGAAACCAGGAAAAGTGCCAACTGGCTCTGCCTCCATATTGATAGGATGAAACAGTGCAAGATCAGGCTGACCAAGTTTTCCCAAGTTTTCCCGTGTGGCCGGTACACGTACGAACCGGATTTTCCCGATTGTCTAAATTGTAGCCGCAGAGCCAGGCCGGATTTGACAGCCCGACATCGAAAGCCTGCGGATTGGTGGCCCCGTCTGCGCCAAGGCCCGAGAGAACGGGCCTGGATACGCCCTAAGTCCGCTGTCCCTTGGAAGGGAGAGGCAGAGAGGTAAATATTTAGAACCTTCAAACTTGCAACTTCACCGATATGGTGTAATGTGGTGAACCTTAAGTTATTCGATGAAAACCAGCAACAGACGGAAGGACAAGCAGATGTCGGACGAGATGGCGGCCTCTGTGCGTGCGCCGATCAGCTTTCCGCCGGATATTTACCGGACGCTGGAGGATATAGCCTTAGCGAAAAAAGTGTCCATGGCGTGGGTCGTCCGGGATGCGGCGGAACTGTACATAACTCTAAAAACGGCAGTTGACGCCCACTTACCAACGAAAACAACAGGCAAGTATGTCTGTTTCACGTTGCAAACATTGGGCTTTGGGTTTGGTGGAACAGGCATCCTTGCCCAATGTCACTTAGTTTTGACACACCCATACAGGATTTCGTCGATTTTGGGACATAACTTGGGGATGGAAGAATCACTCCCTGGCGGTCGTGCCTCTGTAACGCACTGATTCGACAGAGCCGTGACCGCCAGGGAGCGGTCCTCCAGAGACAGCACCCTCCTTCAACAGTTGAAGCTGCCCTATTGTGGGAAAACCAAGTGACATTGGGCATCCTTGCCTGTTGTTTTCGTTTTACACACCTCACCGCTTGGGTGATCCACGTGTCGATGACTCAAAGGATTTGAGAAGCAAATTGCTTTCACGCACGAGTACGTGCACACAGTCGAGGTTCGGGACGGGGTGTCCTCTCTGCACCTGCATCTAACTAAATGAGACACCCCACCTTCTTATCGCCCCGCAACAATACCCGCTAGCGCACCGCCACCGTTACTCCAGACTGGCTACTCACTCCGCCCATGTTCAAAATGATCGGCACCGAGGTGCCTGGCGTAAGTGCTGCTGGAATTCGTACGTTCACCTGTATCACTCCAGCCACTAATCCCGGGGCCGTACCTGCAAACAACACATCCGCCGATTGGCCGCCGACACTTGCAGTCACCGGAAGAACAGGTAGTGGCAACGGCACAGTTCCAGGCTTGCCGTCCGTACTCGGCGGATTGGTCACGCCTTCGCCGGTGGCGTATACTGCCACCACATTGCCCCGCGCCGCCGGGGTGGTTGCCGAGTTCACGCGGAAATCGTCATTCAAAATTGCTCCAGGCCCTGTGCCAGAAGCGTTCAGCGTGAAGATGCCGGGATATGTCTTATTTACCGAAGTTGGTACTGGATCGGTCTTTCCGCCAAGGTACTCAACTTCAATATTGACTCTTGATTTCCCAGCGATCCCGTAAGGTACCACCGCGCTTACCTGACGGTCGCTTGCATAAATCATTGGCCCTGGCTGGCCGTCGAACAGCACCCGCGTGCCGCCCAATGTGGTGTCAACCAAGCCTGCCGGTGTCAACTTCAAACCTTCTCCAACCGCTGGACCAATGCCAAGCCCGAAGATTGTGATGATTTCCCCAGGCGAAACGCCATTGCCTTTGTAGCTGGCCGCGTTCAGAACACTATCGACGACCATACCCGGAGTGGTCAGTTTGGTAACGTCTGCAAACGCGGTATTCAATCCATCGCTGACGAAGACGCGGATCAAACCCTGGCCTGCCGAGGACTGCACGGCGGTTGCGTCGAAGGAAAAATTCGGCTCTTTCAGGTCGACTGCAATGGGTACGAAAGTCTTGCCGCCGTCAGGACTGTAAGCAGCCTGATACATGATGTTAGTTCCAGCTCCCGAGGCCAACTTGGCCACCACTGTTGCAATGCGGCCAAGCCTTGTGCCATCGACTGGCGTAACTATCTGCACACTTGGCGCCTGCTGTCCGCCTTCGATGGCTCCGAAAGTGCGGGTGCCGCCAATGTCCGTAATAGAGATACTGCGTACTACCCCGCTCACTGGAACCATCACCTCAAAGAAGCCAAACACCGCCGGTGCGTTCTTCTCGCCGTCGTCAGCCACATAGGGGTTGAACGGCACTGTAACTTGGGCGTTGGCGGTGACAACTCGAACCGCATATCGGGACTGCTGTTCCTTACGCAATTGAGTTGGTTGTGACCGCCAGGGATACCGGAATGCGGGCTTGAGTTGAAGTAGCCTCTCACCGGTTGGATCGAAGATACCTTGCACAACCAGCACATCGGTTGAGAAATCGCCAGCCGAATCGGGGGCCAGTGTTGGCGAACCAAGTAATTGTTGATACGAAACACAACTGGCGCCTCCGCATGCTCCGCTCTGATTGGGATGGATCCAAGCTTGGTTGGTTACTAATCCCCCGTCCATGATGTCCCTCAGCGTGCCTGGCTTTACGTTGGTGGTGGTTGAGTTAGTAGCGGGATTCCCGACGAGACGGGCTCCGGTATCCCAACCCACTTCACCAATCGTGGTGGCGCCTGGATTGTGATCGAAGCCAAAGTTATGCATCAGTTCGTGGGCATAAGAACGCTGATAGCGGATCCCCTGCGTATTGCCAAACGCATTGCGGCCACCCACTTGCCCTAGCCCGTTGCCATTGATTGGATTGCCGTTGAGCCATCCATAAAGGAATATTCTGTCGCTTGCTCCAACTCCGCTATTGACGATCAATTGGCGGCACGAGGCGAGCAGCGAAATCAGATTATTGCCGTCCGCCGCCAGCGCCTCAAGTATGCCGTCTCCGTTGGCGTCGCCCGAATAGCCGAGGGTCGGAAACAATCCTTGCTGGTACAGCGTAGGTGTGGATTCATCCACTGGAAGAATCCCGCGCACAAAAGCGTCGCCCACACCCGGCTGAACCGCAAGTATGTCGGGAAGGCCAAGCCCGGACGGCGTGTAGTTGATGCGGGTGAAGTAAAGTAACGGAGCGGTGCGGCTAACGAACGTGATGTTCGGAGTAGTCAGCGAGACTGCGGTATCCGCCACCGCCACTGTCGGATCGACGCGAAACGTTACCGCGGCGGATGCCGGGATACCCGCCGGCCCTGCGGGGATTTCGAAATTAAGAGTATCGTTCTGGTTGGTCCGATTCGGCGCCACCACTGCGGTGAAAGGCGCGTTAATGGGCAACAATCCGGCGATCGGCGTAATCTCAACCCCAGAGACAAATATGTGGAGTCTGCCAGAGATGCCTACGACCGGCGCGGCCGGACTGGTCACTGCGAGAGTCGCACGGACGGTGGTTCCCCTTCCCGCGACAAACGGCGTTATTGTGTTGGTAGTAGTCTGGATGGCCTGATTTACTTCGATATTCGACACCGTTAAGGTGGCGGCTACACTAGACAGGCCCATCAGCACTGAAAGGAAAAACAGTTTGGCTTGCATCATAACTGTATAGTGAAGCCAATGCTTGTTTTGTTACGAGAGTTAATCTGTTCTTAATATTTCGGCTCATCTGAAGGTCGAAATCATTATTGGCGCGCATTTGTACTCATCTGCGGACAAAATACATTAGAAACCAGGAGAAGTGCCAACTGGCTCTGCCTCCATATTGATAGGATGAAACAGTACAAGATCAGGCTGACCCAGTTTTCCCATTATGATTTGTCTTCGCCGCTTCGTTATTCCGATTTTGCTTTTGCTTTGGGCCTCCTCGGAAACCAACTTGTTTGGGTTTCAACCGGATGAGTTTTCTAGAAAATACAGTGGCATCAAGGTTAAGATTGTCACCCCAATCACTATTCCCATCGGACGTGATATTCCAGTTCAAATCACATTGTCAAACACAAACAATGCCACGGCTCGGGTTTTGCCCCTTGACAAGGCCCGCTTGTTGTTCGCTGCCGATGTAACCTTGCCTAACCTAGCTTCCTTTTTCAAGCCGAACTTGGGGGTAACAGGTGGAGATCTTAGCACCAGGCAATATGCTGGGCTGATTGAAACTGTGAGGACACCTATAATGCCTATTGATTTACCAGCGGGGAAGCAACTCAATCGCAACTTAACCCTCGGCGAAATAGTGGAAGGCCGGTATCTCCGACCAGGAAAGTATCGTTTGCAGGATCTGAGGGACAAATCTGAGGGACAAAGACCTCAAATCCCGAACCCATGCCGTAAAGCATTGAATAAAAACAACTAACCTAAGCTTACTCCGTGCCGACTGAAGGCTCCCGTACAGATTTTCCCACGTGCCCGGGAACTCGGACCAGCCTGTTATCATAGAGTTCCGTTTGTATTAGAACAAATTAGCTCGAGTATGGTTTATACTCAGCAAAATCCATTTTTCGGCGGCCCTGCCCCCAAATTACTGGGAAAGTTTTAAGCGAGCCTCCATACTCGTTCCATACGAGACAGGCTTGGACTTGGGTTCTGGATTGTCCCCGCCATGGAGAGCCGGGGATTCGCCATTCAAGCGCGTTAAAGCCCTTCCATTGAATGATTCCATTCAACGTAAAGTCGTTGCGTCATAATTGGTTTAGTAGTTTTTGGAGGACTGCCAAATGCCGTCGACCTCGGGATTTAAGGTCTTTGACCCCAGAATCCCACATCATCGTTAAAGGGTAAGTTCAGGCTGACCGGGTTTTCCGTGGTTTTCCGTAGGGTTTTCCGTAGGTGATTCAATCGAACGCTTTGGAGACTGTTGGGCTTGGGGCCCAGTTAGTTCCATCAGGCCCACAGGTGATAGAGACACCCAAGTAAAACGCTATTACTAAGAACGTTTGCTTTTAAGTTCCCACTTCTCTAAGAACTCGCAAAGGGTTGGCATGTCTACTTCTAATTTGGAGTCGTCATATACTTTCCTTATCTGGGACGGAATATCCACATTTGCCAACATGGCCCGGATTTGCTCTGTGGCATTGCTGACTGTATAGCTCTTAGGTGGCATAACTACACAAAGCGCCCCATGCGCTGCAACCTTTCAGCATTGTAGGGCTGGGCGAACACTCGAGGAATAACTAACTGTGGAACCCCATACTTCAGGGCGGCGGCAGCGGTACCAATCCCCCCATGATGGACTATTACGCTTGAGTATGGAAGCAGTGTGGATAAGGGTCTAAATTTCTCCCAAGTGAAAAATGGCGGAAACTCATCTGTGATATCTTCCACTTCACCACCAACAACGACCCCATCACAGCCCAGACATTTACACACCTGAATACTGACCTTGATAAATTTGC
This sequence comes from Acidobacteriota bacterium, assembly GCA_031394025.1. GTDB lineage: Bacteria > Acidobacteriota > Terriglobia > Bryobacterales > Bryobacteraceae > JANXSF01. Next base: position 23,821 of record JANMWO010000268.1, read on the forward strand.
CAAGCCAATCTTTGGTTGTGCCTTCCGTACCCGCAACAAATACGACAACCTTTCGATCAGGTTGAGGTATATACGTTCCGCATTTATCGACCCCGATATTAGAAGGCGGAACGAAGCCGAAACTTTGCACGCCAGCCCTTTTTCCCCAACCACCTGTTATCGAGTCTGGCCACAGTCCAATAGTCGGTACTGAGGGCCGAACTTTACGAAACAGCCTCATCGGTTGATTTGTGCCAGTGTGTACCCCAAGTTGCTGCATGTTCTCATTCCACGCGTGAAACCAACTGGCCATTAATCGTTGTTGCGGGCGGCCAGCGGGTAATGTCATAACATTTGACCGGTCTTCTCCAGTGATCGGCAAGTCAATGCTCACACGGAGGAGCGGAATCTTGAGTTGAGTGTGAGCAAGTAAGTCTCCCCACACATTTGGCCTATCTACAGACAATATCCTAAGCTCAGGGCATGCCCTGAGCCGTATTTCGGTGTAGATGGTTGTGTTCCACGCCACTGCATAGCGTAACAAGAACAACCCGTGATAGCGGGTTTCTAATAGATATTTATCCTTAAGGCTAGAAGCATACTGATTGTCACTGCTAATGGGAACGTAGTCATCTATTCCATTGCGGATCGCGAACTCGCGATTGACCGGCGGGCCAACTACTGTCACTTGATGTCCCCGCAATCCAAGACTGGCGCCTATGGAGACCATAGGGAATACATCACCTGCACTGCCCACTGCAACTAATAGGAAATGCTTTCTGGAACTCATAAACGCCAGTTATCATCGGATATGAACATGTGTTTTCAGCTTCTCGGCCTTTTGTCCCTTTCCTATAAGAGAGGATCAAGGTTTTTGGCACGTGCATCAGCGTAGCGCTTATCAAGTTTTTGCTTGATGGACTCTGGCATCTCTGATTTGCAGACACTTCCAGCGCCTGAACAGCTTAGAAGTACAGATGGAGGTACCTCTGCAAATGTGTCCGACACCTGAAAGTGAGAAGTGTCTGGCTCTCCGAGAATTAGAGCAGCCAAAGACTGCTCCGTCACTCCCGTTTCATGCTCAAACCTTTGTTGGAGTAAAGCGCACCCAGCATCTAAGCCGTACCAGACGGTCATGGTTCGGTTGCTAGATTTGTTCACTAATCTAAAAGCCCGATGGCCTCCGACCATGTCTTCCCCACCCGGAGCCCACCCTGCTTTAAGTTCATCAACATTAAAGCAGGAAGACGCTGAGTTTCTCTGAAATGGTATTCCGACGTGCGCTTTTGGGTAAGTGCTTTTTCTTGCCGGAAGTTCGTTGGTTCGTATTTCATCTCCATTTGCAAAGAAGATCTTGCGTTGTTGGACATCTTTAGTAGAACCCTTCCACATCGTGGAACCGTCAGACCGTAAGGCTTCAATATAATGGTTTGTGTATTTCAGACTGCCAGATTGATCGAAGCCCTTTTCGGTTCGGATGACCGTATACGGAACATATGACGCTGCCTGCACATGTACAGAACTGTTGTATATCAACCGTCCAACATTCAAGCTAAGCAGTGCTACTGCGGACCACAGAAGAAACTGACCGCTTCGTTTGATACTCATAGTATGTTTTAACATGTTTCAATCCTCCTTATGAACACGTTACCCAAGAGCCGCATTGATCAATATAGTTATCGGTGCATGGATAACTATCTCCGGTGCAATTAGGGCTCCTCTCATCATGCGAGTTACACAGAGAAACGTAACAAGTGCCACAAGTCTCAGACCAGCGAGTAGTTTCTGAGCCAGTGCCCCCGCCACCGCAATATTTACAGCAATCCGCAGCCGAAAGCACCTGAGGTGCGAAAATACTGGCCGCCAGAAGCGTGCCTAAGGCGAAGCCGCCAAGTTTATTATTCACAATATGTCTCCTTTGTGGTTCAGTTGGAATAGATGCGTTTAAGCATCCTTTCAATGAAATATTGCCATAACAACCAGTGCGAAGCAATGCCCATTACGTGCCAGTTTCTACTGTTATTCTTCTGAATTGTTTAGGTGAACATCCGACAGTTGTTGTAAACGAACGACAAAAGTGGTGGCCATCGGAAAAGCAAAGGGAGGATGCAATTTCCTTAATCGACAAGGTGCTGTGTACCAAAAGTGTCTTTGCTTTTTCAATCGGACTTCTGTGCAAACAGTACCCCACGGTTAAGCCTGTTGTGGATCTGAAAAGGTTAGAAAGACGAGATGAGGACATATAAATATGACCAGCCAACATAGCGACAGTACAATTCCAGGGCAACGACTCAGTTTCGATGAGCCGCAACACCTCTGCGATGCGGGGATCGGGGTTGGTCTCCATAAATCTGATAAAAAACTCGGTCAGCCTGATCTTACACCTTTTCATCCTGCCGATACTGTAGCAGTCCGCCCTGTCCCCTTTTCAGCTTTTCCCACATCCTTCTTTGGACGACCGGGCTTCCTCCATTGACGTCCAAATCTTTCCTCTATTTCCGCCATGAAACCCTCGGAACCTAGCGGCGATCCGGCGTATGTTGCGCGTCTTAAGCGCTGCACGTCGCGCACGTCTTCTGTCAATTCCAATCGGCGTTTCCATTCTTCACCTCCACCCAGGTTGCTCCAATAAGTCCAATCTAATAAGGGGATTCGCTCGGCACCGGGGCCAATCAAGTGCGACGCTGCGCTCGACCATTTGTACTCCTCCGGCCTATCCACCATGGCTGCTCGCACCGGATTCCACTCCGTGTAGCGCAATACAATTTCCTCCTTCTCCGCCGACACCGGGCAAGAGAAATAGCGGTTCTGCCACAGGTGTCCGGTACGTCGCCGTCCAGCATTCAGATACTGCGCATACCTCCCGTTTACTCTACGGAATAGTACCGCCAGGGAATCTTCCTGTTCCGGCACTACCACCCAATGCACGTGATTGGTCATCAAGCACCAACCCAATATACGCACTCCGGCATCGTTGCGTTGATCCTGCACCAGAGTCAGGTATGTTTCCCGATCCCGATGAGAATAAAAGACATCTTCGCGGTTGACTCCGCGT